>SLDR01000021.1 GCA_007125155.1 Candidatus Campbelliibacteriota bacterium | reverse complement strand
GCACGCCGTAGAGGTACAAAGACCTCGTCGACTGCTTGTAGACGTATGGTTTCAGATCTATTTCACTCCCCTCGCCGGGGTTCTTTTCACCTTTCCCTCACGGTACTGGTTCACTATCGGTCTCTAAGAGTATTTAGCCTTGGGAGTTAGTTCTCCCTGATTCCCCCGAGCTATTCATGTCTCGAAGTACTCAAGATCAACAACAGAAGAGATAATATGCTTTCGCTTACGGGGCTATTACCCTCTGGGGCTCAGCTTTCCAGCTGATTCTGCTAACATATTATTTTGTAACTCTTCCGGCATTATGCCACGTCGTTGTCTTACAACCCCCGACCGCATCACGCGAAGCGCGAAGCGGTAAAATCCAAATATACAAATTCCAAATCCTAAACAAATCCAAATATTTAAATCATAAATTCAAAACCACAACATTATTCGTTTGGTATTTTTATTTTGAATTTTGATATTGTTTGGAATTTAGAATTTCGTGCTTTGAATTTCCGTCGCATCACACGCCGTGTGATGCGGTCGGGTTTGGGCTGTTTCCTTTTCGCTCGCCGCTACTAAGAAAATTCCTATTGGTCTCTTTTCCTTCGGGTACTAAGATGTTTCAATTCCCCGAGTTTGCTCCCCGCTCTTTCAGAACTCCCGATTTATCATGCAACATTACGCAATAATGATAATTGCGATGTCTCACGATATCGGAAACTATGAAAGAGCGAGGTGACCGCCTCAGCGGCCGGGTTTCCCCATTCGGATATCTCCGGATCAAAGGTTGCTAGACACCTCCCCGAAGCTTATCGCAGTCGTGCCACGTCCTTCTTCGCCTCTTAGAACCTAGGCATCCACCATACGCCCTTAGGTTTCCCGCTAAGAAACCTAAAAACGCTTTTTTATTTACCCTGTTGCAGAGAATCTGTCCGCAACAGTTTTTGCTTAATATGCAACCTGCATGCATGCATATTAAGCTTTTATTCAGTTGTCAAAGTTCGATCATGGGAACTTTCTTTCGTTCCCGGTTTTAAGCCGAACCATTTGGCTCAAAACCGGAAATAAAAAACCGCTCGGATGGCCAAGCGGACAAAAAACCATAACACCGATACTGGTTTACCCGCTTGATGAATAATAAATTTCCCTCATAAACTTAACGTGCAATTCAGTATACAGATACGTCATTAAATGTCAACAAAAAAGCTCTTTTTTTACATAAAAAGACTCCACATTATTTTTCTTTATTCCTTCCTTCTTTTTCCCTGAACTTTTCGATGTACTCTGATGCGAACTTTTGCCCTCCGAGTCCGAATGATAAGCCAATTGCAAGTGCAAAAGCGATAACGACACCTTGAAGTATGGTCTGAATGAATGCTTCGGGGATTATACGTAAATGATCCAGAGCTACAAATATTGCAAACACCCATATCGACCACTTTACAACCCCACCCAGAAGTTCAGCCGACTCCATTGAGGCCGCCTTGGATGAAGCAACCACGAGCTTCTGAAGAACATCGGCCACCAGGGCGGCCAAGAAGATTACAAGAGTGGCGATGATTATCTGCGGAATATAGAAAAGAAGGTCCTCGAGAATGAATTCATTGACCCTCTCCAGCCCCAAGAAGTTAAGTGCTGAAACGAGAAAGGCCACGATTATGAACCATTTTACAAGGGTTCCGAAGAAACGGCCCGAATTCAAGGTCATTCCGGATCTGTGAACAATGTCCTCAACTCCCGCCTGACGCAAGGCCTCATCGACGCGAAGGGTCTTTATGACGTGTGACACAACCCTGCCTATAAAAACACCTATCAACCACCCGACTATAAGGATCAGGATCGCTACCACCAGATTCGGGATGGCATAGGCAATACTCTCCCAAAGCTCCTGGAAGGAGCTGTTGATGTTGTCTATCCAAACATCTATTCCGCTTATGATATCCTGTTCCATATTTTTGGATCTTTAACCCTTTCGGGATCTTAGATATTAAGCTTATTTAGAACCTTCTCGTGAGGAAAGTCAAGCACGTCACGAATGAGCTTGTCATATATATTCAATCTGTATTCAAAATCATCGGTATCCAATATGGTGTATCGCAATTCACAGCCCATGTCGGCTTCCAGTGTCTTTATGGCCGACTGCAGATTTGATCTTTTAAGCTTATCTCCGACCAAAAGTATATCCAATCTGCTTTCCCAGTTCTGTATGAATATTCCGGAGATCACCAAAAGTTTCAGACTTCCCGCGCTCTGGAATTTTTTAAGTATTTCTTTGTTTCCAAAAGGGCTGGTATAAACCAACATACTCTGAAGAGGGTTGATGTAAGGAAAGTCCGGATCCAGACACCAACCGTCCTTATTCTTCTCTTTTTTGTTACCTATGGTTATCTTTTTCCTCTTTTTCAAGAACCCGATCTTCTCAAGCGACTTGATCTCTTTTCGAATCTTTACGGAGTTCATCTGTGTCCTCGTCTTTATCTCTTCAAAATCGAAAACACCTGCCGGGTGAAAAAGAAATATCTTCATTATTCTAACCTTGGCTGCGCTTCCGAATAGTTTCTCTAGAGTATCCATAAATCAATTATCTTTAACATTGTAGCAACTTTACCTTTCGGGTTCAAATTGAAAAAAGAACCCGCACTCCGCGGGTCCTTTTTTGTGATCCGTAAGATCCTTTGTTTTTTCTATTCGATCCGTTTTAAGAAACGAAGATGCCTTCCATTACAACAAACCGGTCCTTACCGTCCCCTTTTTCTTTGTATAAAGATCTTTATACAAAGAAAAGGGTCATAGGCGCTATTTCAACTCAACCTTACCTCCGGCCTCTTCGATCTGAGCCTTTAGGGCTTCGGCATCTTCTTTGGGCATACCCTCCTTTAGCATCACGGGAGCATCATCTACCATGTCCTTGGCCTCTTTAAGACCCAAGCCGAGAGCGGCCTTAACGACCTTTATAACTGCTATTTTCTGAGCTCCGCTATCTTTCAGCTCGACATTGAATTCGGACTTTTCGTCCTCCTGGCCCGATGTGGCGTCAGTCGTAGCGGCGGCGCCGGCCACGGCGACCGCGGCGGCGGACACATTGAACTTCTTCTCCAGTAGTTTTACCAACTCATGGAGATCGAGAACGGACATCTGTTCAATGCCCTCCACCATCTTTTTGAATTTTTCAGGAACTTCCACTTCTTCGTCGGATGTCTCGGCACTCTCATCCTTTGCCGATTCGGTCTCTTTTTTATCGGACCCCTCTTCTGTTTTATCCTCCTCCTTTTTATCTTCCTTCACTTCCTCTTTCGATTTATCTTTAACCTCCTCGGTCTTCTCAGTTTTTTCATCAGAGGATATTTTTTCCTCTTTTTCTTCCTTTTTTTCTTCTTTTTGTTTTTCTTCTGCCATGAATATCTTTTAGTTGATTTTTAATGATATTAGCTTCACTAAGCCGAAGTTCTTTCTCTTTCTTCGGCTATCCTGCCAAGAGCTATGACCAGACCCTGCAGGGGAGAGTTGATAAGATTTACGAACTGTCCATAAAGTACCGGTCTTGAAGGAATGGAAGCGATCTCTGTCATTTTCTCAGCATCCCTATACGACCCCTCAAATATTCCCCCCGCTATGGTAAGCACACCGGACTCCTTCTTCTGGAACCCGTACACCTCCCTGGCGGAAGCCGTTAGATCCTCTTCGCTGTAAGCCAAAGCTATCTCTCCTTCCAAAGCGGGCATTTCTCCCGAGATACCGACCTCGTCAAGAGCTCTTTTAATAAGGGTCTTTTTCGCAACCAGATACCCGACATTCTGGTCCTTCAAATGCTTGCGAGCCTGATTGGCCTTCTCCACATTCAAACCTTTGAAATTTACAAAGGTTACGGACCGCGCTTTATTCATTATCTCTTTGAGCTTATCCACCGTCTCTTCTTTTTTTGCTCGCGTAAGCGCCATATATTTTACTTATTTCAGATTGATAATAAAAAGATCGACCTTTCGCTAAAGGCCGAACGTTAATAATTAACTTCGAGTGCCTCGAGAGGATTTAATTCACCTTACACTTCCATTGATATCACGTAAGGATCGCACCTCTTGTCTTCGGCCTTTATGATGTAGAATATAAATGAAACACTGAGGAATGTCAAAAACAGGACCCCCTCCGACCGACAAAACTTTGGAGATCAAATATCTTTAAAAGATGTGGATTATTTGTGGAAAAGTCCAAAAGGATCTTATTTCTCCGCCTTTAAGGATAAATAACCGACAAGACTAGAAAGAAAAACGCTCAAACACCCCGGAAGGGATCCTCAGGATCTTCCTCCAGAGCCCCTCCTCTCCTCCACCTCCTTCGTAAACGGTCTCTATGCGAGTGCCCCTCTCCGGGTCTTCATCTTCTTCCATGCCTTCCTCCGTATCTCCTTGAGGAACCGCGGAAGCGGAGCTTACCGAAACTTCCGCTTCCTTAGCGGTATCACCATCATTTGTGACATTTTCATATCCGGTACCGGAAATACCGTGTTCATTTTCAACAACAGACTCGGAGTAAGTAGGATTCGTTCTCAGTCTATTTATCTCTTCACGCAGAAAATCTATCTCCAAAAGCAATTCATTCCTGTTTTGGTCGTCATTGACTTCCTCGTCTTCCGGTATTTCCCGAGAAATACTCTCCCCGTGAACAAGCCCTTCCCCCGAATGAACGTGATCGAAACCACCCATCGGTGAGTAAAGGGTTATTTTCTCACCTTCTCCGATCTGAATACCTGTGGCCCTTTCGGTTAAGGTCAGTTCGCTTCCCGCGCCAATTATCGTGTTATCAGGGATCGAGAAGCTTTTTTCGCCGTTCCTAATTTCCCAACCGCCAAGATTGACCTCTCCCTCGGCGGAGTTGAACAGGACAATAGATCCCCCATCGGCCCTCTTGATGAAAACTTCCGGCTCTATTACCTCAATATTGACCCTTGATACAGCCTCTTCTCCGGCGATCCTGACAGTCAGAACAACAAAATAAGATCCCGGAGCAAAATATCGATGCTCTATCTCCCTTCCGGTTTTGACCGAACCGTCCCCCATGACCCACTCGAATTTGGCATTTCCGGGGATGTTCGTTTCACTATCAACATAGGCTCTAAAACGAACCTCGCCTTCAACCGAAACAAGTCTATCTCTGCCCGCACTTATCTTAAAGGTTTCTATCTCATCGAGTGTCGAAAGTTCCACCGGAGAAGAATGAGCCGAGGGGCCCGCTTCAGTCACGGATGTCTTTGTTTTTTCCTCATCATTCAATTCCTCATTTTCATCTCCCGTGTCCGTTTCATCCTTTTCTTTTAAGATCACCCCGCCTCCGATGACCGCCAATCCTTGATCCTCTATGGCGGTCAAAGTTGCCGAACCGGGTCCTCCTATACCTCCAACTCTTTGAAGATCTTCGATAGAAGAAAAAGGTCTTAACGAGATCAGATCCCTAGCTCTGGAAGGCCCGATATGGGTAATGCATTCCAACTCCTCTTCAGATGCACTGTTCACATCAACGGCCAACAGGTCACCGCAGTCAAAAGCCTGAACCGGCGAATAAAACAAACAAAAAACGGCCACCGAAGCCGTTATATAATAAAGATCACGTAAAGAAAAAACTTTTTCCAACATAAGCCTTCTATTTAATTTTAAAAACCTCTTTCAGTCGAGATCGAGCTGAATGGTTGCCGTGATCACCCGCCTTCAAAGACGCTCCCGACCCTGCCTTTATTTATAAACCAAAGCAAGAACTTTTCCAACATCGCTGTGGATATTTAATTTATCTTTTCGGCTTAAAAATGTTTAATCTCCCCAAACATTCTTTTAATTTATGATGAATATTCTCGAAAGGTGGCCGGCGGGTCCTCCGCCTGCAGTCGGCAAGGTATGAGACATAAAGAGAGTATCCTCCGCACGGATCGAATTGTTCCTCAAATAGACACGCATCTCCTGCGCGTGATCTCGGCAACACTTACTACTAACCCGAACGGTGAGTCGGGTTGCTTTATCTTCTTTCACCTCCAAGAAAAGATCGCTGAATCTCATCCGATACTCTCCTCTGCCGACGGCACTCACCGTCTCAGAACTGACCGGGATCGATGCCACCACCCTCATTCCCATCTTTATCTCGATCTTATCCAAATATCTTCCGGGATCTTTATCAAAAAAAACATCAATACGTCTTACGATCATGTCTGAGTGATACGCCGAGACATCGAACGAGATAACATCTGCGGAGGTTCTTACTCTCACACCGTCTCTCGGCACAGACCTTAGAGAAACGCTCATATCCCCCTCCGTTCCGAGCTCCGCCTTATCCGCAAAAGGCTCATCGGGGCTAAAAGGCGGACATCTTCCGGATGACCGTCCGGATGCCGACACCTTATCCCCCCATCCGCCATTACTCCAAGCGCGAACGGTATAAGTATACCTTCGATCAAGACCAAGGTTGGAATCAAAGAAATAACTAAGATTACCGGTATATATGACGTTTCGGCCTCGACTCAGCTCATACCTTTCGGCCTGAGGGACACTACTCCAATGAACAATGGTCCTGCCTCCGCAAGGGTATGAGTGAACAAATAGATCACTCGGTCTGTCAGGGCGACAGAGGTCTCGAGCAACAAAGTGAACCGTCGCGGAAAAAGGACTTTTCCCGACCCTGTTCGAAGCCCTTAGCTTGTAAGAGTATGAGCGACCTAACACCAGTCCGATATCAATGAATTTGGTATTTTTACCCCTGTAAACGAGCTCGTCTCCACGGTACAATTCGTACTCCTCAGCACCTTCGGCTTTGTTCCAACGAACCGTGATCTGACCGCACGTCTCACTCGATGTTTTAGAGAAGATCGATGCAAAAAGGTCGACAGGCGATGAAAAAGAAAAAGTTATAACCAACAAAATGGCGAAAGTAAAGATATTGCTTGATCTTCTTCCATTATTTTTCTTTGTCGAGTGTTCCATATAAATACCGAGAATTAAATGCCGACAGGCGGGAGCGGTCTTTCAGGCGGACATTCCAAACTGGCTCTGATGAACTTTCTGTTCCATTCACCCCATCCTGTTTCATTCCAAGCTCTGACCCCATATGAGTAATAACCTCCCGGCTTAAGACCGTATTCTTGTAAAACGGTGTCCGTACCCTCATAAATCATGTTCATTTCCGTCCAGTCGAAAACACCCCCTGTCAGTACGGGAACGGGGTCGCGAACAACCTGATACCTTTCGGCTCTCGGAGGAGGTGTCCACTCAATAGTGACCACACCTCCACATGGAGAATCCAGAACGAAGATCTCCTCTGGGGGATCCGGAGGACAGGGTCTTTCGGCCGATATAAGAGCCTCACCCGACATCTCACTCTCGCCTCCTCTGTTGACGGCGACCAGAGAATAAGCATAACGGGTATTCATGACCAAAGGCGTGTCAAGATGGCTTCGAACGGCGCCCCTGTAAATTTCTTCAGTATCCCTGTATAGAATATATCTCTCCGCTCTTTCCACCGGTCCCCAGGTAAGCAATATCTCCGCACAACTTTCATTGAAATAAGGATCTTCTATGATATCCGCCAAAAGAACGGAAAAAAGAAAGGGAGAAACAAGAAATGACAGACCGAGTGCCCCTATTAAAAACAAAGGTATTCTTAAGTATCGACCGGTATTCATAGCCAAATAATACACATTATGGTTTATTTGACAATATATGACGAATATTGCTTCTTATGCAAGGACCCTTTTATTCGATCATGAGTCAAGGTTTATGTTGTCGATCTTCTTCTCCCCCGACTCAATATCTTCCAGAGAAAGGGCGTTCTTTATGGAAATATCGCCTATTGCGATGCGCCTCAAGGCTGAAACCGAAGATGGAAAGCCCAGTCTGAGTCCCAACTCTTCAACCAGCGATCTCACATAGGTCCCTGCGGAAACCTCAACGGTAAATATTATGTATATTTGATCTTTTTCTTTTTTAACATCTTCAAATTCGGCTCTTTTAACTATCATCGTCTTGATCGGCCGCTCCATTTTTATCCCTTTTCGAACATACCAGTAAAGAGGTTTGCCTTTCCTTTTAACGGCCGAATAAAGCGGGACCGGGAGTTCGAGTTCTCCTTCCAAGCCCATTACTGCATTTTCAGCATCTTCTCTTGCCAAATCCGGGAGCTCCATCTCATCAACGGTCTCGCCTCCCGTATCTCCCGTCGTCGTGCTCCTTCCCATAAGAGCCGTTACTTCGTAGGTTTTATCCATACCTTTGAAGTTATTCAGTTTTTTTGTCCCGATATTTCCGACTCCGATCATCATAAGACCTGTGGCCAAGGGATCCAGAGTCCCGGCGTGGCCCATCTTTTTAACCCCCAAAACAGGTCTGAGCCTTCTTATACAGTCAAAAGAGGTTATTCCGGGGGGTTTGTCTACCAAAATTATGTTTTCGGGGATATCGGCCATTTATTTAAAAAATAGCAGGCCCTTTTTAATGAGGGATCAGGCCGTCGGAGACAGAGATGAACTCAACATTACCCGGAATATACATAAGATTTTCATCAAAATCCTCTTCCCGGCAAAGTAGCCCTCCTTCTTCATTCAGATCAGCGAAATAATCGCTGAGCAAAGTATTCATAAAAACACGTTCTTCCCCGTAGTCGACCTCTCCTTCGGTGATAAAGTCGGCGGAAAGGAGTATCCCTTCGCCGGCCTCTTCCATCCATATGTGAAGATCACCCTCTGCGGTCATCAACATGTAGCCTTTTTCATCGTTTGACTCAAAATTAAGATTGATGGAACCGTTCGAAACAAAAATATCCCCTTTCTGATGGTTCTCTTGCCCTTCAATTGGCCGAATTGCACAAACAGCTCTTGTCTCTCCATTAAAAGCCCTTGTGAAGATCTCTCTCTCTTCACTATCGGGTGGCACGGGACCGTTGTCTATATCACTCGAGAGGAAGAACAAGAAAAGCATAAAAAGTATGAATATCGTGGAAACTCCGAATATAGCGAACTTTTTTGTAACCATAATGAAAAAGGATTATAACACCGTTTCACTTTCTTTCAAATTTGCGAACGGAGCGGCCCCTAATTCTCGATCTTTTCCTCCATGGCTTCAATGGCTTCGTTGGCCACATTAGCCAGTTGAGGAAAATTCTCTCCGGCATTCTCGGCGACTTCAATAGCCTTGTGAGGATCATCGATCCGTTCGTAAGTCTGGATCAAGCGTCGATACTCCGACCAAACATCCCTTATCTCCTCTTCACTCAGCTTCATCGGATCCGATCCGAGTTCTTCAACGATCTCTTCCACTCTTCTCTCTCTGATCTCAATGACCGTGTCGTACTCTCCCAGCTTCTCCAGGGGTTCAACGAATGCCTCCTCAAAAAGTATCTCTCTTTCGGAAAGAGGTTCAACGACTCTTTCAAAAGAATCCTCGTCCCCCAAATACAAAAAAGATGCGGCATAATGTATCAAGGGATCTCTGAAGGAAGGATCGAGTTTATGAGCTTTTTTGAACACCTCATGGGCCATTTCATACTCACCCGTCCTATTGTAAGACTGTCCCAACGTGATGAGCACAAGCTGTCTCTCCGGCGCGGTAGAAAGGGTCTTCTCCAGAACTTCAACCGCTCTTTGATCCTGTCCGATATTAAGATAGAATCTTCCCAAAAATAGAAGTGCGCGTGTTTGCTCAGGCTCGATCTCAATAAGATCCAACAACATTCGCTCCGATCTGCTTAAGGTCGAGTTTTTGATCTCGTTGTCAATATCAAGGTTAACGACCTTTAAAACATGCATGGAGAACAGCTCCGCCGCCTCCTGTCGGCCGATCGGGCTAACACCGGAAACCCCTTGAAATGAATCGGCTGTTTGATCTAGAACATGTTCCACTATCTCTTCTCGAGAGTACTCTCTTCCTGATGATATCCTCGAAGATATATCCGCAGGTAAAAATCCGGCGCATCTACCGCCCCTGAACTGCCGAGCCGACTCCTCGGTCAACTCGCCCCACGGAAATTGACTCATGTAGACCCCGCATTCTATCGACATAACCCCGTCAATTATCATCATATTTGCTTGCAAAGCTTTTATATGCAGATGATATGTGGTGAAAAGAGTCAAGACCAACACCAGTGGAAACACTCCCCACTTGAAGGTCTCCCGAGAAACAAGCGATTGCCGGGACCTTTGGGTGTCATATTCGGTCGTAACAAACGTCGCAAATGCTAAAAATGTAATAAAAAGAACATGACTTGTGATGTTCTCGAAAACAAAGAAAGACTGAACCGCATGAGCTACAAAAAGAGCCGAAAAGATCGCCTTTACATAATGATCGAGGTCTCTGGTCCTCCAAAGCATTATTATTGCTGTCAAAAATATGGCCACATAAAGAGCCATTGCCGGGATCCCGCCTGCCACACCCCATTCCAAGAATATATTGTGAGCTCTGTCGAACCACGTCTCCCTCTCGAAAAGCTCCGGTCTGAAATTGGAGTTGAAAACATGTATATAGTTCTCCTGTCCGATACCCAAAATGGGATTTTCCTTTATTCCCTCAATGGCCATCTCCCACAGAACGAAGCGCGCCATTGCGTCACCCTCCGAAAGGGAAATTCTCGAGAACCTCTTTACGGCCGGCAGATCACCTACGGTCTCATTAAAATTCTGAGCCCAGGCGGCATCTTTGACCGGTTCATAATTGTTGATAAAAACGACCGTTGAAAAAAGAGCCCCCAACGATAAGGCTATGGCCAGACCGCCGAAAGCGACGTACCTGATCCATTTCCTCTCCCCTCTCCTGATCGCAACAAGAAAAGTGGCGATGAATAGTCCGGCAACCAACCCCAACATCGCTCCGCGGGTTCCGGTAACGAAGACGAGGGAGGCGAAAAATGCAGCCGAGGAGCCATATATCACGGCAAGATACACATTCGATCTTATATACCTGAGTGCGAAAAAGAGAGCCAAAAAGACGTGAAAAAGCATATAACCGGCCAGATATATCGGATTCCCCAAAAGACCGTCAGCCCGGCTGACGCCGTCTGCATACTGCGTAAGTGCTATGATAGCCATCACGCCCGCCGCAATTATGGAAGCATTGAAAAGGCGATACCAGATCCTTTTCGAATCCAAGACATTGGAAGCGACGATAAAAAAGGCGAAAACGGAAAGAAGGTTCAAATAACCTTCCATTCTCTCGAAATTCGACCAAAAACTGGCCGAGGGCATGTGTCCGAAAATATTGGCGATCAGGACCCAAACCATGAAGATCCCGAATACCACCGTTATCCAGTTGAAGGAAGGAAGATAACGTCTGTCAAGAAAGACCAGTAGCACCCAGGCTCCGAAAACCAAAGTGGCCAAAATCCTGAAAAAGACGGCCTTGCCCACCACGTAAGGAAAAAAGAGTGAACCGGAAAAGATAAAGGGGGTCAGCAGAACAGCGAAAAAAACAGCGAATATTATGAAGTACCGTAGACCTTTTTCCAGTGCGGGCATAATAAAAAAAATATACCACTAAAGAATGAAATAATAAACCCCAAGATCCGGATATTATCATCCGGCCATGATGACACCCTTCGGATCTGTCATCTTTTAAAGACAAAAAAGGGATATCGAGTGGACAAACACTTGAAAACTCGTTTTCAGGTTTTAAACATTCACTTTTTGTGATTTAATTTCATAAATAAACATGTTAAAACATCTGAATAACATATTCCTGATAATGGGAATTATAGGTACGGTATGGTTGCTTTTCTCCTTTTTGAGCGCCGAAAATAAAGAAGAAGAAAAGGCTCAGATAAACTTCTGTGATGAAGGGTCGTTGGAAGACAAGAACGGGAACACATATGAAACCGTATCGATAGGCCGGCAGTGCTGGATGGCCGAGAACCTTAAGACCACGACTTACAGTGACGGAACGCCGATACTAAAGATAGAGGACCACGACGAATGGTGGTACGACGAGGAAGGGTCATATGCCGTTTATGATCACGAATATCCTTATCGATATATCGGTGAAAAGGTAACTTCGGAAATAGAAATGATCGAAACATACGGTCTTCTGTACAACTTCTATGCGGTAATAAACCCTTCGGGTCTCTGTCCCGACGGCTGGTCCATTCCCAACGATTCCGACTGGAGAGAACTTGAGGTCTCTTTGGGAATGAGTCCGGCGAAGGCTCAGGAGAGATGGTACAGAGGTGTAGATCAGGGAAGTAAACTGGCCGGATATATCGATCTGTGGGGGAAAGACGGAATAAAGACCGAATCTTTCGGAGACTCGGGTTTTAACGCCGTACCGGCCGGATATCGCCGTTCATACGGCGACTATGGCAATCTGGGGTCCAATGCCAACTTCTGGACGGCCGATGAGACCGATGACAACAATGCCATAAGTCGTGAAATATACACGGGAAATACGGGAATATACAGGATCGATAACATAAACAAGAACAACGGCCATTCGGTCCGTTGTATAAAAAGATAGAAAACTCAACATGAGCTTGATCTATGATATAAAATACAAAAAATGGATCTTATCAATGGTTGCTATTTTGACGTTGTTTTTAGCAATTATTTTTATAACCAACGACCGAAACGAGACTGACCATTTCAGGTGCGGGATCGACAAAGTGAATGATATTGATGAGAATTCGTACAACACTGTGCAGATCGGGGAGCGCTGTTGGATGGCGGACAATCTTAAAACGACCACGTTCAAAGACGGAGTGGACATCCCCCGACCGGAATCAAACACCTCATGGCGAGAGGCCGGGAACAACAAGATCGGCGCTTACGCTTGCTACGGAAATCGAAATGAGAACTGTGAAATATACGGAGGTCTTTACAACGTTTACGCTGTGGCAGAAGGAATATGTCCCGAAGGATGGTATGTCCCCTTAGATGATGACTGGAAAGAGCTTGAAAGGTACATGGGAATGAGCGATGAGGAAGTTGATCTTCTTTACTGGAGGGGAAGTAACCTGGCGACGGCCCTTTCAGGAGAGCCCGATCTCTGGACCGATCCTGAGATCGGCACCAGAAAAGACCTGAACTCCTCCGGTTTTAGCGCAATTCCGGCCGGATATCGGTTAAGCAATGGGATATATAGCTGGATCGGTCAACGAGCCAACTTTTGGACCTCAACAATAGACGCCTCCGGGTGGAGGAGGACCATTATGCCGGAGAGTTCCGAGAGTGTAAGACGAACGGCCGCCGCAAAAAATATGGGCTTTTCAGTTAGATGTATAATGAAGGACGTTTCAAGATAAGGACATTAAAGTAATCCACAGTTCATGTCTCTGATCGGTCCGTTAAAAGATGTCCGTCTCTTTAATTATCAAAATATACCTTAAAGTTAAGACATACCATATGACCAATTTACGTTGAAAATAAAACGTAAAAAGGACAGATTGTTTTTTTAACAACATTCAAAAAAGACGTCTCCCAACTTCTTTGATAAACCGGCCAAACAGAGATCTTACCTGTGGATAACTATGTGGATAATTATGTGTACAACTATGTCTATGACTGTCTGTATAACTATATTTATAACTATTTCTTATAACCCGCTCCAGGACAAGTCATTTAATGAAATCACAACACTTGGGGAAGTCTGACTTCCCCAGATTGAAAATATGCTGAATATGTCGCTTGAAATAAAGACTTTTTGCGAGGGATTATTTGTTGGCAAAAATATGGCTTAAAATAAGGGTTTGGGGAAGTCTGACTTCCCCAGATCATAAGCTTGGTTCTTCCAATGTTAATCCCCCCAGAGGGGTTATGAGTTCATTTTGATAATCTTTCATAACCTCAAAAGAGAATTTTTTGAAGATCTCAGGTGAGGGAAATATCTCTCCCAAAACACCTTTATCAACAATCAGAGAGCTTCTTTCGCTGACATGGTCACCCAAACTTGAGTAAGGGTACCGTACCGCCCACTCCCAAACATTATCGAGGTCTTTAAGGGCTTCTTTAAGTCCCCCTTCCGGGTACATCTCCAAGGTGTTTTTCACCATTACATAGATTGCCAGGCGTTGTAGTTGGCGGTCGGAAGTTACGGTTACAGACCTGAAAGCACCTTGAAACAAAGAGCCTTTCTCTCCATATCTTTCATTGAAACCCTTCGTCATGCTTGAGCAAAGCCGTCTCATAAAATCGGTTACACCACCATCTTCTGTTTCTTCAAGAATAAGATGAAAATGATTATCCAATAGAGTAAATCCTAAGATCTTGGTTAAATGCTCCTGTTCAGGCCAAAATGAGGGTCTCTGCATTGTTTTAACCAGGTCCTCTCTCACAAGATCACGAAGCCAATCCTTGGGTTGATATTTGTCATTCAGATGTCTCAGCATTAATAGAAAACGCCAACGATCCCCGGGGTCTTGAACGATCTCCAATCCTCTGGCGCCACGTTTGATAACATGAATTATGTTTCCAACTGCATAGGGCTCTTTTCGCATAAGGTTATTATAATAACTTTATATTTTCTGGGGAAGTCTGACTTCCCCAGATTGAAAATATGCTGAATATGTCGCTTGAAATAAAGACTTTTTGCGAGGGATTATTTGTTGGCAAAAATATGGCTTTAAATAAGGGTTTGGGGAAGTCTGACTTCCCCGGAATGTGATTACTGTGGAATTCCGGGATTTGGTTTTTTAAGATATGAGAAGATCCGGCCAAATAAAAACCCCCGCTTTGGCGGGGGTTTTTAAAACCACTAGATCATGTCCTTTAAGACAAGAGAATGCGTCGCATCTGCATGTTCTATTCTACTGCAGGATGGTAAGCAATCCGGAACGAAAGTCGGGTGCACCCAACTGGAGCGGACTTGAGGCGGCTCCGGTAAAGGTGGTTGTTCCGTACTCAAGTTCTTCGAGAGTGACCCTATATTGACCGGTCGTTGTAACATCATTGATGAACACCTCAACGGTGATCTGTCTGGTCTGTCCGGATCCGATCCTGTACCCTTCCACTCCACCGACGGTGACCAGGGTCGCGGTCGATGAAACGATCAAAGGAGCCCCCATTTGAGCCGTGCCGGGTCCGCTGGCTGTGGCTGAAACGGCTCCTTCGGCGAATCTGAATGTGTCGCCGTGGGCGGTCAGGTCTATCACGAATGTGTACTTACCAACCTCTCCATCAGCTTCGCTGGTCTGACTCCTTGATACGATCTCGGCGGTCAGCCCTACGTCGATCACTCCGTGTTCAATACCCGCTCCTACACCGATATCCTCTTCAACAACATTGCGGAAATCCTCATCGATTCCCCTTATTCGATCGAGCTCGATCTCGATGGTGTCGGGTACATCGAATCCTGTCCTGTCGGTTTCGTAGAAGTCAGCCCTTACTGAGAACTCCACTTCCGAGTTTCGAGCGATCTCATATCTGAGGCCGTCAAAAGTGATGGTGCCCGTAGTGGCTGAAGGCAAGGTCTTGGTACTTAGAAGAGAACCGTCGGCATAGAGCCTTACTCTGCGGAGCATATTGTTAAGGTTCGAATTTGAAGTTGTAAGGACAACATCAACGTCGTCTATCGTAACATTTTGATTTCTAGCCTCAACGTCGAAGACAAGAAGTTCAACATTATCGGTTCTGGCATCCTCGTCGACAATAATGTGAGTGGCGTCAGGTGAATCGTCACTGATCATGATCCTGAGTGATCCGGCGGCTTCTTCGTCGAAAGTCATGTCAACTTCACCTTGCGCTGCGGGACCGAAGTGGGTCAATCCGGCGCCGTCAACGAACCTGATGGCATCATTCAGCATCTGAACCGTTACGGTGTCATTCTCGCGATCTCCGGTCATGGCGCTCCTTACAGCCACTTCAAGGGTCATCTCTACCACATCACCTTCTCTTATGATCTCATTTAAACCGCTGAAGCGAGCACGATAATGATTGGTGCCCGGTCTTGTGATCTCCGTGAAGTCTCCGGAGCCTGAAAGTACTCCGACCTCTTCTCCATCAATTCGGAGAACGACCTCACTGAAATAAAGCCATGGTCGGGCAACTCCGGCCGTTCCAT
>SLDR01000010.1 GCA_007125155.1 Candidatus Campbelliibacteriota bacterium | reverse complement strand
CTCGGCGACAAGCCCTCGCTTCGCTCGTCTTGTATACCGCCTCCGTCTTTCGAATCCCACTCCAGTGAGAGATCAGTAAAACCCCAACGCTTTCGCATTGGGGCTTAACTGACTCTAGCTCTGGGGGTGGGATTCGAACCCACAACCACTCGATTAACAGTCGAGAGCTCTACCATTGAGCTACCCCAGAATATCTATATTTAACAAGTGTATAATAACAAAATTTGAACGCAAGGCAATACTCGAGTAGCTACATTGACTCATAATATATTATGATATAATGAATTTATATGAAAGTCTCAAGCACCACTTTTGAGAATGGGGGTGAGATCCCTTCAAAGTATAGTTGTGACGGGGACAATATAAACCCACCTTTAATGATCTCGGGGATTCCCGAGGGGGCAAAATCTCTGGTTTTGATAATGGATGATCCCGACATTCCGGATACAGTAAAGAGGCTGAAGAACATAGAGGTGTTCGATCATTGGCTAATATACAACATAACCCCTGAAACGGAAGGTTTTTCGGAAACCGGAACATTGAATATCGAAGAGGGGAAGGAGCCGGCGGGAGTGAAGGGGCTCAATTCATCCGGAACATTGAAATACATGGGACCTTGTCCTCCGGACACCGAGCACCGTTATTTTTTCAAAGTACACGCTTTGAGTTCCCTTATTGATCTTCCGGAGGGCGCAACCAAGAAAGAGGTGGAACTGGCCATGGACGGACTGGTTTTGGATTCGGCCCAGATAATCGGTCGTTATAAAAGAATATGACATCTGATCATTAATTTATTTGTCGATCAGATATAATGTTTAATAATCAATGCATAATTAAATCTTTATGAGTGAAATAAATATAAGTATAAAAGGACGAAACATGAAATTGACCGAAGCGGTCGAGGATTATGCCATAAAGAAAGTGAAGACATTGGAAAAGCACATTAGCGCCGATGAGGAAGCCGGTATTTTCGCCCAGGTGGAGTTGGGGAAAGAGGTAAGAGATCAAATATCCGGTGACGTTTTTGTGGCCACCATAGATCTGGACATTGCCGGTGAAGTTCACCATGTGGAGGTCGAGCAGGGTGATCTGTATGCGGCGATAGACGAGATGAAGGATGAGATGACGCGTGTAGTACGTACATCGCAAGAAAAGAAGAGAGATCTTTTTCGCCGGGGATCCTTAAAGATCAAAGAGATGCTTAGGGGACTTTCCGGTAAGGATTAACAATTTTTAATTAAAATAGGAAATATGAAAAATTCAAAAAGCATTCTGAATAGCAAACCTCCGACTGTTGCAAAGGCGATAATATACATTGCCGGTCTGGTGGTGTTATTGACCAGCTTTATCACATTGGTTTCAATGGACGTTGTCGTTGAAGGGTGGTATGCGGCCGCTTACGGAGGAGCGTTTTAGGTTTCGGTTCATAAATCTTTCTAACTGAATCTCTATGACCCGACCCGGGTACATTTTTAAGTGTTAAAGACCCTTCAGGAAATCTTCGTATTTCATTTCTTTTTTACCCTCGGGTATGACCCTTAAGATCTCAAGCTTTCCGTTTTTTATAGCGGCCTCAGTTACTATGATTCTCATCCCTTCTTTTTTGGCTGAATGAAGAAAAAAGTGCGCCTTTGGTCTATCTTTGTAAGCCCTTACCTTTCTGAGTAAAGTGTCGGGGCTTTCATTTTCAATATCCAATAGTGCATCATCCTTTTTTATGGTAGAAGAATATGTCGCTTCCTTTTCATTTTGAGGCGTTTCTTTTATTTTTCCTTGAGTCCAAAGCGGGATGATATCCACCAAAAGACGTGCGCCTTCTTTTGCCAGGTCGTATTCCAAGGTGGGTGAGTCAGGGGGCCACAGTTGATATTTGAGCTTACTCTGACCGAGTATCGGTCCGTGATCCATTTTTTCATCCATTCTCATTATGGTCACACCCGTCTCTTCTTCTTTGAGAATTGCTTCCTGGATGGGGGACGGACCCCTAAGTTTAGGGAGGAGAGAGGGATGAATGTTCAGGCTTTTGAATTTTGGCATATAGATAACCGTTGATGGTAGAATATATCCGTAGGATGCGACTATGAAAATGTCCCATTCTTTGGTCGGATCGGGTGCCATCCTTTTAAGTTCCGCCATATTATCGCTGTCCTTGAATCCGTGAGGCTGAAAGATCGGTATTGACCGCGACTCCGCCCAGATCTTCACGGGAGAGGCACTCAAGCGCTGTCCCCGTCCGGCGGGTCTGTCAGGAGTTGTTACGATCAAGGAAGGTATGAGTTCGGCCTTTTCCATCTCATCGAGCACCACTACCGAGAACCTTGAGCTTCCGAAAAATGCGTATTTAGGAGATCTATTTTTCATGTTCCAGATCTTTAGGAGTCTCTTTTTTTAAATTGACCGCTTTATCGGTAAAAAGAATTCCGTCCAAATGGTCTATCTCATGCTGAAAAACCTGAGAAAGCACACCGCTTGCTCCTTCTTGAAAGACCTTACCGTCCTGGTCCAGTGCTTCTATCTTTATTTTTTTGTTCCTTTCAACGAAACCGAACCATGATCTCACACTCAGACATCCTTCTTCCATCATTTTCGTTTCCTTTGACCTTTTAATTATAACCGGGTTTATGTAAACCCTGTCGGGTAAAGATCCCTCGACTCCTTTGATCTGACCCAATGGTTTTCCGGATACCAAAAATATTCTTATCGATTCACCTATCTGGGGGGCGGCTATGGCGAATCCGTCCTCTTCTTTATTAAGAGCATCTCTCATACGTTCTATGGTATCGCGGACATATTTCGATGAGATCTCTTCCCGTTTTATCTCACGAGCCACTTGCGTAAGTATGGAGTTACCTTTCTGAAGAATTGCTGTCATATCTTAAATATTAAACTATTATCGGAGGGTGTACCGCAACTTTATACTCCGGGGAAAGAGATCTCAGGATCTCCAGAAGTTTTCGGTCGGGCCACGATGATCTGGGAACACGGATCAGCATCTTTTTTACTTTCTGCCCTCTGACCTTTTCGGTTATCGAGCGATAGAAGAGAGGATCGTAGGAGTTGAATATGCTCTCAAGCGTACGTTCTTTTTCGTCCACCTTGTATTTATTTCCGGAGAAAGTTACGGTCATGGGAACAGTATACGGAGGATAGGACAGCTTCTCTCTCATGTCAAGTTCGTCCTCAAAGAATTTTGAGACCCTCTTTTCCTTTATGTTCAGGAGAAGTCTCTGTTCCGGCAAACGAGTCTGTATCATCATGTTCTTTCCGGCCATTAGGGTCAGCTCCATAAGTATTCTGAAGACCTTCTCTCCGGAGGAGTAGTTCGGATGGGTAAGGAGAGAATCTATGGAAGCAATCGCAACCGTATCGATCTCTACGGTGCCGGTGCGGATGTTGTTTAACGCCATCTCCGTTCCAACCAGTATGCTCCCGGGAGTCTCCTTGAATTTGTTCCAAAGATCTTTTTCTTTTTTCGGAGTGGATGCGTTGTCCGAGTCCAGACGTATGACCTCTCTTTTCGGGAAGATCCTCTGGAGCAGTTTGGCCACACGCTCACTTCCTATCCCGAGCTGTACAAGTTTCCATGATCCGCATTTCGGACACTCATCATCAGGATCCTCGGAGTTGCCGCAAGTATGGCATATGAAGAGGCGCTTATCGCGTTTTCCGTGCAATACCATGGGTGAGAAGCATTTATCGCAAAAGAACGTGTAACCGCAATCACCGCAGGTGGTGGTGGGTGAGAGCCCTCGTCTTGCGGTGTAGACGAAGCATCTCCGAGTGTGAGACTCGGATATTGCTTTAAGGACCCCGGAACTTAAAAAAGGCATAGCGGAATTCTTCTTCTCCTTATCCTCAATGGAGATCATGTCTATCACGGAGACCTTGGCGCCATCCCTGTAGTTTTTCCTGATCGGCGCGGCTTCCATCGACCGGTCATTGAGGTATTTTTCATATGTTTCCACCGAAAGGATGCTGTCGGCGGCTATGAACTTGGCTCCGGTCTTTTTGGCGAGCGCTTCGGCAAAGTATCCGAAGTCAAAGAAAGGTCTCTTTCCGGTGTAGTATGAATCTGAAGATTCCCTTTCGAGGATAAGGGTATCGAAAGAGCCGTCGAAGGCGGAAAGAAAAAGAGCCGTTGCAACTATTAATTTGGGTTCACCGTCCGATACGGATTCCCATAACCTCCGGGTCTCATTCGCCTTCATGTTGCCGTGAAGAGTCAGCGTGACATGTTCAATACCTTTTTTTAGGATATTGGAAATATATTCGACGTCCTTAACTCCCGGAACACATATGAACACACCTCTACCTCGGGCCAGCGCACCTCTGATGTACTGCTTGTAGAACACCATACGTTCATCCCTGGAGAGCTGTAAGACCATTGATTCAGGCTTCATTTCGTTGACCGTTCTTTCTTCGTCTTTTTCTATATCCGGAGGATCATCCAGAACGGACTTTGGGGTTACGGCTTTCAAGATCCCGCCGAGTGGTATGGCATAAAACTCTGATGTCATTCTCGCAGCTTCGATGACATCGGCGGAATAGAGTTTTTTGGCCAATATACCGTCAATTTTTTTGAACTTATGCTCTCCCGCTTTAATACGGGTTTTGGCGTCGGTAACCGACTCTTTGCCTACCACCATTGCCGGAGTGACCCGATTCCTTATACTCACCGATACGATCGAACCCTCGCTAAGTTCAAGGTCGGTGAAGTAACTGAGTTCGTTTTTTGTCGTTGTTTGAGCCAATGGCGTGACCGTGACAAGATCCATAGTGAAGCAATTATAGCACCTTCGTTCGCAGACCAGAAACCGAATTTTAAAACCCGGATCCCGTCGAGGTTGACTGTTCGCAAATAACAGGAGGTTATTCAGATATTCGATTGAAATTCAATGGATGCCCCCAAACTGTTCAGTCGCTCAATAATGCTTTCGTAACCGCGATTTATGCTATAGATGTTTCGCAAAGTGGAGACACCTTCAGCTGCAAGCATGCCTATGAGTATTATGGCGGCGGGTCGCAGAGCCGGAGGGCAGATTATCTCATTGGCCTTCAGGGGTGTTTTCCCGGAAATATAGATCCGATGGGGATCGGCAAGTATGGTCTTGGCTCCAAGTTTGTCGAGCTCCTTGTAATAGATCGCGCGCTCCTCATACACCCAGTCGTTGATCAAGGTCTGGCCTTCAACCTGGGTGGCGATAACCGCAAAGAAGGGGAGGTTGTCGATGTTAAGACCCGGATACGGTCTGGGTTCGATCTTGATGTCAGGAGACGCCATCTTAGACGGGTATGTGGTTATATCAACGAGTTTCGTGTTTCCGTTGGCTGAGAGATACTGTTTGCTTTTTTTATACTTGAATCCCATCTTTTCCAGTTTCAGGAGTTCCAGCTCCAAAAAATCTATGGGGCAGCGTTTTATGGTTATGGATGAACCTGTCACGATGGCTGCGGCCAGAAAGAACATCGACTCTATCGGGTCCTCGCTCAGATCGTAAGAAATATCCTTTTCAATATTCGATAGACCTCTGATCTTAAGTGTCGTAGTTCCCGTTCCCTCGATCTCGACCCCAAGCTTTTTTAAGAAAAAACACATTTCCTGAACCTGATAATTGGCCGAAGCGAATTTGATCGTAGTGGTATCTTCGATACCCGCCGCGGCCATAAGGGCGTTCTCGGTGACCGTATCACCCGATTCGTATAGAACGATGTCACCGGCCTTGATGTTAGGAGTTGAGACCAAATACTTCCCGCAACTCTCGTTGATCGATACGCCCAATGACTCCAACGCAAAAATATGAGGTTTGACATTCCTACTTCCGAGGCGACATCCGCCTGCCTGAGGAAGCTCGAAAGAAGAAAGACGATGGATCAAGGGTCCTAAGAACATGATTATACTGCGGGTTCTCCCCGCCGCTTTTTTGTCTATCTTTTTCAGCGATATTTTCTTAGGCGGAATTATGACCAGGTCACCGTTTTTCCAGTTGATATCAAAGCCGATGCTCTCCAATACTTCAATGATCCTGAAGACCTCCTCTATGCGAGGTACGTTTTTAAGGGTGGTTCTTCCTTTGTTAAGCATCGAGGCGCATAAAAGGCCAACTGCTCCGTTTTTAGATGTTCTTGTTTCTATCGATCCCTTGAGCTTCCGGCCTCCTTCTATTCGCACGGTCAAAGTACCGGAATCCATGTGGAAAAGGTTTATTCCAAGGGCATGGTTCATTTTAGAAAGGGTGGTTGCACTGACGTTCTGGTCACCGGCCTCTATTCGAGCCACCGCGCTTTGAGTGGTGCCCATTCTCTCGGCAAGTTCCTTTTGGGTCAGACCGTGTTTTTCCCTGAATCTTTGTACTAAATGACCTATTTTGTTGAGATGTATCGTGTTTGTTTTTTCCATATTGGAACAAGTATATCATATACGCTATATCGTGAAAGTTTTATGTGAACCATTTGATTTGGCGCTTTGTTTTTATTTGATATATAATGTATTCTCGTATAAGCATATGGGATTGTTTTACAAAAAAATAGGAATAGATCTCGGCACCGCGAATATCCTGGTATTCGTTCCCAAAAAAGGGATAGTTCTGAATGAACCGTCGGTCGTAGCCGTCTCTGAGGAAGATAATAAGATACTGGCGATAGGTGCGGAAGCTAAAAAGATGGTGGGGAAAACACCTGAGGCCATAGTTGCATATCGCCCGATGAAGGACGGAGTTATTGCCGATTACCGCGTCACTGAGGCCATGCTTCGATACTATCTGGATAAAGCTCTCGGAAGGTTCAACATAATGAAGCCCGACGTTCTGGTATCTGTGCCGGCAGGAGTGACCTCGACGGAAAGGCGTGCGGTCATTGAGGCGGCCATCAGAGCGGGGGCACGTAACGCCTATGTGGTCAAGGAGCCCATTCTGGCGGCCATCGGGGCGGGAATCCCGATCCATGAACCCACCGGGCACATGATCGTCGATATCGGCGGGGGTACGACGGATGTGGCTGTGATCTCACTTGGAGGTATCGTTTCGTCGACTTCGGTAAAGTACGGAGGCAATAAGCTTGACCAGTCCATAGCCGACTACGTCAAAAAGAATTTCAATCTCGGAATAGGTGATAAGACGGCAGAGGATGTGAAAATAAAAGTGGTTTCCGCCATTCCGTTGGAAGAGGACCTAACGATGACCATAAAGGGAAGGGACTTCGTATCGGGGCTTCCCAGATCCATAGAGGTGGAAAGTAACGAGATACTTAAAGCCATAACGAAGGATCTGCGTGAAATGATCCGGGCGATAAAGGAGGTTCTTCAAGAGACACCTCCCGAGCTCTCTTCCGATATAGTAGATCAAGGCATAGTTATGACGGGAGGGACCTCTCAGCTTAGGAATCTCACCGAACTGGTCAACCGGCGAATCGGGGTGAACGCACGCCTTGCGAAAGACCCAATGTACTGCGTGGCGCGGGGAACCGGGATCGCATTAGAACATCTTGATGTCTACAAGAAAAGCATTACCACAAAATACTAATGCGGAGAGAGTGGAGGAGCATTCGGGTTCGTCTAAGACGGACTCCGTTGAGGGAATTCTTAAAAGATCCCATCATCATGCATTCTGCTTCATTACTCGAAACCCTTCGGAGGGCGGAAAGAGGATATTGAAAGCCGTAAGCACCTGCTGGGATGTTACTTTAAAAGAGAATCCCGACCTTCTTCACTATGTTAAGGGTTCCTTTGCGATCGAGGACGCGAATTTTTTACGTAATTGGAGCAGTGTAAATCCGGCAAAGGACTCGGAAAAGGTGTGCGTTCTTGAGACCCACACCATGACCACCGAATCTCAGAACGCACTGCTCAAACTTTTTGAAAGTACGCCACGCCATATTCGTTTCATATTGATAATTCCGTCCGAAGATATCCTTCTGACCACCCTTTATTCCAGGCTCGCGATCTCGTTCCTTGAGACGGAGACCGGCTGTTCGGTCTCGGTAGATGAGTTCCTTTCTTCGACCATAGCGGTAAGAAGCAAAATGCTAAAAAAATATATCGATGAGCGTGATAAGGCCGGAGCTCAGATGTTTCTCGATCTGCTGGAGGAGGTTATTTATGACAAGATGCGAGAAGGGCCGCCCGAGCACGAGGCTCTAATAAGGTTCATCCGCACCCTTCCGGCAATAAAGAAAATGAACGCCGACCAGCGTGTTTCCGTCAAGACCGTGCTCGAACATGTGATACATTTCGCTCCCATGCCCTTCGAGAATTAAATGGGGACGGGAGCACATCAGCGCCGATCATAACTGCATAGGTCGTATTTTTAAGTTAGAATAAGATTATTATTTTTAAAATTTTGATAAATGGAAGAAGCGATACTGGGTTTACCTGATCAGTTCCGTTTTAAACCGGAAATGATCGATAAGAAGAAACTGTTCACCGAGTACGAATCGGTCGTGGTTGTAGGCATGGGTGGATCCCATCTGTGCGGAGGTATCCTTAAGGCAGTTGATCCTTCTTTGCCGATAACTATCCATAACGGTTACGGTTTGCCCGATATCTCGCCGGCTCAAAAAAAGAAGATCCTCTTTGTGTTTGTTTCTTACTCGGGAAATACTGAGGAAACCCTTGATGCTCTGGAAGAAGCAATGGATGAAGGGGCTAATGTGGCCGTGATAACAACGGGAGGGAAAATGAAAGCCCTCGCCGATCGATCGGCTCTGCCCATGATCGTGGTACCTGATGAAGGTATACAACCAAGAAATGCGGTGGGTCATTCCGTTATGGCTTTGGCCGCACTTTTAGGAAGTGATAGATCCTTAAGTGAACTTCGAGGACTTGCGGATAAGCTGGATCCCAAAAGGGAACGCGCAAAAGGCTTGGAGGTCGCTGAAAATCTAAGCGGTCTGATACCTTTGATATACGCTTCCTCAGACAATCTGACCCTTGCTTATAACTGGAAGATCAAATTCAATGAGACGACCAAGATACCATCATTTTATAATGTCTTTCCGGAGTTGAACCACAATGAGATGGAAGGGTTCGGGGCCGTAGAGGGCACCAGACGCTTGAGTTCCGAGATCGCCGTTTATATCCTCTCGGATGAAGAGGATCATCCCAGAATTCAAAAAAGAATGGACATTACGGAGCAGATATACAAGGAAAGAGGTATAAAAACCTTCAGGTTCAAGTTGGAAGGGAGCAGTAGGGCGGAAAAGATCTTTAAAGGACTGTTGGTCGCCGATTGGGCATCATTGGAACTTTCGGTCTCTCGTTATAAGACGGACCCTGACACGGTTCCTTTTATTGAGAAATTTAAAAAGCTAATGAAGTGAATATGAAGATATTATTTGACATAGGTGGAAGTAAGATCAGGATCAGTTCAACCGAGGACGGAGAAAAATTCTCCGAACCGATCATACATGATACTCCGGTCAGTGTGGAGGAAGGTGCGGAGCTTTTTTGCGAAACAGCTCTGGCCATCGCCGATGGTGAGAAGATCGAAGGAATGTGGGGAGGAATAACCGGTGTCTGGGATAAGAAGATGGAAGGGTTGGTATATTCCCCCAATATGTCCGGATGGGTGGATAAGCCGATCCGTCGGATCTTCGAGGATAAACTCTCGGCGCCGTTGGTGGTCGGGAATGATTCAGATGTGGTGGGCCTGGGAGAGGTTCATTACGGCGCCGGAGTAGGAAGTGAAATATGCTCCTATATTACCATCAGTACCGGTGTGGGCGGTGCCAGGATAGTTGATGGACTGATAGATAGAGCGACGGTCGGATTCGAGCCCGGTCACCATATAATAAATCACTCATTGATCAACAAAGAGAAAGCCTTGGCATACAAGTTGGACGTAACCCCCGCATCCACCTTCGAAGATCATGTATCCGGCACGGCCCTCAACAAAACCACGGGGATGGATCCCAGGGATGTGGTTGACGCGGAGATATGGGAGAGACTTGCATTTGAAAGTGCGATAGGTGTATTTAACTCGATCCTGTTCTGGTCCCCGGACACGGTGGTCATCGGCGGATCAATGGTGGTGGGGGATCCGGCCATTCCAATTGACAGAATACGTCATCATGTCGAGAAGTTCGCCAATTTCCTTCCTCATATCCCTGAGATCAAAAAGGCCGAACTTGGAGCGATCGGAGGGATATACGGAGCTCTGGTATTGTCAAAACAGTTTCCGGTTTAGCACTTATTTGATCGTGAAGGTTTTGTTCGTCCCGTAGTATTTTTCCCAATTTTTGTTGTAGTGATCAAACATCCTTCCCAGTCTGTCTTGGGGAAGTTCTTCGAGTCCAAGTTCTTCCATAAATCGTTTAATTTCTGATTTTGCTTGAGGGATCTTCTTTTCATCATCGATAACCTTTTCAAACTCTGCCACATATCCGTAACCTGCGTTCTTGTCTATACATACGTTCATTTTTTTATACGTATATTCGGAACGCTCTCGAGACCATTTTGCTTGATAGGTATATCCGACCTCCAGTATCAAACTATCGATCTCGTCAAGCGTAAGATCGATCTTCTCTTCGAACTCAAGTCTTGAGACGGTATTTTCGCTTGTGCCTTCATCAACCGAAGCCTTTATGACCAGATAAACATCGGAGTCTTTCTTCCGGGTTCTGACCGAAAATTCATTTCCGGCTTCAATTATTTCTTTCATTATTGATTTTCTGTCGTTCGGCAAAAAAGCCTCCACCTTCTCGTACAATTCGTTTATGTTGCTTCCAGCAAAGTAATGATTTAGCTGGTTGTTCTTTGACAGCCTTCTGAATTCCGGATCCGTTTTTTTCATTTTGCGTATCAGATCTTGTTTGGCGTCTTCTTTGCCAAGTAAAGTTTTTATTTCAATTTCATATTTTGCCATATTCAGGTCTCATGTTGATCCATTTTAACATATCGATGAAGTATCATTATATTAAGGCTGTTTCTATTTTTGTCTTGTGCTATAATTGTTTTTTAATTATTGATCAAACAAAAAAACATGGGAATAAAGAATTTCTTTTTGAAAAAATACATGAAGGCCAAGATGAAGGGCGTACCTGAGGAACAGCAGGAGATGATAATCAAACTTGTTGAGAAGAATCCCGAGCTTTTTGAAAAGATCGGAAAAGAGGTAAAGCAAAAGACCAAAGAAGGCAAAAGTGAGATGGCGGCCACTATGGAGGTCATGCGTAAATATCAAGGCGAGATACAAAGATTGATGCAGGAGTAGGGGGCCGGTGCCTATACGGGTGCTCTCG
The DNA here is from genome assembly GCA_007125155.1 of Candidatus Campbelliibacteriota bacterium. Lineage (GTDB taxonomy): Bacteria > Patescibacteriota > Minisyncoccia > Phycocordibacterales > CSBR16-193 > SKVL01. The sequence goes on along the minus strand of SLDR01000010.1, from coordinate 83,322 downwards.
TTGGCATAAGATCAAAAAACCGACGTTTACAGAAACGTCGGTTTTAAAAAGGAACTCCGGATCAATGGAAGGTGGTTTTGGGACCCGGTTTATAAAAATCGAATCTTTGTGCTTCACGGGCCTTGTCTATCAAATGGACAAGACATCCCCGGCAAAAGGATAACAGACCATAACTACAGCCGGGAAACACCCTGACACTGAAAAATACATCCCATGATCCCAAATTACCGCAATTCATCTGACATGACCCCTTGGCCTCGGTTTCGAATATTTGGTAATTTCCCATTTTGAGGGCTTCTTCCAATATTTTCATTTCAAGAACCTCCTTATTAAATTTTAGAGGACAGTCACGTATTTAACAATAGTACAATATTTGTTCATTGTAAACCCCTATGGACTTAACGGCCGTGTCCTAATAGAATGAATCAGTTAGTTCATAACGAAATAAGATATGAATGACATAAAATTTATTTGGTTGAACGGTGATATTGTTCCTTACGAGAAGTCCGGGGTTTCCATCTTGAGCCACAGCCTTCACTACGGATCCGCCGTCTTCGAAGGGATCCGCTGTTACAAGACAGAAGACGGTCCGGCGATATTCAGGCTAAAAGATCACATCGGCAGGCTTTTCAACTCATCATCTGTGGTGGGGATGGATATACCTTATTCAAGAGAGGATATAATTTCTGCAGTTATTGAAGTCGTAAAACATAATGAACTCAAGGAATGCTACATCAGACCCATCATTTTTTATGGAGACAAAATGGGACTCTTACCTACGGATGCGTCACTACATTTTGCAATAATAGCTTGGGAATGGGATAAATACTTCAAGAAAGAATCTGTGTCGGTAAGAGTATCCTCTTTTAAGAGGATACACCCCGATTCCGCTGTTCTCAGCGCCAAGGTCTCGGGTCACTACTCCAACTCGATAATGGCTTCTCTGGAAGCTCGGGCGTCGGGTTATGACGAGGCTCTGTTTCTTGATCATGAAGGATGTATCGCCGAAGGACCGGGGGAGAATATTTTTTTTATAAAGGATGATGTCTTCCATACTCCAAGGGAGGGTAAGATATTTCCGGGCATAACCCGTGATAGCATTATCTTCATTATCAATAATATGGGCTTTAAGGTGGAGGAGACGGACATAAAACCTGAAGATATTGAAGGTTATGATGAGGCGTTCTTCGTAGGGACGGCGACCGAGGTGAATTCCATAAGTAAAATAGACGGTCATATTTTTGGAGAGGGCGGAGAGGGCCCCAAGACCGAGAAAGTGAGGGACGCTTATAAAGCAACCGTTTCCGGAAGGCTGCCGGCTTACAAACACTGGCTCGATTTCGTGAAATGATCTCTAAAATGGGCAACAAACTCAAAGATCGGAATATCGTGGCGGTATTGGGCCCGAAAGGAACATTCTCTCATACGGTTGCGGAGAAGATGTTCACTGACTCTTCGGAATTCATATTCACCCCGACCATTGAGCATGTCTTCGATGAAGTTTGCTCCGGGAGTGCGAAATTCGGAGTGGTTCCAATTGAGAACTACGTCGGCGGACTTGTACTGGAAACATTGGATTCCATCTTGGAGTACCCCATTACGGTCATCGGTTCATGCAAACTTAAGATCAATCATAACCTTCTTTCTTATACTGATGATCCCGGCACGATCAAAAAGATAAGGTCGCATCCTCAGGTCCTGACTCAGTGCAGAAAATGGCTCAACCTGAACTATCCGAGCGCCGAGAGAGAGGCCCAGAACAGTTCCACCTTCGGCATTTCGAAGTTCGCAAAGGATACATCGATCGCATACATAGGCCAAAAGGAAACGGCCGAAAAGTACGGTCTTAAGATCCTGGCGGAGAACATCGAAGACAGAAAAGGTAATGCCACCGAGTTTTATGTACTTGCCCATACGGAAGACGGCATCCTCAAGGACATACCCGGACCGGGTAAAACTCTTATGATAATAAGCATTAAAGACAGACCCGGCATACTTAGGGATATTCTTTCAGTCTTCGCCGACCTTGATATAAATCTTACAAAACTGCATTCAAGGACGCTCGGTATTAATGAAGAGAGGGACTGGGACTATTATTTCTTTTTGGAGGCGGACTGCCTTCCGGGCGATGACGATTTTATGAAAGCGATGGTAGAACTTTACGATCTATGCTTGATGATAATGATATTCGGTGTTTCGCGTGATCTGTCCTCAGAATCTTTTTTGACATCTTATTGATCTGTTGCAATATTTAAGGCAGGTCAGAGACGGATCTTTAAAACAAAAAAAGGAGGTGGAATATGTTCACAATAATATTGAATGGAGAAGGTATATCTAAACCCAGATTCGAAGACCTGAAGGCCTTCCATCAAGAGTGCGAGGGTGAGATAACGATAAGATCCGAAAATAAAGTGTTCTCGATGAGATGCTCCGGATGCGGAAAAACGGTCACATTAGCGAAGTCTTCCGATATTCTTTTCAGAATGACACGAATAACCCTTGAGGGTGAGTATTTGAGATTGATCACGCCTGATAAAATGCTTTCAAGAAAGCTTGTGATATCAGGCTAAAGGATCGCTTCCACCTGAGTAAAGAGGCGGGCGTTTGACCGTCTCTTTTTTTATGGTCAGTGGATTCTTCAAGTATTATTATTGCGCTTGAAACTTGGTAAATCTGAAATTTTTGCATCGAAGTCCAAAAGTGATATACTGCGTTTGAATATGGACCTTTTATCATGAAAAAACACTTGCATAACAAAAAAAAAGCGCCCGCTGTCGCCGGTTCCGGCCATTTGAAAATGAATGGCGAAGCGCTTATGGCTTATAGCAAGATCGATGATAAATTTTCCTCTTTTTTCAGATATTATATCGACATTTACCTACCCGGAACTGCGGTAGCCGAATGCTCTGTAAAGACAAGCACGGAAGATCCGTATCATCATCCTCTGTTGCCCGCAAGCAGGGAGATGGCGCGGGAGAGAGCGGTCTGGCTGTTAAGAGAACTCGCCTTTCATTATCCCGAGGATGAGACCCGTAAGGTCTTAAGGACTTGGTCTGGAAGACAAGAGGAACCGAAGGATGCGGTTATCGGTATAGTCGGGATCGCGATACTAGGCCCTACATTTGGCATAATAAGGAGGAAAAGAAAGCTTGATTCAATGCAAGTCATATTCTCCGAGGAGCTCATTGACGAGATGTCGATGTCGGAGCGGATAAATTTCACCAATCAAGTCTCGATGAAACTTCTTTGTGAGTCTCTTGAGAGGGTAAATGGCAGAGTGGACCGACTTGAGCCTGAGCTGCAATATTGGTTCATATCCGACAGGACCTTGAAGCTGGGAACACTTAAGGTCGAACAAATGAAAGAGGTTTTAAGAAACATCGAAAATGAAGAAGTACCTCACACCATCGAAGAGGCGGAAGGTTCTATTAAAGCCTTGGCTTTATCTCCGTCAGTTAGAATCGATATATTCGAAGACTTAGAGGCCAAAGGGCTTGAATGATCCAGATAAAGAGAGCACAAACTTAAGCCGATCATTCTCCGGACAAAAGAGCGGGTTTTGACCCGAATTTTTTTTTGGTATACACTTCCGGCTAGAATACATATAAGGTCCCACTGAAAGTTCTTTGAACAAAAAACAAGGAGTATCTAAAATGAGCACATCAAGTTTTACGGAGATCGTTGAGAGCTATGTCAGGAGGTACAGTGTCAATTGCAGGAGTTTCTTTACCAAAGACTCAAAGATCGAAATGTCGAGTTTCATGGATCTTTTCAAGGAAAACCATGCGATCTGGTCCCATGACGGCGATCCGAATAAACCTCACGTCGATCTTGGCGGGGAAGTGTGTTGCAGTGACGGTTACGTAGATTGTCTTAAAGTCCTTAACAGGCCTTTGATATCTGAGTTCTTGGCCTGCCAGCTTCTGTTTTGCCTGGAGGATCTCTTTATTTATCTGCACACAAAAGTGGACTGGGTTATCTGTTCTTCCGAAAAGGAAATAATGTTTGCCGGTGATCTGGCGCGGCTCATAAACGCCAGGGTCGGCTTTACGGAAAAGGACCGTGAAAGCGATACCGGTATGAAATGGGACAGGTGGGTCATAGGGTCCGGAGAAACTGTATTGCAGATAGAAGGCGTCGTCGGTAACGGCCGAAATTTAAACCTTGCGAGACGCACGGTAAAACGAGATAACCCCTTCAGAGCAAAATGGTTGCCTTTTGTAGGAGCTCTGGTGCATTGTCCCTCCAAACTGCCGTTCGAGGAGCATAACGGCATGAAATTGACAGCTTTGATAGAGTTGGAAATAAAAAAATGGAGCTCGAAGACCTGCCCTTTGTGTAAGAGAGGATCCAAGTCGATACCTTTTAAGGGGAACGAATCTATATTTTTGAAAGAATATATATAAACCCTTGAAGCTTCAGGAGTGTATGATGAAGAAGGAGGAGAATATATGAAAAAATTTGTCGTAAAATTCGGTACACGAACATTAATGTCAAAGAGTGGCAAACTGGACCCTGATATATTCCAATCTGTCGCCAAACAGGTCGCCGAAGCCAGCAGTGCCGGGGTAGGCATAGCCATAGTATCCTCGGGTGCCATTCAAGCGGGTAGGGAAACGATCACTCGACTTGGTCTCGATCATTCATTCTCACGGAAGTTCAATAAAAAAGACATTGCCGGAATCGGTAGCAGACACCTTATGAACAGTTGGGGAGATTCCCTTAATAAATTCGGTATGGAAGTGTGCGAAACATTGGTGACTTTCGCAAATTGGACCGATGGTAATGAAAGAGAAAATATCCGAAAGGGAATTATTGATTGCTTCGGAACGCCTTTTGTGCCGGTCATCAACGAGAACGACAGAGTATCCGACGAGGAGATAAAAATGATGGAGAAAGGAATAAGCGAGAACGATCAGCTTGCAAGAATGATAGCCATACTTATAGACGCAGACGGTGTTCTCTTTATAACCGAGGTTGGGGGCATATATGACAGTGATCCGCTAAAAAATTCAAATGCCAAGATCTTGAAAAAGATAAACGGCCTCCTAAAACCCGACGTGACCGGATGCTCAAGAGAAGGAACCGGCGGAATGAAGGTCAAAAGAAGAGAGGCCATCATGTGTCTTGAAGGAGGAGTAAAAAAAGTCGCCATAGCCGGGATGAACGATCGAGTGATAATCGATTTCATTGAGGGCAATAAGGTCGGGACGGAAGTCTGTCTTTAAGTCCGAGATCTCCTTATTTTTTTAAATAATAACCCCGGCAGTGGAACTGCCGGGATATTTTTCATAAGAATTAGTCTATATGAACATCCATTCCTTGTTTCAATGTTTCATTACTTATCGCTTCCAATGTCTTTTTTGCATCATCTGTGTAAACTCCCATCTCCTGAATGCTGTTGTTTCCCCTTACGGTCATTAAAAAACCTCCACAGCGTAGTTTGAGTTTTACATGCATCTTTCCGCCGGACGGTTTGCCGGCCTTTATGATACCCAGGGATATCTTTTTAACTTCCGACCTATCATGGAGCATCTTCAAAAGACCGACCGACGCCGGTATGGCGGATGTGTGGCGTCGGGTGAACTTTCCTCCCGCAAATGTTCTTTTGTTTCCCATATGGAATGTTAGTAATATTATATTGTTTCATTTTCAACCTTACTCGGTCAACACCATTATGCCTATAAAAAAGAGCCGACTCGGCCGGCTCTTCAATAGTAAAAAAGATCAGTTTCAGTTGAAGTATTTGGATCGATTCTCTGCGAAAATACCTAATATTCCGGAATCGGCAAATATCTCCGCTTCAACGAATCTCTCCTCCGATGGATGATGACTTTGAGCCCCACCTTCACTCAGAAATGAGCTTTTGCATGTTCTACATATTTGATAATAGATGCAGTTATCGGGATCATCTCCCTCAACCAGTGCACATATTTTCAGATGGCCGGTACCTACACATATCTCACCACATTCGTCACAGTGTTCGGGGTCGATCTCTTCGGTCGCCTCAACGGGTTCTATCCAGAAAAGGATGGATCTCTGTTCCATTGTACTACTCCTTTTTTTAAGGTTCAGTCTTGTATTTAATTTATTGCACATATCGTCTTCCGGGTCAATACTTGGATTTGGTCCGTTAAAGTGTGTTAAAATTATCACAATGGAGTGCAAAAGAGAGGAGAACATAGAAAAATGCAACTGCACATACTCAGGTTGCCCAAGAAAGGGGATATGTTGCAAATGTCTGGAGTATCACAAGGGAAGGGGCGAGTTGCCCGCCTGCTACTTTTCACCTCAAGCCGAGGCGACTTATGAACGTTCGATCGAAAAGTTCAATCAAGACCGGAGAGCTTGCGGGTGACGAGATCGGCGGGAGGCGTCAGCTCAAGGTAAACAAATCTAACGGAAGAATGGGAACATCGGGATTCCATCACAGGTGAAAGATCTTTATTAATTTATTAAAAATTAAATATGACAAAACTTAAACAGATATATAAATGTAACGTGTGCGGCAACATTGTCGAGCTTCTGCATACAGGTTTCGGAGAACTCGTATGTTGCGGTCAACCAATGGAATTGAAGGAAGAGAAGACCAAAGATGAAGGACTGGAAAAACATGTTCCGGTCATAGAGACGACGGAGAATGGGGTCAAGGTAAAGGTCGGCTCCGACCCCCATCCCATGACAGAGGAGCATTACATAGAGTGGATAGAGGTCATAGTGGACGGAAAATACTGCCGAAAGTTCCTAAAACCGGGCGATGCACCGGAAGCCGAGTTCAGTATCAAAGGTGAGAGTGTTACTGCGAGAGAGTATTGCAACGTACATGGTCTGTGGTCTGACAGATAGGTCGTATTCTTTCGATCGATATCTCCGACCGTAATTCATCTAACCCGGCAATCCTTAACATACCCCCTGATTTTACGGGCGCAACTTTGCATATCTTTAATCGGGAGAGGTGAGAGTGCGGAGGGTTCTGTACATATCATCTTTGAAGATGTGAATGTCTGAAGATAATAACGTTTTGCTCCGGTGATCATCATGGCTATCTTCAGGAGGTCTTCTTCACTAAGGATCTCGGATGCCACGGTTGTTCTGAATTCGTGATCTACACCCGAATTCAGCACGATATCGATACTTTCCTTTATCTTTTCCGTATCCACGTAACATCCGGTTATGTCCTCGTACTTTTCGAAAGGCCCCTTTACATCCATTGCGACGTAATCGATCATTTCCATCTCTATCAAACTCTTCAGCACTTCGGGACGCGTACCGTTGGTGTCGAGTTTGATCAAAAACTCCATTCTTTTAAGATCACCGATCACCGGTTCGATATCTATTTGGTCGGTCGGCTCTCCCCCGGAGATGGTCACCGCATCAAGCTTATTGCGACGGCCTTCCAGAAAAGTCATTATCGATTCGAGTCCGATCTTTGCTGAATATTTTTCCGGTATTACAAGTTCCGGATTGTGGCAATATTTGCAACGAAATCCACATCCTCGGGTAAATATCACGGCACAAGTTTTCCCGGGGTAATCAATTAACGAGAACCTTTGGAATCCGCCTATTATCATCAATATTTATTGATTTTTATATGTCTTTCGAATTACGAACTCGGATCTCTTTCCGTCATTCCATTGATTTACAGGTCGCAAGTAACCCACGATCCTCGAATAGACCTCGCATTTGCCTTTACATTTGTCACAGACGGGAACCTCTCCGGGAATGTATCCATGGTCGGGACATACGCTGAATGTAGGGCTTATCGTGAAGTATGGCATTCTGTAATTTTCGCAGATCTTTTTGACCAAATTTTTGACTGAATTCCCATCTTCTATCTTTTCGCCGAAGAACAAATGAGCCACCGTTCCTCCGGTGTACTTCGTTTGAAGATCATCCTGAAGATCAAGCATTTCGAATACGTCATCCGTATAATTGACCGGTAGATGGGTGGAATTTGTATAGAAAGGGCTTTTCACATTCTTTCCTCTTCCGTTGGCAAAGATGGGATCTCGATGTTTTTTCTGGTCGAGGATCGCAAGTCTGAAAAGGGTACCTTCCGCCGGTGTTGCTTCCAAATTGTAGTTGTTTCCGGTCTCATCTCGGAATTTCACCATTTCCTCTCTCATTAGTTCAAGAACCTCTTTTGAGAACTCCTGACCTTCCGGAGTGGCGATGTTCTTCCCGTAAAGGTTTTGGACGGCCTCATTCATTCCCGCTATACCGATAGTGGAGAAGTGGTTCTTCCAATAACTGCCGTACTGGTCTTTGATCCCTTTAAGATAGAATTTGGTATAGGGATAAAGATCATTCTCTGTGAACCTTTCCAAGATCTTTCTTTTTATCTCCAAGCTGTCCTTTGCCAAGTACATCAAGTTCTTCAGATTATCAAAGAATTCTTCTTTGTTCTTCGAGATATATCCCAGTCGTGGAAGATTAATTGTTACGACCCCGATCGAACCTGTAAGCGGATTGGCTCCGAACAGACCTCCACCTCTCGTTTCAAGTTCTCTATTGTCTATCCGCAAACGGCAGCACATGGATCGCGCATCCTCCGGTTTCATATCTGAATTTATAAAATTCGAGAAATATGGAAGCCCGTATTTGGCGGTCACTTTCCAAAGTAGCCGACTAATATCACTATTCCAGTCGAAGTCGCTTGTGATGTTGTATGTCGGGATCGGGAATGTGAAGACCCTTCCGCTGGCGTCTCCTTCGGACATTACCTCCAATAGGGCCTTATTGAAGATATTCATTTCTTCCTGAAAATCCTTGTATTTTTCCCTTTTGGGTTTACCGCCGATAATGACCGATTGTTCGGCATAATAATCGGGAACCGAAAGATCCAACGTCACGTTGGTGAACGGGGTTTGAAATCCGACTCGTGTCGGAATGTTAACATTGAAAATGAACTCTTGAAGGGCCTGTTTCACCTCTTTGTAGTTTAACTCATCGTATCTTATGAAAGGGGCGAGCAATGTGTCGAAGTTGCTGAAAGCCTGGGCTCCGGCCGCCTCGCCTTGAAGTGTATAGAAGAAATTGGTCACCTGTCCCAAAGCGGCTCTGAAGTGTTTCGGCGGTTTACTGGACACTTTGCCTTCGACTCCGGTGAAACCGTTCATTAAAAGCGCTAAAAGGTCCCATCCCACACAATAGACGGAAAGAATACTGAGATCATGGATATGAAAATCTCCTTCATTGTGTGCATCTCTTACATTCTCAGGATATATCCTGCTTAACCAATAATTCTTGCTTACCTCACTTGATATATAGTTATTCAGACCCTGGAGAGAGTAGGCCATATTACTGTTCTCCTTGACCTTCCAATCTGATCTTACAAGATAATTGTCGACCAAACCGTTGTTGACGGAGTTGGTCATATCCCTCAGCAGTCTATGTTGGTCTCTGTATAGGATGTATGCCTTGGCCGTCTTTTTGTACTTTGAATTAAGAAGAACATCTTCAACAACGTCTTGGATCTCTTCAACTTTGGGGATCTTATTCTTGATGCTGTTTTTTGAAGCCTCAAGAACCTTTTTTGTTAACTTACGCGCCTCTTTCAGATCGAATTCACCGGTTGCTTCGCCGGCTTTTGCTATCGCCCGGACTATCTTTTCATCATCGAAGCTCACTGTGCCTCCGTTCCTTTTTTTTATTTTCGAGTACATAAGTTATATGTTTATTAATAAAAATTTTGGCTACAAGCGCCAAGCAAAATGATCCCCTCGGTTTGACGCGAACCTTGCGCGGCTCCTTCCGGAACATTCCATACAGGGTCGGGCTCTGACCGTTACGCGTTAGCGGGGGATTTTCACCCCTCTTCACTGTACGGACCGCAAATATCTTATGAACCAATACTAACACACGTTAAAAGTTTTTTTATTATCCACAAATGCACAGCGACACGAATTCACGGACTGCACAATATTATAAAAAGATACCGATGATCGGTCTTAAAATATCCTTTTTTTGCAAGGCAAAATAGCGTTACGCTAAGGCGCCTGATTTTTATTTGGCGGTTTTGATCCCGGCCGCCTCTATCATCTTTCTCGCAAGATATATTGCACCGCAGGTCATTGACAGGTTAATGACGATAACAAGGATCAGTGTGATAAACGGGTCGACTCCTTCGATCAGTATCGCCTCGACAAAAGGGGACATTGCCAAAAGAAGTATAAAATGCAGAAGGTAGATATACAGACTTTGCGCTCCGACTCTCTCTATGAGGGTGCCTATCTTCCCGTTTTTAAGTAGCGGATATATGTAGAGAATGATCAAGATCATGGTGGGTCCGTATATCAACCTGACATTGTAGTAATGGGTAAGGGGGTCGATGGCGCCGATCAAAAAATATACGAACAAGATAACGGATGCGAAATAGAGAAATCCGGTCTCAGACATCCAGTCACGGACCCGTTCAGCTCCCGAGAAAAATAGAGGTTTAAACACCATTCCGAAAGCGAAAAAAAACAGATAAGGGCCGAAAAATACCAGATCTCCCATGTAACCGTGGAGGTTGAACCAATATGATGTGAAAAGGAAATAACTTAAAAGAGAGATAACGAATGAACCGGCGAGAAATTTGGCGGAATCCATCTTCTTAACTACCAGAATATACCAAAGTATGGGGTACAAAAGATAGAGCTGAAAAAGAACGGGTATGAACCAATAAGGCGCCAGGGCTCCCCCTGTAAAAAGATCGGAGAGGGCCTGTATGGTCCGGTCGGCAAAACCTCCCGGTTCTTGCGAAAAGGCAAACGTTGCGAATACTGAAAAGATCACATAGGGAATAACAAGACGTTTTACCTTGGGAAAATAGAAGCGCTTAAGAGAGGTTTTGCCCGTGTCCTCCAAGAATAGCAAGGCACCGGAGCAGATGAAGAAGACGGGTATCGCAAACCTGACCAATCGGTTGATATGTTCACTCCATGCCAAATAGTCAACTGAAAGATCATCGGAAAAGTAATTCAATAAAAGAACAGCGTGTATCACCACAACAGCAATTATCGCCAATCCCTTCGCAAGATCAAAGAAACCCTCTCTGATATCGGGCTTGGTTTTGAAGATCTCAACGTTGAAAAAGGAGGTTGATGGAATAACTCCCAAAAGGCGGATAAATAAAATATACGCCCCGGCAATCAGAGAGAGAACCAAGAGGCTGAAAGCTTCCATTTCCATAGATATCACTTACACAACTTTAAAAAGTTTATTGACCGCTCTTAATGAACGAGGCGGAAAATAGTGAGCGGTATACGGTAAAGCGGTATTGGGGGTTGCCGGAGTCTGTCGGAAACACCTTGATCTCTATGAGGATCCGATCAACCGCCCATATTGAAATATATTACACCAGTCGGCAAGAATTAAGAAATGAAACCAAACCGAATAATAATGTGATAGAATGGGGGCAATATCAAAATGATCTTTAGAGAAGAAGAGATATGGATATGTTTGAAAGGACGAAAAACATTCAGCTGTCAGCGATAAAAAAAATAGAGATCGAGGCATCGGGTTACCCCGATGCTATTTCACTAGCTCAAGGAATACCCGATTTCGACACCCCGGAATTCATTAAAAGAAGAGTGGAAAGGGCATTGAAAAGGGGTGTGGTCGCCAAATACTCTCTATCACCGGGATTGCCCGAATTAAGAGAGCTGATCGAAGAATCATTGGAGCGGGAAAATATGTACTATGACTGGGAAAAGGAGATACTGATAACGGCGGGATCAATAGAAGGAATTACGGCTACCGTGATGGCCATAACAAGCCCGGGTGACGAGGTTATCATACCGGAGCCAACTTACACCAGTTACCGGGAAGTTATACATTTGGCCGGATGTAAACCTGTCTTTGTGCCTCTGGATGAAGGGGGAGGTTGGAGCTTTGATATAGAAGAATTCAAAAATGCCATTACTGAAAAAACGAAAGCAATATTCTATTGTAATCCCAACAATCCTACCGGCACCATATACACAAAGGATCAACTCCTGGATCTAGCCGATCTGGCCGAGAAGAACGACCTGTTCTTGATATCCGATGAAGTTTATAAAGACTTCATTTATGACCGGCAAGAATTCTTCTCATTGGCCGAAGTGCCTAAACTCAGAAAAAGGATCATCAGAATATTTTCTTTCTCCAAAGCTTTCGCCATGACGGGTTGGAGAGTGGCTTACCTGCACAGCGATGAGGAGATCGTGAAGGAAATTACCAAAGTTCATGACAGCCTTGTGACGTGTGCACCGGTGATATCTCAATACGGAGCCATGGGGGCTTTGGAAATTGAGAATGAAAAGGTGCGGGAATTTAGAAACGAATACGGAAAGAGGAGAGATCTGATCTGCGGAAGGATGGAGAGGCTAAAAGATCTTTTTGATTTCGTAAAACCGGATAGCGCCTATTACATTTTCCCCGGAATTTCGTCCACTATTAACGACTTGGCAATGGAGGACGGTGAAACGCTCCTGACCGAAGAAGGGCTCGTAGACTCCAATAAGTTCGCTTTCTGGCTCCTTGGAAAAACTCAGGTCGCAACCGTTCCCGGTGTGGCTTTCGGGCCCAACGGAGAAGGTCACATCAGAATGAGTTTTGGAAGAAAAGAAGACGATATCATTGAGGCCTTTGACCGAATTGAGAAACTTTTTATAAAAGGAAAATGAAGACAATTCTAAAATTCTTACTGAAACATTATTTAAGGTTAATGACCAAAATGGCGATCTTCATAAATAAGCCTGTAATAATCGCCATAGCAGGTAGCACCAATAAAAATTTCACAAAAAGAGAGATAAGGTCACGTCTTAAAGAAATGGGTGTCGGTGTAAGGGCGAATCCTAAGAATTTCAACACGGAGATCGGCATGCCTTTGGCCATCCTCGATCTACCAAGCGGATACAATGAATACAAAAAGTGGCTACCGACAATATTCAAAGCACCGTTGAAAGTATTTGAGAAGGATTTCCCTGAGTTTTTGATACTTACCCTGGGTACTTCAGATGAAGGTGACATGCAATATCTCTTGTCGATAATAACCCCCCGCATATCGGTGATCACTGACATAACCCAGAGATACAGGGAAGGTTTCTCTGATATGAATAATTTGGTCAAAGAGTACGGAACTTTGATAGAAAAAACCGAGAAGGAAGGTATCTTGATACTTAACCGTGATAATTACAGGATCAAGGAACTTGGTGACGGAACTGATAAGAAAACCGTATACTTCGGTTTTGATGAGAAATCAGATATAAGGATAGTCGATAATGAGAAGACCGAGGTGGGTCAGAAAATAAGACTCAGATCTGAGAAAAGCGACGAGGTACGAGATATTAACAGATTTGGCAAACATCATGCCTATGCATTTGCCATAGGTCAAATAGTCGAACAGGAGATCAAGAAAGATCCGAAGATCCGGGTCTGTCTTGCCACAAACGATCTTTAATGTTATAACAGCCGAAGATAAAACGAGTGTCCATTTACAATAACCCGCTTTACAAGGAGGTGCGGAATGTATGATTTCAAAGTTAAACTGATAGGATGCCCGGAAGATCCTCAAACACTGGTGGCGGCCGCCGCTTTAAGTTGCTTTAAAAAGGACTCTACGGAAGTAATAATGAAGCAGCTTCTCGCGATGCCAAAGGAAGAACGATTGAAAAAGGAAAGGGTCGTGATAGAGAACAGTTTCGGAAGAGGGCACGGTTCGGTCGGCGACCAGGTCCATTTCACTTTCAGCATAGAAGATCTGTCACGAGCAACGACTTTGTTCTTATGTTTACCGGAATACCTGGAACATCTACAGCAGTCCCTAAGAAGAGCAAGCGCCGATAGAGGTTTTCACATTCCCGATTCCATAAAAAGATCAAGACTGGGAACGGAGACCGAAAGGGTGTTCCGACACACTTTCGATTTCTATAACAAAACCCGTGAGGCCGGTATAACAGCTGAAGATGCGCGTTTTCTTCTTCCACTTTACACCAAGACCAACATTACCACGACCGGGAATGCCCGAGAGATATGTGACTTGATCTCGATGTCGAAAAACACTGAAGTGTCGTCCGAAACCTTGGAGGTGGTGAAGAAAATGAAAGCTCTGGCTTCAAACAGAACACCATATTTATTCGAAGATCTCGGGTTTAACTACGAGCCTTTAAGCTGGTATCCCTCTTCGCAACTTTTCTCATCGTACAACTTAACGATGGTTCTGATGTTGAGAAAACTCAAAGAGAGTTTTAAAAGACATAAAACTCCCGTCATTATGCTGGGATCCATGATACCGGCCGAGGAGGATATCGGATGGGGGATCGAAAGGGCGGTGGTCCAAAGAGACGAAGCCGAGCTGGCAAACCTTAAGCACATCCATTTCGAATTTTTGACAGAGATGTCCTTGACCTGTTTCCATCAAGCAACAAGACAGAGAACTTGGAACCAGAGCGTAGAGAGCATTTACAATGCCCTGGAAGACGCCGTGGACGACCCCGAAGAAAGAATGGTCGTGCCTCCGTCGATCGTGAGATCGGAATTCTTGACCGAATACACAAGGCTTCACTCCATTCTAATTAAGCTTTACGATGAGCTGACAAAAGATGGAGTACCCAAGGGCGATGCGGTCGGAGTCGTACCTCATTCCTTGAAGATCTACGACTGGATACACATAAACGGTTGGAATGCGATCCACAGTATAGGAAAAAGGGCGTGTCCCGAAGCTCAGTGGGAGATACGAAGGATAGCCCGGGATATGGCAACGAAGATCAAGATCGCACACCCGGATCTTGCGGACTATACGGAGCCTCAGTGTATGACCTACGGGAAGTGTCCCGAGATAAAAGATTGCGGTTATCCGACAAAAAAGAATAAAAATATAAGCTGATCATTTAACAGGGACCCTTTTTCATCGAAGGGTCTTTTCTTTTATGTGTTGAAAATCCCAAAAAATCGACAGGAAGGTCGCTGACCGGAAAACGAATTTATGGGAATTGATAATTGAGTGACCTAACGATGATCCATGCTATCGAATATTTTCGAGGCCCAAGAAATATCAAATGCGACCTTGGGGCAGTCCCCGGCCACAATATGTCTCATTTCGCATCTAAACAGATCACCGGCTCTGATATCCAGTCTATCCACAAAAGATCTCGAAATGTGGACCGTTCTTTTATCTTCCGCTATCTTATCCGAATAGACCGGAAGATCTTCAATAATTGCAGGTTTGAATTCAAACCTCAGTAACACATCATCATCTCTTGGGCCACTTTCAGGTACATTCTCCGTATTTACCGAGGTTATCTTGCACAACCCTTCATAAACCTCATACTGGCATCTGTTATTTTCAAGATCCAGGAACCGCCGTTCGCTGGTCAAGTGAAAAGTAAAACCGAGGGTAACGAGAATTATTAAAGAAAGATATATGATCAGGCTCGCTTTTGCTTTGCTTATCATCAAATGAAATTATATCATGTATATCATGGTTCATATTTGCCGATAATGTCATTTTTCGAGAAGTTATGCACAACACCAAATGAGATAAAGAATCTTCCCAAACCGGTGAAGCAGATCACTTTGGTCGTCTTTATCTACTATTTGAGCTGGGGCTTGGTAATACCGTTTCTGCCCCTGTTCTTTTTTGATGTTCTCGGTTCCTACGGGGCGGCTACATTCATCTCGGCGTTGGTAACCTTTTTTTCCTTATTCTGGATCCTGCCCATCGGGAAATTTCTGGACAGATACTCTCAACGCAAACTTTTAAGGTTCACTATTTTGCTTTATCTGCCGATATGGCCGGTGTTGGCGATCATTCGCGCCATGTGGCACGCGGTCCTCTATCAGCTTTACCATTCCGTTGTGTCGGCAATGCTCTGGTCTTCAGCCGATACGTTCAACAGAAACCACGCTTGCCCCGGAAAAAGAAGTGAGGCATGGGGATTTTACGACATCGGGAAGGCCATGTCGCTTATAATCGGGGCGGTAACGGGTGGACTGCTTCTTGAATATGTCATGGATATTCGTTTACTGTTCATACTTTTTCCGCCATTCCTTGTCGTCGGGGCTTTTTTGACCAGCAAATACTTGCCCGAGGATCCCTTAAAAAAGGAGCTGAAGGCTCTTGAGGCCTTCAATTCCATAAGTTGGAGAAGTCTTTACTTCAAGGGAATAAGCGACTTCTATAACACACGAGGGCTCCTCAAGATATGGCCTTTCATTTTTTTGCTGGGATTCCTTGTTTACTCTCAGATGGTGATGATACCTCTTTTCGCTGATTCGGTCGGGGCAACATATATGGCGATCGGAATAATGTTCGCACTGTTCAACCTCCCGATGTTAATGGAGGCTCCGTTCTCCGTTCTGGCCGACACGTGGTCAAGCAGAAGACTGATAGCGACCGGATCCGTTCTCGCCTCGGTCAGCCTTTTCGGTTTCGGTCTCAGTAACGATATAGCGGTTCTGTTTCCTCTTTCTCTGCTTTTGGGTTTGGCGATAGCAATGTTGGTCCCCACCATATCCGGAGCAGTGGGGGACAAAATGAAAACGGAAAAAATAGGAGAACTTAACTCCGTATTCATATTTAGTCAAGGCTTGGGCGGTATTACGGGTCTATTTATCTTGGGGCCGATAGCGGATGTCATCGGGGTCCAGAACGTATTCTTCATAAGCTCTTCGGTGATGCTTTTCTCTGCGGTCCTGGCCTGGATCGTGTGGGAGAGAAAACTCACATTGGCAAAACAGCATTCGATAACAAAGAAACACCCCTTCAGTTTCGGAAAGGTTAGAAAGTAGAAGCATGATCCCGCCAAGACCCGCTTTTTTGCATCAGTCTTTTTTATACTCGACCTTATTGAAGCAGGTCACCAAAGAATGAACTGATAAACAATACCAAAGAAATAATTGCATAATTGCATCTTATTGGTAATATGTACTTCTATGTCGCTTTCAATAGGAATCGTGGGTTTGCCCAATGTTGGGAAATCCAGTCTCTTTAATGCTCTGACCGAGCAGTCCGTACCTGCGGAAAATTATCCTTTTTGCACAATAGAACCGTCGATAGGCGTGGTGGCGGTTCCCGACATAAGACTTGACAGACTCAATGAGTTCAGTCGCTCAGATAAGAAAGTGCCCGCTGTGGCTCGTTTCGTCGATATCGCCGGACTCATAAAAGGTGCATCCGAAGGTGAAGGTCTGGGCAACTCTTTTTTAAGCAATGTTCGAGAGGTCGACGTCATCCTCCATTTGGTGCGAACCTTCGAAGATGACGACGTAATACATGTCTCCGGTGTGATAGATCCACGCCAGGACATAGAGACCATAAATCTTGAACTCATAATGTCCGATCTCCAGACCGTTGAAAGAAGAAAGATAAAAATTGAAAAGGAACTCAAAGCGAATAGTAAAAGTGCCCGTGAAGAGATGGAGGTTCTTGACGCATTAAAGAACGTGCTTGAAAAGGGCAAGTTCGCATCCTCTGATGACATGAGTGAAAAAGAAAGAGATATGTTCAAACACCTCAACCTCCTCACAGCCAAACCGGTGCTTTATGTATTCAATAAAAAAACAGGATCTCACAACATAACCGAGATAAAAGATGAACGTTTTCCTTCTCTGATCTCGGCCATTGAGTACAATACTCCGAACGCCCCCATCATCGAGGTTGATATCGGCGTGGAGCTGGAGATAGCCGGAGTCCACGATGATGAACGGTCCGGTTTCAGGAGGGAAATGGGTGGAGAAGAAAATGCCGGAATCGAAGACGTGATCAGATCGGGTTACGAACTTTTAAACCTGGTTACTTTTTTCACAACCGGAGAAAAAGAGACCCGGGCTTGGGATGTCAGATCAGGTTCCACGGCACCCGAGGCGGGGAGGGTCATCCATTCGGATTTTCATGATAAGTTCATCAAGGCTGATGTTATTGAATGGCACAAACTTATTGAGTGTGGATCAAAGAGTTCCGCGCGCGAGAGGGGATACATTAGAACGGAAGGTAAACAGTATGTGGTAAAGGACGGAGACGTCATGGAGTTCAAAATATAAAAAACACCCTTCTTGGACCAAGAAGGGTGTTTTGTAATAAGGTTAAGTTTCACGTTAAGAGTCAGACCTGAAGTTACGAGAACAGAGTTTGCAGAAAAACAAGGTTTTGGAGAGCATCATTAGAATGACCATAACCCCTCCGGACCTTTTACAATGCGGGCAATTTGAAGTTACTTGTAATCCTCCCGAGAACATAACTACCTCCCTTTGTTTTGTTGATCGTTGGGATCAAAACTCAAAGAACTTATATTTGAAAAAAATAATAACAGTATTGTTGAATTAAGGCAACATCATTCGAGTTGTGGATACATTTGAACACAACGGCAAATAAAGCACCCCTCATTGGAGGGGTGCCGGTAGAGATCACCTCTGTGTGCCTGCAAACCTTGGAGCGGGTTTAAAGATCTGAGGGTTCACCTCCATACCCGGTCCTCGAGTGAAGCTTTTGCCACATTCATGGCAAGAGAAAACTTTAAAAATCCCCGAATTCAAGTGTCCGATGTAGTCAACCTTACTCCTGTCCTCACAATGAGGACATCTGGTAAACAATGTGCCTAGCATAAAGCCTCCTCCAATTTAAAGATTCAAAGAACTTCTTCCTATATAAAAAACCCACCTTTAAAAAAGTGGGCACTCATGCTTTTCTAAGCTTTTTTCGGCTCCAAAAAATGTTCATTTTCTTCGCCATTGAAAAATCATAACACATTTTTAAAAAAAATAAAGCACATGCGTACAAAAAATAATACTAAAGCCCCTCATTGAAGAGGGGCTTCAAGCTAACTTCGAGTAAGGGCGCAACAATTCAAATCGGTTCAACTATCTCATCATCGATCCCAATGGGTACGAAATTTCCGGGACTGCATCGTGCGATCCTTCCACAACCGACCAATGAGGCTATTTTTATCATTTGCTCCTCCTTTGGGAAAAATTTCCTGAATTCGTCTATCGTGTAGATCCTGTCACTGAAATAGTAATTTGCCGAGAAATCGAATCTTTCACTTTTACACGTCAGGTTTAGGCCATTATAAGAATAAGGTATGACGATGACGTCAAAGAACCTGTAACCGTAAGCGTTTATAGGGATCAAGATGTCATAAGGCAGCTCTCTTTCTTCAACCTCCTGTATGGAATATTTTAATAAACAATGACCTGTAAAGAAAAATTGAATATAGGTTTTTATAATGGCTGTCACGATAACCTCCTTGGTCTTTGTTTGTTAAAGAACGGATAAACGTATTTTTAATACACATTCAGATCACTTTTGAATATATACCACTTATAACGGAAATGGTCAAATTGCCTACCGGCATTATTGAAGTAAGGTCTTTCACCTTCTATTGATAAATGAACCGTTACATGATTACATAAAGACCAACAGGTCAAAATAAATAATTTAAAAGTTAATAATAACTAAAAAATGAATAAAAATTTCGTATGGTTCACAGCGGTACTTTTCGTGTTCCTTCTTTTGATCTTCATATTCCTGGGTGAAAGAGAAGATATGGATCATGTGGTGGAAGCATCGCCTGAAGAGTTGGCTGTCAGGGAGGCCGGCACCTCTTTTGTTAACGACTTTATCGCAATGGCTCCGCCGTCGGAAGATCTTGAGGCCAAAGAAAGGGTTATGAGTAAACTATCCAACAAAGCCCTAAATGAGATCGGTGACGACTCACCAGAAAGAGATATCGCACTTTTTTTCGGGGTCCAAGATGTTCCCGATCGAGGTTTTGATATAGAAGAGGTCCTGCTCGAAGGTGATGATTCCGCAGTTCTGAAAGTGAAGCTGGATTATTCCGGAGGATCTGCGTACAAAAGCATCAATATGGTAAAGGAGGATGGAAAATGGAAGGTCGACTCGGTTGAAAAAAGGATCGGAGGCGAATTCCGAGAGATCGGAAACATAACCCGGGATAATCCGGGGTATCCCGATGGGGTGTGGCACTTGCTCTATGAAAGACCGGGTGAGCCGGCTTTGAATGAACCACTTGTTTTCACGAATAAAAGCACCTGCGTCGCCGGAGGAGAAACCGGTATCTGCGACTCGGACAGATTTGAGGTGGGAGCAAAGGTTGAGATCAAAGGAAAGATAAAGGATGAAGGAGTTGAAGTTGAAACCTTAAAGTTTTTGGAATAAAAATTGAACCAAATTGACCTTCCCGGAAGTGTCGGCGTGTGATCAGTGAGATGTCGATCCCGTTCGGCGAACAAGAACTCACTGATCGGTCAAGAGTGAAAGGGTACTGCTGCAACCTCCAAAGATAAGGTGTTCGAAGGAGTTTGACGGTGCCTGTAACGGAGAACCGGCATTCGGAAAATGATGAAGAGGGTAAGTCAGTCGAACTTGGTAAAAGCCTTCCGAATGAGATCAATATAGAGGTTAAATAGGATTTTTATCCATAAAAATTATAATTAGTAAAACATAATACCATGTCACACAAATGCGAAGGAGCGGTGATAACTTGTGAAGATTTTCGACTCCATCAGAGAATGGACGGCAGAAACTACATTGCCGATTTTATAAAAAAGCAGAACATCGACTGCGACCTTATAACTCGGGGAGGGGGGATACAAGATCTTGTAAGACCGAAAGAACAAGGTTATCGAAACTGCCTTCTTAGAGATTCGGATGTGTCAGCAAAGCTACATAAATGCTCGGTCATATATCTTGTTAATCACCAAGACTGCGGTGCTTACTCCGGAATGAACTTTACCGACAAAGAGTCCGAATTGGAACAGCACATACGAGATCTCAAGGAAGCCGGAGATATTGTCATGGATAACTTTTCCGAAGTGGAGGTGAAGACTTATTTTGCATACCTCAAAGAAGGTAGCGAGGATGAATTCGAGATAAAGGAAGTATGAATATAGATGGTCATCAAAAATGATGGAGAATGAATACTACACCGTAACCGAATTCATATCCTTTCTAAACTCGCGCATTAATACGCCCGGTCTTAATGTTGTAGGGGAGATAAGCGAGCTTAAAATGTCCGTAAAGGGACATGTCTATCCGGTCCTTAAGGATAAGGAGACCGGTGATATACTGCCGTGTACGATTTGGGGAAGCGACTATGTGTTGAGCGGACTGGAACTTGAGGTCGGAATGGAGGTTCTGGTCAAAGGCTATCCGGAATTCTACGGCCCCTTCGGAAGATTATCTTTCCATGCTAAGACGGTCGAACTTGTCGGTGAAGGTCAACTCAAGATCGCCTACGAGAAGCTTAAGAAGAAACTCTCTGAAGAGGGCTTGTTCGAAGGATCAAGAAAAAGAGCCATCCCGGACTTTCCTCAACGAATAGGAATAATTACTTCTACAAGAGGTGAGGTCATTCATGACTTCACCAATAATCTGAGAAGATCCGGATTCAAAATAAAGGTACTTCACTGTCCGGTTGAAGGCCCGGGTTCAGGACCGTCGTTAACTCTTGCGGTCAGACGATTCAAGATCGAAGATGTCGATATTTTGGTCATAATGAGAGGCGGTGGATCCATGCAGTCACTTGCGGGATTCGATAATGAGGCGCTGGTTCGGGAAATAGTTTCATTTCCAAAGCCGGTAATAGCCGGTGTGGGTCACCATATGGATGTTCCGTTGGCATCCATGGCGGCCGATATGGCCAGATCAACGCCATCGTTGGTTGCTTCCATTTTGAACGAACCTTGGAATGAGGCCCGGCACACGCTGGAGGGATCGGCGAGAAAAGTATTGGAAGGGTACGAGAACGGGATCAGAGAAAGATCCGACCTCATCAATCGAACCTTTACAAGAAGCAAGGGTGTCCTGACTGCAATGATAGAAAAAAACAACAGAAACAAGGCAAGGATAATTCAAGCACTCAATCTGATAGAAAGGCGACTTTTTGAGCTGAGGGAAGAGATCATTATCAAAAAAGACCAAACCGGAGCGAAGATGGTCAATGCCGTAAAAGAAGGTCTATTAAAAGTTTCGGAAAATTCTAAGATGATCACCGACTGTTATTCAAGGGCATTGCGCATGTGCTTGAATAAAAATAAAGATCTGAACAGAATAGTTTCCGCCAATAACCCGGAAAGGCAACTTAAACTGGGGTATGCCATAGCTCGAGTTAGAGGCCGGATCATAAAGAGCAAGTCGGGATTGAAGAGAGGGGAGAGGATGGATGTAATGCTCTCAGATGGTGATATAATATCAGAGATAAAAGAAATAAAATAAAGATATGCCAAAAAAAGATCAAAGGTCCGGTCTGAGCAAAGACCTTAACAAGCTTTCGGAAATAGCCGAATGGTTCGAAAATCAAAATGAAATAGATGTGGAAGAAGGTCTTAAAAAGGTAAAAGAAGCGGCCACCTTGACCAAGAGAAGTTCGGCTCGGCTAAAAGAGATCGAGAATGAGTTTGAGGAAATAAAGGCGGACATTGAGAAAGATCTAAAAGATCAATAAAATTAAAATGTTTGAATTTATTGGACTATTTATTTTTATATCGGGTTTTATCATCGGACTCGGAGCCGTAACGGTAATAGATCTTCACGGCCTTCTGGGACGAAGATCGAGTTATTGGACGGAAGCCACCATTAGAACACACAAAGTCACCAAGCCTCTTATATGGACCGGTATGTTCCTGGCGGTTTTGGGAGGGATCATCTTCTACACTCAAAATCCCGTAAACTGGATAACCGCGATACACGCGACAATGATCCCGATACTGCTGGCCAACGGTCTTTATCTATCGCTACATATAAGCCCCATACTCATAGAACGAGAGAAGGATGGGAGAGCGCGTGAACTTTTAGACGAAAAAATGCAAAGATCTATCTCGCTGAGCTTTATTATCTCCTTTATCGGCTGGTGGGGATCACTAGGACTTTTGATCCACTACATACTCCACTATGCATAAAAAAAGACCTTTAAGGATAGTGGTAAACGACCTCATGCAGACGGATCATTCCTATGATCTTACGGAGCCGGAAGGTAAAAATTTCGATCCGGAATTCGACCCGGATCTGACGCCCAAAGAAATGCTAAAAATGGGGGTTTTCGGTGGTAAGTATATGACCGATTGTAAAGCTGAGTTTCCGAGAGACTGGTTCACGGAGGCCAAGCTCTGTTCCGACAGACATGACCCTAAACTTAACTATTTCAAGGTAAATGCCGGCAAATCGCTTTCCTACTGGAGGAAAAAAGGTTGGATAAACGAAAAGTATGATCCTCGGGGTTGGTTCCAGTGGTACTGTAGATATTACCGCGGACGACGTCTGAAAGACGAGGATGAGAGGCAGATCAGAAGATGGAAACAGATCAGAAGACATATCGCTCAGCTGGCAAAGAACTGCACCCCGGGCGATCTTTCCTGTCGGCCCAAACAACGACAAACCATTCTTCATTGGGCATATGATCCACGGAACATCTAGAGATCGCCCGCTACACGATCATTTTTTGTCTTTAGGGGCATCTTCTACGAGAATTTAACGTGGTCAAACCGTACCCGTAAACCGGATACATGAAAGAAACAGTTCGGTTCATAGGGTCGGCCCTGATGTTATAGAGATATCGGAAATTGATTGACTGAAAAGAAATGAGATAAACTAAATGAAAAATGATGGTGAGGCTATTCGGAAACAAGCTGTCATAACGACCTTTGGTTTGGAGACCATGGCGGAGACAAAAACAATGAATAGACATGAAGATAAGACCCGTTAAAACAGCGGCCCTTCGGATGTCAGTTAAAAAATGTTAACCTGATATCAATATGAGAACCAAAGAAGGACTTTGGAGGTTGAGCCCGAGTGGATTGTATGGATTCAGAGAATGTCCGGCCTGCTTCTGGGTCGATAATCACTACAGGAGAGCGCCGATGCTTCCGCTTCTTCTCAACTCGGCCATGGACGAAATATTGAAGAGCAGATATGACAGTTATCGTTTAAAAGGTACATTTCCGCCGGAGGCCTCCCGGCTCATAAAAGAGAAGATAAAAGTATTTGAAGATCTTGATCTTTTGAATAATTGGAGGGAAAACATGGCGCCATTGAGAGTGATCAATGAGAAGTGGGGTTACGTCTTTCAAGGAAAGATCGATGATGTCCTAATGGAAGATGACGGTCGACTGATCCCGGCCGATTACAAGTCATCCGGTAATCCGCCAAAAGAGGACAAACAAAAGTACTATCGCGACCAACTTGCCGGCTATGGATTCATGTTTAGAAAAGCCGGACATAAAGTGTCTGACAGAGCGTATCTTTTACATTACTTTCCAAAGGATAAAAGTAACCCGGAAATAAAAATAGAGTTTGAAGGTCTTGTAGACAGAGTTGACATAGGTTCTATCGACATGGAAAAAACCCTCTCCGATATCGTTGAACTCCTGAACGAGCCTTTTTTGGGATATAATTCCGACTGTGAAAAGTGTGGCTATTACTCCGGAAGAGAGAATTGGGTCAAACCATTATAAAAATAAAAGCGCCCTTTGTAAAAAGGACGCCTTTTAATTGTTACTTACCCGTTCAATTAGTCTTACTCAAAGAAGCATTCTTTACACCAAATACCATGTCTTCTCTAGATCCCCAACAGGTGATACGCCAGCCGAAATAATAAACAGGTTGACCTTCGGCCTTCAGTTTGAATCCGCACCTTTGGAGATAAACATAGAGCACCTTCTCCAATGTCATCACCGAATGATCCAGACCAATCTCCTCAGCCAAACCACAAAGGGAATCGATCAACATCAGCAGTATCTTTCTCCTCGTTTTCTGGGACACCCCGGCTTCTTTGCATGCGGATCTCGACGCACAAAAGGCGGAACACTCAACCACCGGCATCTTATCCGAAAGACTTTCCTCTATCTGTGGTTGCAAGGAAAATGCGGGTAGCTTCAAACTTCCGGGAATGATCACCCTGGCCGTAGCCAAAGGGATATCATCCTTACCCATAATTAAAATTCTTCTGGTTTGCCTCTCTCTATCATAATCATCAAAAGCATAAGGATCCATGTGATCATTTGGGTCCTCATACCTCCTTTCATTACAATAGACCGACTTTTGTAAAGCCACCGATTTTTTGAAAAGATCCATACTATCCGCTCTGACAACTCTCAGGTCATTGCTTTCCATATTGTTAACCTCCTTCTCTTTCTTCTTCTTTCATTTAAAAATTTTCCAGCGCCACTTAAGTGACCGTCGACTCCCTTCTATGGACGGGAAGTAACTCTCAAAGTACACATATTCATGAGGCAAATATATAATAATAATATCTTCTAGTCAACCCCTTGGGATCCTGGCGGTTCAGAACGGTCCACCGGCATCTGATCCGTGCATCAGACTGGAAGGGACCCTAAAAAATGGAGACGGCGGTACGCATCTTAAATGTCCGAAAGCAAGGTCCTACAACGAACTTGACCGACAATGAACACGCAACGTTGCCGGTGTGGCACATTCGGGATGATCGTGAAAATGACCGGGTTTGCCAATAGGTCCTTTATTGATGTATAGTGTTTAACATAAATGACAGAGCGAAAGCAGAGATCCATGAAAAAGTACGACCACAACAGAATCGAAAGGAAATGGCAGAAACGCTGGGAAAAAGACAAACTCTATCGCGTAAAACACACCGGAGGAAAAGAGAAAAAATATATTCTGGATATGTTTCCTTATCCATCGGGAGAAGGGATACATGTCGGCCACCCTCGCGGTTATATTGCAACCGACATCTACTCCAGATATCTTAGGATGAAGGGGTTCAATGTACTCCACCCCATGGGTTGGGACGCATTTGGTCTGCCAGCCGAGAACTTCGCCATTAAAAATAAGATACATCCCAAAACCGCGGTTAAAAAGAATGTTGGGCGTTACAGAAAACAGCTATCGAAGCTGGGGCTCTCCTATGACTGGGATAGAGAGATAAATACGACCGATCCCGAGTATTATAAATGGACGCAGTGGATATTTTTACGGATATTCAAAGCCGGTCTGGCATATGAATCACATGAACCCATAAACTGGTGTCCTTCTTGCAAGACGGGTCTGGCAAACGAGGACCTTGAGGGAGGTCTTTGTGAAAGGTGTGGTTCAGAGGTCGAACAGAGACCTTTTCGCCAATGGGTATTGAGGATAACCGACTACGCCGAAGAGTTATTGAATGACCTCGATGGTCTTTCCGACTGGCCCGAATCCGTAAAGGATTCACAAAGGAACTGGATAGGAAAAAGTAAGGGATCCGAGATCGATTTTCTTCTGACTCCGGTCGGAGAAAGATCTAAAACGGCTCCGGAAAATAATACCGAGTATTCCATATCGGTATTTACCACAAGACCCGATACTCTCTTCGGTGCAACATACCTGGTGGTCGCCCCCGAGCATCCCATAATAGGAGAAATGTGGTCATCGATAGATAATAAGACCGCAGTCAGGAACTACATCAAAAAAGCGACAAAGAAGACCGAACTGCAAAGAACGACCGAGGAAAAAAAGAAAACAGGGGTGGAGGTCAAAGGCATATTGGCCAAGAATCCCGCCAACGGCGAGAGTATACCGGTTTGGGTTGCCGATTACGTGATGATGCACTACGGCACGGGAGCCATCATGGCGGTACCCGCTCATGATGATCGAGATCATGCTTTCGCAAAAGAAAAGGACCTCCCGATACGATATGTGGTCTTTCCGAAAAGGATCGATGAACGTAATCCGCCCAAAGAGAAGAAAAGAACGATCGAAAGAAAGACGGTCCATGTCATAGTCACTGACCCCGATTCGGGAAAGACACTTTTCTTGAGATGGAAGAAACACAAATGGATAACATTTGTTGTCGGAGGAGTGGGAGAAAATGAAGACATTATCGAAGCGGCAAAGCGAGAAGTGGAAGAGGAGACAGGATACTTTGATCTTGGATTCAAAAAAATCACCCCTTTTTATGTGGAGGCACACTACTATGCGGCTCATAAGAATGAGAACAGAAAAGCATTAACTACTGCGGTCCACCTTGAACTAAAGAGCCACAAGCGTAAAAAGATCGCACCGGAGGAAAATGAAAAACATGAAATTATGTGGGGTAAACTCGATGAAACGGTTGATTTGATGACATGTGCCGAGCTGGACATATGGACTGAATGGCTGAAAAAAGGGGACAACATGGCATACACCGGCTCCGGGGTCTTGGATAATTCAGGCGAGTTCTCGGGCATGGATAACGAAGTGGCCAAGAGGTCCATCAATAACAAAGTCGGGGGAAAAATAAGGACCAAGTACAAACTTAAAGACTGGGTTTTTTCAAGACAGAGATACTGGGGTGAACCGATTCCTCTTATACATTGCAAAAAATGCGGAGTGGTACCGGTCCCGGAAGACGAACTGCCGATCAGGCTTCCGGAAGTAAGGTCATATGAACCCACGGGAACGGGGGAATCGCCCCTTGCCAACATAACCTCGTGGGTGAAAACTAAATGTCCCAAATGTAATGAGAACGCAAAACGAGAAACCAATACCATGCCTCAATGGGCGGGATCATGCTGGTACTATCTTCGTTACATCGATCCCAAGAACAAAAAATACCCCGTTCATCCCAATAAGGAAAAATATTGGATGCCGGTGGATCTATACGTCGGTGGGATAGAACACGCCACACGCCACCTCATATACTCTCGATTCTGGCATAAATTCCTGTACAAAGAAGGGGTCGTAACCACGAAGGAGCCCTTTAAGGCACTGAGGAACCAGGGATTGATCCTCGGTCCGGATGGAAGAAAAATGAGCAAGAGGTGGGGCAACGTCATAAGTCCGGATAAGGTCGTGAACGATGTCGGGGCCGACTCTATGCGTCTATATGAAATGTTCATGGGGCCCTTTGAAGGAGAGGTGTCATGGAGCATCAACGGGTTGATGGGGACACGCAGATTCCTGGAGCGGGTCTGGCGTCTTCCCGGTAAGGTATCCCCCTCCCAAATAAGGGATAGGGATACGGAATCCATCATACACAAGACCATCAAGAAGGTGGGGGACGACATATCGTCCTTCTCGTTCAACACGGCCGTGTCCTCTTTGATGATACTTGTAAAACACATGGATTCGAAAGAAAAAATATCAAAAAAAGACCTGAGGGATATTCTTACCTTGCTTGCTCCTTTCGCTCCGCATATTGCCGATGAGCTTTGGGAAGGCCTCGGTCAAAGGACGTCGATCCATAGATCCAAGTGGCCCGCATATGACCCCGAAAAGACCTTGGACGAGAGCACAAAGGTGGCGATACAGATCAATGGCAAAAAAAGAGGCGAGATGGAGATAGCAAGGGATTCATCGAAGGAGGAAGCGATAAAGGAGCTGGAAAGGACATCCGTATTTTCAAAATGGTGCGGAAATAAGAGAATTAATAAAATCATTTATGTTCCCAACCGAATAATCAACATCGTATTGTGAAGAAAATGTTTGAAAAATATTTTTATATATGGTATAAATCCTAGCACGTTTGAATAAAAAAATAATAAAAGAGGTCAAGTTTATTCATATAAAAATCAAAATGCCAAAAACCGCAATAGTTACCTTTAAACCTAAACAAGTCAATAAAGCTTTATTGCAATCCCTTTCCGACCGAGGCAAAGAAATAATAACGGAACGTCATGGTCTCGGTAAAAATACTGAAAAAAGAACACTTGAGGCTATAGGCAAGAAGTATGGAATAACTCGAGAGCGTGTTCGACAGATCGAAAAACACTCCATATCAACCATCAAATCATCCAAAGAATACAAAAAATACTCGCATGTTTTTGATGAGCTACACGACATAATCAAAGGTCTGGGGGCTGTCGTATCCGAAGAGGATCTCCTCTCTTATCTTTCAGATGATAAGGAGACCAGGAATCACTTTCAGTTTCTTCTTTATCTGGACGATTACTTCAACAAAGAAAAAGAAGACGACCTTTTTAAACATCGTTGGCACGTTGATCCCGACCTCTCGAGCAAGATACACGAATCCCTCCATAAGCTCTACCAAAGTCTGTCCAATGAAGAATTGGTCTCCGAACCGGACATGATAAAAAGATTTCTCAGATACCTCGAGGACGTATCGGATGATTATAAAAAGGAAGAGATCGCCAGGAGATGGCTTTCAATATCTAAAAAAATATCAAAAAATCCTCTGGGAGAATGGGGGAAGGCAGATTCTAAAAATATAAACACCAAAGGAATGCGGGATTACGCATTTTTGGTATTAAGAAAACAAGGGAGACCGATCCATTTCCGAGAGGTCGCCAAAACTATAGAAGAGATTTTCAATAAGAAGGCCCATGTTGCCACTACCCATAACGAACTCATAAAGGATCCCCGATTCGTACTGGTAGGCCGAGGACTCTACGCTCTAAAGGAATGGGGATATACGGGCGGAGTTGTCAGGGATGTTATAAAAAGGATACTAAAGCAAAAGGGCCCTCTTCCCGCAGACGAGATAATAAAGGAGGTTCTTAAGGAGAGATTCGTCAGAGAGAACACCATACTTGTAAACCTTCAAAATCCGAATCATTTTGTAAAGGATGAAGACGGCCTCTATCATGTGGTAGAATAAGGGCAAGTATGCCGGAAACATCGATCTCACCTCCGTCGGAAGAGGAACAGAAGAAAGATCAGGACAGAAAGGTTCTAATCGCCATATACGTAATGGTCGGTTTGATGCCTTTTTTTTCGATCATCGGCCTTCTGTTGCTCATCGGGCTAACTGGCGGGAACATAGAGATCTTTCTCAGAGTGTTGCTGGGTGTCCTTCTGATCTTTTTGCCCGTGATCTTTACCATGGCGGCCATAAATACCTACATGGCATATAAGCGGATCTCTTTTTTCATGGATCAAGAGACGATACTGATGGAGGTAAAGGTTCCAAAAGACACCAAAAAGCCCCTTATAGCCATGGAACTTCTGTTGGAAGCATTTCATCAGACAGGGGGAGAAGGAACTTTCATCGATCGTTGGATAAAGGGGAAGACACGTCCGTGGTTCTCACTGGAAATGGTATCTCTTGAAGGGAGGATCCACTTCTTTATATGGATGCGGAAGAACTGGAGGAGGCACATAGAGGCGGCAATATATTCCCAATACCCCGATGCCGAGGTCTACGAGGTCGAAGACTATACCGATTACATTCCTTTCGATCTGGAAAAATACAATTTTTGGGCATGCGAATACAAGCTCACCAAGCCTGACCCTTATCCGATTAGAACATATATCGACTACGGATTGGACAGAGAGATAAAAGAAGAATACATCGTCGATCCGATGAACTCCGTTCTTGAGTTTTTGGCATCATTGAACAGAGGAGAGGCTGTGTGGATACAGATACTTGTAAGAGCACATAAAAAGGAAAAGAAAAAACCCGGTTCTTTTTTCGGAAAGGTTGATTGGAAGGACGAAGGACAAAAAATAATACAAAAGATCATTAAGGACAATGCGCCCCCCAAGCTTTCGCTCAGAATAGACGAAGTTCCCGAGGGGGCTCCATCCATAAATCTGACCACTTGGCAGGCGGAGACGATAAAAGCCATAGAAAGAAACCTTAGCAAAAGAGCATTTGATGTAGGTATAAGATCCTTGTATATATCCGAGAAAGACTCTTTTGACCCTATCACAATAAGCGGTTTGGTCAGCGTATTCAAACAATACAACTATGAACACATGAATGGATTCGCACCCACAAGAGGACATACCGTTTTCGACTACCCATGGCAGGATTACAAAGGGTTCAGGAAAAAGAGGGTCTCGAAGCAGATGTATAACGCTTACAGATGGAGATCCTATTTCTATCCTCCCTACAAATCTCCACACGGAGTAATGAGTACCGAGGAATTAGCGACAATATTCCACATCCCGGGTGAATCATCGGCAACCCCGACACTGCAGAGAGTGACTTCAAGGAAAGGTGACGCTCCCTCAGATCTCCCTGTCTGATCGAAAGGATTCGCGTAGACCGCAAAGTAATATTTAAAAAAAAATGATCAACATCAATAAAAGAAAAAGGTCCATTGGCTGGGTCATCCTTAAATCAACGATACTGTTGATATGTATATCAATAGTGACCTTTGTGATGTTCATAGCGCCACCGGGTGATATAAATGGTTCAATAACTGTTGAGATAGAGGAAGGTAGCAGTCTGGCGACCATAGCTGAGCAAATGCGAGAAGAGAACGTCATTCGATCATCATTCTGGTTTAGAATATTCGTCATTCTTTATAAGGGAGAACATATCATACCGGCCGGGGACTATTATTTCCACGAACCGGCACACGTTCATCATGTCGCCAGAAGAATAGTGGAGGGGGACCATGGAAAGAGACCTATGAGAGTCACCATTATTGAAGGATGGGGTCTGGAGAGGATCGCCGGCTATCTTGATGAAAGATTTGAGAACTTCGACAGAGAAGTTTTCTTCTCACTCGCAAAAGAAGGATACCTCGCTCCGGATACTTACTTTTTCTTCCCTTCCATCACAACCGAAATGATAGTTGATCGGATGGAGCGAAACTTCGAAACAAGACTGAACGGCATCAAAGAAGATAAGGAAACGGACCGATCGATCGAAGACATTATAATAATGGCATCCATTCTTGAAGCCGAGGCAAACACAGTCGAGAGCAAGAGGAAGGTCGCCGATATCCTCTGGAGGAGATATGATGCCGGGATGCCCCTTCAGGTCGACGCAACCTTCATATATGTAAATAACAAAAATACTTATCAACTCACCCTCGAAGACCTTCAGATAGACAACCCTTACAACACATACCTGTTCACGGGTCTTCCTCCTACGCCCATAAACAATCCGGGTGCCAACGCCATAAAAGCGGCCATGGATCCTTTGGAGAACCCTTACTGGTATTTTCTTTCCGATCTTGCCGGGAATATGTACTATGCCGAGGATTTTGACGGTCATCAATACAATCGTGCGAATTACTTGAGACAGTAACAGACCCGGTCAAATTTTCGTCCCATTATTGAATTACAAGGATCTTTTTTTAAAAAGGGTTTTTTGTAAATAAAAAACATAAATGATAATTTATTAATAATGACAACGAAAAATAAAGAGGTCGTATACGTGGGACTTTCCGGAGGGGTCGACAGCTCGGTCACCGCAATGATACTGAAGAAAAAAGGATACAATGTTGTAGGTGTTTTTATTGATACCTGGCAACCGGATTTCATAAGGTGCACTTCCGGAGAAGACCGACGCGACGCCATGAAAGTATGCGACGTACTCGACATCCCTTTTAAAACATTCGATGCAAAGGAGCATTACGAAAAAAAGGTCACTGAATATATGATCGAAGAATATAGAGCGGGCAGGACACCGAATCCGGATGTTATGTGCAACAGATTTGTAAAATTCGGTCTTTTTTACAAATGGGCAATAGAGGAAGAGAGGGCGGATCTTATCGCGACCGGCCACTATGCCAGAATAAAGAATATAAATAAAGAAGGAAAGGAGGAATATCAGCTTTTCAAAGGAATAGACGATAATAAGGACCAGTCATATTTTCTTTGGGCGGTAGATTCCGAGGTCTTCTCTAAAACTCTTTTTCCCATCGGTGAAATGCAAAAAAGGGATGTCCGTAAAGAGGCTCTTTCTGCAGGTCTGCCAACGGCCACAAAAAAGGACAGTCAGGGGATCTGTTTTATAGGTGAAGTGGATCTAAAGCACTTTCTCTCACAGTACATTCCACCGGTCAAAGGAGATGTTGTTGATGAGAGGGGGAATATCATTGGTTTTCATGATGGATCCCATTTTTACACCATCGGACAAAGACACGGTTTCACCGTAGAGAAAAAAACCCCGGACAGTGATCCATTTTACATAATAGAAAAAGACGCGGGATCGAATACATTGAAAGTTTCTCAAAATCCTCAAAACCACAAGTCGAAAGAGGTGATCATTTCGGATGAGAACTGGATACCGGATAATTCGATCGAAGAACTTGAAGGTCAGGATCTTTCGTGTATGACCAGATACAGGCAGACCGAAGTATCTTGTCGTGTATCGCTCAAAAAGAACGGGCCCGTGGTATCATTAAAGGAACCTCTGCACGGACTCGCCGTCGGACAATCCCTTGTTATTTACGATAAGGAACGTTGCATAGGTGGAGGTATTATTGATATCATCAAGTACCAATGAGCTTCGATACCATCGTAAAAAAAGCAAACGGAGACACGGAAGTTTTCAACCCCGCAAAACTTAAAAATTCCTTGGATCTTGCGGGCGCGTCGGGGGAGGAATCGGAAATAGTGCTGGAAAAAATAAGGGAAATTCTTTACAAAGGGATCACGACCAGAAAGATCTATCGAAAGGCCTTTTCCGAACTTAAAAAGATCAAAAAAGAAGCCGCGCTCAGTTACTCCCTGAATGAAGCCGTGATGGGATTGGGTCCCACGGGATTTCCTTTCGAGAAATTCGTTGCCAGGGTCTTCTCAAGACTGGGTTATGAGACCGAGGTCGGCCTCATGATGAAGGGGATGTGCATAGAGCATGAGATCGACTTTTTGGCCCGTCATGATTCCCATATATTTGTAGCGGAAACCAAGTTTCATAATGAACACGGGATCAAAAGCAACCTGCAGACGGCATTGTTCGTTAAGGCGCGTTTTGACGATCTGTGGGAAAGTCCGCACCTTTCGGCCAAAACGAAGCCTCACGCGGTCTGGCTTATAACAAATACCAAGTTCACCAAAAGCGCCCTGACTTACGGAGAATGCGCGGGCATAAATATGATCAGCTGGAACCACCCGAAAGAAGGGAACCTTCAAGACCTGATCGAAAAAAGCAAGCTACATCCCGTAACGGCCATAACAAGTCTTTCAAAAAAGGAAAAGAAAAGACTTATGGAAAACAACGTGGTGCTCTGCCGTGATATTGTTGAACACTCGGAAAAGCTGGAACTCTATGGAGTTAACCCAAAAAAACATAAAACCGTTTTAAGCGAAGCCGAATCGATCATCGATCTCAATAATAACCGAGAACACAAGGACCGTCGGCCTCATGAATAGGTAACGACGTTATTAAATTTTAATTACCAATAACTTAATACTAAGAACATATGAAGCAGGGAGGACAAACAAATTTTTTTTCGGGCCTTACACCAATGGCAAAGATCGTCATCTTCATGATAGCTTTCATATCGGTTGCGTTGATCATGTTTTTTTCAAAAAGTGTTGAAGAAAGTGTCGGAACTGAGGATCCGGAACATGATAACGGGGGATTGGAGGATGAAGAACATAATGAAGAGATAATGACCATAGAGGAAAATGGGGATAGGATCCATATTCCCGACCAAGAGGCGGGTGAGCGGGTACTGATATCGGAAATGTTTTTGAACGAAAGTCGGTGGATTGTCATACATGAAGACTCCGACGGAGAACCCGGTAACATACTTGGAGCCGGTCTTTTCGGGCGAGAAGAGACGACCGGCCGGGTGGAGCTTTTAAGGAGCACGGTCAGTGGAGAACCTTACCATGCGGTGATATATGTGGTCGCCGACAGAGAGGAAGATCGGGATCGTTTGTTCGATACCGAACTGGATACCCCGCTTGTAAGCGAAGGAGAAGTGGTGATCTCTACCTTCGTTGCCTTATGATATTATCATTGAAATTGATCACCTCTTAATAAATAAAAGAATCAAAATGAGATCAAAGATCGAAAAACAATTAACTGTAACACCGAGTGATGGCAACCCCGGCGTCGAAGAGATGGAGGATCATATTTTAATGGAGCTCCGCAAGAGATACGAAGAACAGATGATAAAGATGAATGATTTTGAGGAAATATTCGGTAAAGAAGCGATCGAAAAAGATCATGAGAAAATTGAAAAGAAAAAAAGAGATCCCGATTGGGTTCCCAGAACAAAAAGATCGGAGCTTTTGGAACTTATTCTTTTGGACAGCCTCGAGGAGAACTCTTGGTTCGGAGATGAAGCCATGACCATCAAGGCTTCCGAGTTTGACGACGTCTTCAGAGGCACCGATATCATAATGGAGTTCAAACTTGACGGTAGGGAGGGCAACGACACGCCCAAGCTCTGCATTGATGCCAAAAGCGGCGACTATCCGAGTGAGAATTGCGACAAAAAAATGAAGAATATCATAAGCGGTGTCCTTAGGGGTAAACTTGGGGAAATAAAGTACTTCCAATCACCCGACCCGTTTGATAACGAGTACAAAGGACCTATAGAGATGATACCTTCGGTTATAGTAGGCGTGCAAAATAGCGGACTGGACGAACTGATCGAAATTAAGTACGAACAAATGAAGGAAAAGTCCGGCTCGAACATTAAGGCCTCAGAACATCACTACCAAATATTCTTCATGGAGCAGATAAAATTACAGCTCGAGACCTTCATTGCATGCGCAAAGGAAGGGGAATGCAAATTCAAAGATACAGACGAAGTGGTGATCAAGCAGAAAGAGATACTGGATATCATAAATTCTCTACTTGAGGAAAGAAGAAAGACGATAGATATCCCCAGATACGCCACGGATAAGTACAACTCTTCGTTAAGGGATACTTATGATGATGTCGTGAATAGTTTGTCCAAGGATGGTAAAGTCCCCTTGAAATATAGGGGGTAGCGGAATACATCGAAGGTGACGATAAGAAAGATCCCCGCCGATCGCATCGGCGGGGATCATGGATCACTGCTTTATCTTTTTAGACTCCTCCTTCCTCTCTCTGTCGAGCTCCTCTCTGACCTCTCCTATCAGTTTAGTGAAGTTAAAAAAAGGATTTCCCCGGCAGTCGGGACATGCGGGATACTCGCTTTTCCTGAGAATAAGTTCCTCGAAGTATTTGACTTCTCCGCTTTCAAGCTCCGCGAATACCTCCTCATAAAATGAGACCGTTATAATATGAATCTCTTCACAGCCTCCGCATATTTCCTCGACTTCCTTTGACCCTTCAGAGAGATAATATAAGATACGTGATACGCCTTCCGTATTCTTATCGACACACTCCTTTGAAGGCATGATCCGGCACCTCCTTTGATAAGGTTAAAAGGTTCGATGTCCGAACGGAACCATACCACAGATCCTTTGCCCTATCAAGACTTAAAGGCGGCCTCAATACCTGTATCGAATCGGTAAGAGTGGATACGTCATCTCGCAAATAAAAATTGGCAAATTAAGGAGAGTGGTAAAAAATATAGTATAATAATATGAATTATTTTAATAAACCGTAATTAAAGGTGAAATATGGATGACGATCAAAAAGAGAACACAAAAGAGGGGTCGGGGATCGAGAAGCAAGACAGGAAGCTTTATGCAGTCCTGGCTTATCTGGGGATATTGATAATAATACCCTTTCTACTCGCAAAGGATGATGAATTTGTAAAATTTCATCTGAAACAAGGAGTCCTGCTTTTGGTACTATGGCTGTTCCTTCTCCTGGTTCTTACTATGCCGATATTGGGGTACATAATATATTCGGTCGGCTCACTTTTGCTTTTGGCCTTCATAATAATCGGGATCGTGAACGCGCTTAATGATAAGGAGACCGAACTTCCCCTTATCGGTCATCTCGCTGAAAAATTTGACGTTTGATCGTAACATAATTATTGATAAAATAAATTTATATGAGACTGAACAACAAAACAGCCATAGTAACAGGTTCTTCTTCCGGTATAGGTAGAGCCATTGCCGACGCCTTCCTGTCGGAAGGTGCCAACGTCGTATATTCAGACATAAATGAAATGAGTGGTCCGACATCTACAGAAAGATCCCACTTCATCAAGTGTGATGTATCAAGAAGTGATCAAGTTGACAGGTTGGTTTCCGAAACGGTGTCGAAGTTCGGACACCTTGACATAATGGTCAACAATGCGGGTATCGGTTCCCTCGGTGGAATAACGGATACTGATAACGAAGGTTGGGACAGAGTGATCGGCATTAATCTTTCCGGAACATTCTACGGAATGAGAGCCTCCGCGAGACATATGAAAGAGAACGGTATTCAAGGATCGATCATAAACATAAGTTCCATACTAGGCAGAGTCGGTTTTAAAAATGCGCTTGCATACTGTGCAAGTAAAGGCGGAGTCGTACAGCTTACTCACTCCGGCGCACTGGATCTGTCTGATCTCAAGATCCGAGTAAACGCGATAGCGCCCGGATTCATTGACACCAAAATGACCGAAGTTGTAAAAGAGAACAAAGAGTTCCATGAAATGGTCAAATCCAATACCCCGATGGGACACATGGGGGAGCCGAATGATATTGCGGCGACAGCGATATACTTGGCATCCGATGAAGCGAAATATGTGACGGGAGAGGTCATTTATGTCGACGGAGGGTGGACCGCAAGGTAAGGGCTCACCGACATGATATTTCCACATTGAAGTATTGTTGACAGGAATATATAAGGTTATAATTATTAAATGTTGGAATATCTCTCCAAAAGAAAAAATGCGCCGGAAGAAGAGCATCCCGGGTTATCTTCGGAGATCGCTTCAATAATAAGAACACTCGATCTCATACTGTCCGGAAACGAGACTTACGATAAAGAGATAGATTCGCTTGCCGAGACCTACAATGCAAAAAATTCCGATTGCTCTTATTTGGCTCACAGATACGCAGATCGCCTTTACCGTCATGTGATGGATTCTTCAGAGGACCAAAAGGCTGTAAGATGTATAATGAAGGTTGAAGTGGTTGCGTTGGCTACTCTCATGGATGCTTTTTTCAGTCAACTTAATCGCCACGGTGCCAGAGAAAAATATCTATGCGACGACACAACGCTTAACAGCAATCCCGATATGCTAATAGAGCACCACAATGATTCAGGTGGAGCTTCATCGGCTTGGAAGATGTTCAGATCGATCTACAACTGAAACACGGTACTTTATCTATAGGTCACATCGGATCTGAATGGTGATCGAAGTTATTTGTTATCCGGTTAATTGAGACCATGAATGAAAAAAGTAATGAAGATCTAATTGAACACCTTGAAAAGAACACCGGGGTCCTAACGCCGGATCTTAAAGAGGCGTTCATGGCCGTTGACAGAGGTGACTTCGTGGAAAATGATCACCGTGTCGAAGCTTACGAAGATTATCCGCTCCCCATAGGCTACGGACAGACAATATCACAACCGACCATAGTGGCCTTCACTCTTTCCTTACTCCAACCTAAAGGGGGTGAAAGGGTCCTTGATGTTGGGTGCGGATCAGGCTGGACGACGGTACTCTTGGGGTATTTGGTCGGAGCGGGAGGGGAGGTAGTCGGGATCGACATAATTAATGAGTTCGTGGAACTGACCCGCAACAGGGCATCATCTTACCATGAAAAGGCGCCCAATGTGGCTGTTTTTCACGCGTCGGAAGAAGATGTTATATACTCCGACGGATTCGACAAGATACTTGTAAATGCGGCCTTCGAAAGGCACGACGATATTCCCAACAAAATGAAAGAAAGCCTTAGGGAAAACGGCATTATGGTGGCACCGATAGGAAACGACCTTATCGTATTCAGTAAAATAAATGCGGAATTTAAAGAGGTGGATCGATTTACGGGAATGGTCTCTTACGTTCCTTATATCAAAAACTCCTAAATTTTTTAAAGGATGGAAGAAAAGGTCGAAAAAATGAAAGCGATAACAGAGGAAGTGGTAAACTTGACAGCATCACCCCTTTACAATGAGAGGATCAAAAACGAGGTCCATCCGGTGGTTGGCGAGGGAAGTTATGAAGCGGACATAATGATGGTGGGAGAAGCTCCCGGTAAAAATGAATCTCTGACCGGAAGGCCGTTCTGCGGATCGGCGGGCAAAATACTCGACGAACTTTTAAAACACGTGGATATCGAAAGAGAGGATGTGTACATAACGAACATAGTTAAAGACCGGCCTCCCATGAATCGCGATCCATCGGCTGATGAAATAAACATCTACGCTCCCTTTCTTGATCGACAGATAGATATAATAAAACCTCGTATATTAGCACCCCTGGGAAGACATGCTATGAGATACATTTTTTACAGATATGTGGATGAATCATTCAAAATGACAATAAGCGAAGTAAGAGGAAGAAAATTCAAAGCAAAATTTTCATATGGTGAAGTTTTTATAGTTCCGCTCTACCATCCGGCTGTCGCTATATACAATAGTTCCAGAAAAGATGAACTTAAAAAAGATTTTGAAGTTCTGAGGAGTATGATAAAAGAAAAATTATCTTACTGATCCGCGCACGAAGAAAGGGGATCTTGACCGGTCTTTTTGAATATTCCTCTTTATCTTTAATTTTGATAAGATGACATTTATGCATTCATCCGAAATACGCAAAAGATTCTTAAGTTTTTTTGAAAAAAGAGGTCATGCGATAATTCCCTCATCGTCATTGATACCCGAAAATGATCCTTCGGTTCTGTTCACAACCGCAGGTATGCAACCTTTAGTACCTTATCTCCTTGGAGAGAAACACCCCCGGGGTAAGCGATTGGCCAATGTTCAAAAGTGCGTCAGAACGAACGATATAGAAGAGGTGGGTGATAATACTCACTTGACCTTCTTCGAGATGCTCGGCAATTGGTCATTGGGAGACTATTTTAAAGAAGAAGCTCTAAAATGGAGTTACGAACTCCTTACTTCCGAAAGCGAAGGTTTCGGCATGGACCCTGAGCGCCTCTATGTTACGGTATTCGAAGGTGACATTAATGCTCCCAGAGATGAAGAGGCCGCGGAAATATGGAAAAATATCGGGATCAAAGAATCAAGAATATATTTCAGACCGGCCTCTGAAAATTGGTGGAGTCCGGGTGATAACGGCCCTTGCGGACCTGATTCCGAGATGTTCTACGACGTAACTCCCGCGGGACTCGGAGATTTGACACCGGAAGAGTTCCAGAAAGCGGACGAGAATGGTGATGTCATAGAGATATGGAATGACGTATTCATGCAATACGAGAAAGAAAAA
Source organism: Candidatus Campbelliibacteriota bacterium (assembly GCA_007125155.1). Taxonomy (GTDB): domain Bacteria; phylum Patescibacteriota; class Minisyncoccia; order Phycocordibacterales; family CSBR16-193; genus SKVL01. The sequence goes on along the minus strand of SLDR01000010.1, from coordinate 43,431 downwards.
GGAAAAATTAAAGGGCCCTTAAAGAACAAAAGTGTTGATACGGGGGCCGGCCTGGAGAGGGTCACGGCGGTACTGCAAAACAGATCATCGGTTTTCGAGACCGATCTGTTCGAACCGATGATGAAAAAGATAGAAGATCTCCGCCCACAGATGGACCGAAGGGCAAAAAATATAATATGCGATCATATCCGGGCGACGGTTTTCATCATATCGGACGGGGTCACTCCTTCCAATACTGACAGAGGGTACATAGTAAGGCGCCTGTTGAGACGAGCCTTCAGAATGGCCGCATCATCATCCGATGAAAAAGAAGCCCTCGAACTGATAATAGAGATCGCAAGGGAAGTGATCGAAAAGTACAAAGACGCTTATCCTGAGATCGGATCGTCATCGACTGACCTTACGAATAAGATCGAGATAGAGATCCATAAATTTAAAGATGCTCTAAAAGAGGGCCTGAAGAGATTTGAAAAAATGTCAGAATACGACATAAGCGGTGAAGATGCCTTTCTGCTTTTCTCCACTTATGGCTTTCCCATAGACATGACCGTTGATCTGGCTAACGAGAAAGGCATCAGGGTGGATGTCGAGGGGTTTCGAAAGGCATATGAAGAACATCAAAAAATTTCCCGAAAGGGGACGGCGGGAAAGTTCAAAGGAGGACTGGCGGGATCCGGGGAAGAAGAGACAAAATATCACACCTCGACACATCTCTTAAATGCCGCACTGAAGAAGGTCCTGGGAGAACACGTCAAACAGAAGGGCAGTAACATAACAGCCGAAAGAGCCAGATTCGATTTCTCTCACCACAGCAAGCTCACGGAGGAAGAAAAAAATAAGATCGAGGATATCGTCAACGATGCCATAGACCGAAAATTACCCGTCATATGCGAAGAGATGACCCTCCAGGAAGCGCGAGAAAAAGGGATCGATGGTGTCTTCGGGGACAGGTACTCCGATCAGGTAAAGGTTTACTACATAGGCGACGGTGAGACAGGCGTATTCAGCAAGGAGCTGTGTGGCGGTCCTCACGTAGAAAATACCGGTGCCCTGGGAAAATTCAAGATCATTAAAGAAGAATCGGTCTCTGAAGGGGTTAGGAGAGTCAAAGCCGTTTTGGAATAAAATGAATTTATTTGCGAGTTCAAAATTACCTGCAGTTGCGATCATTGATGTGTCCGAGAGCGGAGTTCAGGGCGCGCTAATAGACCCCGGCCAAAGCGGGGAAGAGGGTATATTCATTCACATAAACAACACCAGAACCACTCTCGAAGGTCTTTTCAGCTCAATAACGGAGCTTGAGCAGGCCGTTACTGCCGTGATCAATGATCTTGCCGATAGAGCGCACAGGGGTCTGACAAAAGGTGATGGTTTGACTGAGTTTTACATTGAGAGATGTGTATTCATGATAGATTCTCCCTATCAATACAGCTACCTTAGCAAAACCACACACAAAGAAAATACATCTTTTAGAATAACTAAGGAGCTGATCGATGATATTTTAAGCAAGGAAATAGCGAAGATCGATGACGCTCCCGATCTGATTCTTCAAAAAAAAGATTCCATAGAATTCATAAAAAAGGAAGTGACATCCGTCTGTTTGAATGGGTACCCGGCCAAAAAACCGTACGGGATCGAAGCAAAGGAGTTGGATATTTCTCTCTTCAATTCCGTCGCGCCGGCAGAGCTTCTTGAGTCACTCCGATCTCAGATAAAAAAAACGGTCGGATCGACTCCGGTCTATTTTTTTCCAAAAAACGACGCCGTTACGGATCTCATAAGAAGATCTAATGAGAAAGGTCTGAAAAAATATGTGAACGTGAATACCTCGGAAACACTTATCACTCTTATCGAGAATGATGTCGTGAAAGAACACCTACATATACACCACGGGTATTCGAAAATTTTGGAAGAAATTGAGAAGAAGTTCGAAGTTCCCCGATGCGTAGCTCTTTCTTACGTTTCAATGTACTTCTCGGAAGAATGCGAAAAGGGTTTCTTGAAAAAATTGGAAAACACCATATCTTCAATTATGCAATTCTGGGAGCTGGAGTACGAAAAGAATATGAACTGGATCCCCGATATCGTCTATTTCAACTCAAACCAAAGGATCGAAATGGCGTTCAAGAATGTTCTGATAAAGAAGCATCCCGAAACCGAGATCCGGCCATTGCATGAGTATCTCTCCGAGATCGTTAAGTATGATTTTGATGAAAGCGATATGGAGATGATCATTTGCGGTCTCTTTGTTAACCGCAAGATCAATTCCGACAAAGGAACGGAGTGAAAAAGAAGAGGATCCGACCAGAATATCCTCATATGATAATTTAAAAACTGAAGATTATAAGTTATAATTAGGATCAATAAATGGTGATGAACCATTTTTTAAGAATTTTAAAAAAAATCAATGAAAGATATAACACCACCAAATAACAAAAGATCCATAAGGAATGTGGTTTCACCTCGTTTTGAAGATGGCCCCGCGGGGGATAGCGTAAGTGGTGAAGATAAAAAAGAGAACAATGTGCGTAAGATCCATGATTTCAAGGTTCCTCTGGAGACGGAAAACGACATCCCTGAAGAATCACATGATGATACGGAAGATACGGAAGACAGAGATAATGCATCAAGAATATACTCACCACTTGAAAAAAAGAAAAATAAAAAGACCGCATGGTGGATAGGAGGAATGGCGTTGGGGTTGGGAACCATTATGGTCTTGGGGTTCGGAATATCTTCACAATTCGCCACAGCCGAGGTAACCATTACGCCGATAAGCAAAAAGGCCGATATTGATAAAACACTAACCGTGTACAAAGAACCTTCGGCTCAAGATATCGGTTTCGATATCATTAGTATAAATACCAAAAAACATCGACAAGCAACACTGGAAGCGACCGGAGAAGAGCGTATTGAAGAAAAGGCTACCGGAATGATCACCGTTTACAATGAATTCAGCGAATCTCAACAGGTTCTTATAACAAATACCAGGTTCAAAAGTCCCGAGGGTCTGATATTCAGAATACAGGGAAATCTGACCGTTCCGGGAATGAGTGGCGGAGAACCGGGCACTGTGCGAACAAATGTATATGCAGACGAAGTCGGATCAAATTACAATATAGGGCCGACAAGATTCACCATCCCGGGATTCGAGGGTATGCCGCAATTTGAAGGTATTTATGCCAGGTCAGAGACGCCAATGACGGGCGGAGGGTCAGGAACGATCCCGATAGTGGATGAAAACGATCTCGAACAGGTAAGATTCGATATTCGGGAAGGAATAAAAGAGGAGTTGCTATCCGAAGTCGAAAGGTCTGTTCCGGGTGGTTTTTTAATGCTGAAAGGAGCCTACACGGTGGAGGAAAGTGAAAAAATAAGGTACGAAAACGGAAAAGCTGTTCTGGAGATGAATGCCGTATTACATGGAGTAATATTGAAAGAAGAAGATCTCGTCGGTCATCTTTACAAAGAAACCTTCGATGAAGAAAAGCATGTCGAGATAAAGAACTGGGAACGTGTAACCTTTGAGCCCGAAGATACGCATAACCTGTATGAAAGAGATGAAATTACATTCACGGTATCAGGAGACGTGGATTTTTACCAAAGGATAGATAAGGAGCTTTTATCGAAAAATCTGGCCGGGCTTTCCGTCAGAGACACGGAGAGGATCAATCTGATAATAAATCAAAGCGAAAATCCGATAGTGGAAGCAAAGATATCCATCTCTCCTTTTTGGATGCCTTACCTGCCAAGCAATCCTGAAAGAATCAAGATAACAACGGAACATTGATCAACTAAATGTTGACTTTTTCAGCTATTTTGGTACCATCAAGTATCTTGACCGATCAAAATCAAAAATATAGAACATTACATAAATGACAAAGGATAAAGACATTAAACAGGTAACAGGTGTTGTGACCGAAGCGTATCCTGATACCAGGTTCAAGGTCGAACTGGACGATGGTACTGAAATGCAGGCATATCTTGCCGGAAAAATGAGGAAATTCAGAATAAAGGTCCTGATCGGAGATAAAGTTATAGTTGAAGTCGATCCTTATAGTAGCGAAAAAGGTAGGATAATACGACGAATGTAATATAAAAATATGAAAGTCAGATCTTCAGTAAAAAAAATATGTCCAAATTGCAAAACCGTAAGACGACAAGGAAGGGTTTTTGTCATATGTAAATCAAACCCTCGCCACAAACAACGTCAAGGTTGAAGTTTTTTGTAAATGAAAGATTTGAAATCATTGAGGGTCGGCCGAAAGTTATCCCCTCGGGGGGTTGCATTATTAACACATTGAGTATAAAGTAAGTTGCGAAAATAAATTTCAATATGCGCATAATAGGTATAACCATCCCTGACAATAAACGTCTTGAAATAGCATTAACCGAAGTTTACGGAATAGGTTTTTCGCGTGCCGGTGAAATACTAGATGCTCTTAGCATAGACAGAGGTAAAAGGTCAAATGAACTCACCGATGATGAGGAAGTGAAGATCAGGAAGTATATAGAGGAAAATTACATAATCGAAGGAGACCTCAGGAGGCGGGTATCTTCGGACATAAAGCGTCAACAGGATATAAAATCATATCGCGGAATGCGTCACTCAAGAAAGCTTCCCTGTCGAGGCCAAAGAACAAAAACAAACTCCAGGACCAGGAGGGGAAATATTAGAAAAACAATGGGTACAGGTCGCAGGAAGACGGAAAAGAAATAAACTCTATTTACATAGGTTAGCTTTTATGGTAAATATTAAAAGTCGTGGATTCATATTTTCAAAGCAAGAATAATTAAAAATGGGAAAAAAACGAATTGTAAAAAAGTCCGGAAGTGAAAGCGAGGGTAAATATCGAAAAGGCGGTAAGACCATAAAAAGAAAGCTTGACACAGGGACACTGTACGTTCATGCGACATACAATAATACCAAGGTGGCTTTCGCCGATATCAAAGGGAATATAATAACCAGTTCATCGGCGGGATCTTTGGGGTTTAAGGGCGCAAAGAAAGGAACTCCGTTCGCTGCGGCCAAAGTGGGTGAATTAATCGGTGAGCAGGTTTATGCAATGGGTGCAAGAGATATAAAGGTTTCGGTAAAAGGTGTCGGTTCGGGGCGTGAATCATCCATAAGAGGATTCGTATCCAAAGGTCTTTCGATAGTAAAGATAGTCGACGTTACACCGGTACCGCACAATGGACCGAGACCCAAGAAACCCAGAAGGGTTTAGTGGGTTAACGATAAACCATATCAAACTATTCAAATATCAATAGACCATTAAAATTATGAAGATAGGACCAAAATATAAAATTGCAAAACGACTCGGAGCGCCCGTGTTTGAAAAGACACAGACGCAGAAATTCGCACTTTCGGAATCAAAGAAATCAAAAAGACAAAGTAAGCGAAGAAAACAAATAACTGACTATGGTCTTCGTCTCATAGAAAAACAGAAAGGTAGATATTCTTATGCCTTATCCGAGAGATCCTTTGAAAGGCTTGTTCGTCAGGCAATGAAACAGAAAGGCAAAGAAATACCTGATGCACTTTTTGAGTCTTTGGAAAAGCGCCTCGACAGTGTTCTGAACAGATCGGGATTCGGACCAACCAGATTATTTTGCCGCCAGCTCATATCACACGGCCATATAATGGTAAATGACCGAAAAGTAACCATACCTTCATATAAGCTCAAGGTCGGCGACACAGTTACAATTAAACCAAGGAGTCTGGAAAAAGGGCTTTTCAAAAACATGGAGGATGAGTCCCTGACTCTGTCAACGGTGGTTTCGTGGCTACGGGTCGATCCCGCCAAAAAATCCGTCACTTTAAAAGGAGATCCGATCAAAGAAGAGGTTGATCTTTTTTTTGATATAAATGCGGTTCTGGAATTTTACAGCCGTTAATAATCATTTAAAAAATTAAAAAGTTTAAATATGAATACACAACCGACCATAGTGACTCCTTCCAGGCCAAAGATAATTCTTGAGGAAGACAACAAAGGGGTCTATGAAATAGAAGGTCTTTATCCCGGTTACGGCCACACTCTCGGAAATTCGATCCGTAGGATAATCCTCTCATCGCTACCGGGAGTTGCGGTGACAACCGTAAAAATTGAAGGTGTGAATCACGAATTCTCAACCATAGACGGCGTGAAGGAGGATGTTATAACAATACTTTTGAACATCAGAAAGATCAGAGCGAGACTTCATACGGATGGACCACAGAAGATAACCCTTTCAAAGAAGGGGGATGGCGTTATTGTGGCCGGTGACTTAGGCGCATCAAACAGCGCAGTCGAGATAGTTAATCCGGAGCAACATATCGCGACACTTACTGACAAGAAAGCTTCCTTGGACATGGAACTTACAGTCGAACAAGGACTTGGCTTCGTTACAAAGGATGAGCTGAAAAAGGAAAAGATGGCAATTGGGACAATAGCGGTTGACGCTGTCTTCACTCCCATAAGAAGGGTTTCTTATGAAGTTGAGAATATGCGTGTTGGCGACAGGACCGATTTCAACCTTCTAAAGATCTCCATAGAGACCGATGGAACGATATCTCCCCACGAGGCATTGGAACGATCCATCTCAATTATGATAGAGCAACTAAAGGCTGTTGTAGGTTTCAAAGAAGAGGCCAGCGAGAGTGAACTATATGATATGTCCGAAACCGGGGAAGAAGAGATGACCAAAGACGGACAGGACACGGAGATGTTCTTGAAAACCCCCGTCGAGGAGATCGGTCTTTCGGCCAGGACAATGAATGCACTTTCAAATGCCGGCGTAAGAACGGTCAGTGGCCTCATAAGAAAATCGGAAGAAGACCTTCTGGCTTTGGAAGGTCTCGGAGAAAAAGCGGTTCAAGAGATCAAGGATATTCTTGCGGAACATGATCTGTCACCGAAAGAAAAATAGGTTTGAAAAAACGATATAAATATGAAACACCACAATAAAATCCGCTCATTCAACAGACCCTCGAAGCAAAGAAAGGCTCTTTTGAATTCATTGGCAAGAGCACTTATTGTAAATGAGCGTATAAAAACAACTGAAATGAAAGCTAAAGAGCTTAGGCCTTTCGCGGAACGGCTGATCACTTATGGAAAAAAAGGCACTCTCTCCGACAGAAGAAGGGTGAGCGCTCTGGTCGGAAAAGACGCTTCATTAAAGGTTTTCGAGGATCTGGCTCCCAGGTTTAAGGAAAGAAGCGGGGGTTACACTCGAATAAGCAAGCTTTCCGTTAGAGTGGGAGACGCCAGCCCTATGGCTTGCATAGAATTTGTCGAATAAATTGACATTTCAACAGTGCACGAATAGAATAACTCGGAACATGAACACAAAAGACATAAAAACAAATGATGAGGTAACCATAGATGCCGCCGGCAGATCGTTCGGACGTGTTGCGACAGAGGCGGCCGAAACTTTAAGGGGAAAGAACTCCCCGGATTTCGTGAAAAACCGCATCATGGGAAAAAAAGTGGTTATCGAGAATGCATCTTCGGTTCGCATAACAACGAGAAACAAAACGGTAAACAAAGTATATGTAAAATATTCCGGATATCCGGGTGGTAAAAAAGAAGAAACTTTAAAAAAATTGATCGAGAGACGCGGAGCGGGGGAGGCATTCAGGAGGGCCGTATACGGCATGTTACCCAATAACAAGTTACGGCCCAAACTAATGAATCGTTTGAAAATATTTGAATAGATCATGGCTACAACAGAAAATACAAAACAAAAATACATTGAGGCGGCAGGTCGGCGTAAATCGGCGGTCGCTAGAGTTCGTTTATTTGAAAACAAAGAGAATTCCTTTTCAATAAACGAAAGGAGTTTGGAAGACTACTTTCCCAGAGAGGAACTGAGGATCTTGGTGGAAAGGGTTTTTGAAGAAAGCGGAGTGGATAAGAAATTTCACGTGTCCGCACTCATTAAAGGCGGTGGGTCTTCTAGCCAAGCCGGGGCGCTTTTGCACGGAATCGCAAGAGCGTTAACCGAAATAGATCCGAATCTTAGGCCCAAACTTAAAAAGGCGGGTTTTCTGAAACGCGATCCGAGAAGGAAGGAGAGAAAGAAATTCGGACTTAAAAAATCACGCAAGTCACCTCAGTGGTCCAAAAGATAAGGGTTACTCCAATAAAGAGCCGGAGCTAAATGAATATTGGTGTCTGATCAATGTTATTCTCATAATTATGACACGTTACAGAAACAGATTTGTTTAAACATATTATAGTGATGCTGTTTATCATAAATATCAAGAAATGAAGGCGGACAATAGAAACAAAAAGAAAGACCTTGAAAAAAAAGTATCCATCAATGGCGAAGAGTATGAAAAGAATGACGTCACTTTCGAAGAGGAGCCCGATGCGATCGAAGAGGAAGAAGGTGGATCTAAAGATAAATTGCATAAACTTAAAATAGAACTTAAAAAGTGCCGTAATGAAAAAGCGGAATATTTGGATGGGTGGCAAAAAGCTAAAAGCGACCTCGTCAACATAAGAAGAAGATACGAAAAAGAGGCCCGGGAAGCCGGAGAAAGGTCTGAAAGAAAGTTTGCAGAGAGTATATTGCCGGTTTTGGACAGTTTTAAAATGGCAACCGCCAATAGCGGTAATTGGGAAGAACTACCGAAGGAATGGAAGGAGGGGATGGAGAACGTACTAAACCAGCTTATAAAGATCCTTAATGATAAAGGTATATATTCATTCTCCCCGATAGATCAAAATTTCGATCCCTGCTTACACGAAGCGGTCGGAACCGTTAAGGTGGAAGACAAAAGTAAAGACAACATCATTGTTGAGGTAATTCAGGATGGATACATGATACGGGACCAACTCCTTCGCTGTGCCAAGGTGAGGGTTGGAGAGTATCTGAACGATAACGAAGATGAAGTGTCGGCAAAAGAAAATTAGTCATATTTTTATTCATATAATTAAAACATTAATATAATAATATGGGAAAAATAATTGGAATAGATCTTGGTACTACAAACTCTGCGGTGGCAATAATGGAAGGTAACGAGCCCCGTATAATCGAGAACTCGGAAGGCAACAGAACAACACCTTCCATAGTGGCCATATCTAAAAAAGGAGACCGGCTTGTCGGGCTTCTGGCAAAAAGGCAGGCTGTAACAAATCCTCAAAACACGGTTTACGGAATGAAGAGACTTGTTGGGCACAACTTCGAAGATGAGGCGGTACAAAGAGACAAAGAGAACGTTTCCTTCGAGATGAGAAAATCTGAAAAAGGAGGAGTGGAGATCAAAATGGGTGATAAGTGGTACAGGACCGAAGAATTATCCAGCATGATACTGCAAAAACTCAAAAGTGACGCGGAGAGTAAACTCAAAGAAACAATAAGCGAAGCGGTGATAACGGTTCCCGCCTACTTCAATGACGACCAACGTAAAGCCACCAAAGCCGCAGGTAAGATCGCCGGACTTGATGTAAAGCGCATCATAAACGAACCGACTGCCGCTGCGCTGGCATATGGATTCAACAAAAAGAAGAACGAAAAATTGGTGGTTTTTGATTTCGGCGGGGGAACATTCGACATCTCTGTCCTGGAGGTGGGAGATGATGACGATGAGTCAACGGTGGAAGTGAAATCAACAGACGGCGACAGCCATATGGGCGGGAGAGATATCGATCAAAAAATAATCAACTGGATAGCTGACGAGTACAAGAAAGAATCAGGCATTGACGTGCGTGGTGATGCACTGGCGCTCCAAAGGCTTGACGAAGCCGCAGAAAAGGCCAAACATGAACTCTCCACCACCACTGAAACGGAGATAAACATTCCTTTTATTACTTCCGATGAAGAAGGGCCCAAACATCTCCTGATAACACTTACAAGAGCAACACTCGAGAACTTGGCGCAGGAGTATATCGACCGAGCCATGGAGATAACCGAAAGGGCCATCGCGGCATCTCCTTTCTCAGTGAACGAGATAGATGAGATCATACTGGTCGGAGGACAAACAAGGATGCCTAAAATACAAGAAAGAGTAAAGGAATATTTCGGCAAAGAGGCAAACAAGAGTATCAATCCCGACGAGGTCGTCGCACTCGGAGCGGCCATTCAGGCGGGGGTTCTTTCGGGAGAGGTCAAAGATGTACTACTTCTCGATGTTATACCCCTGTCCTTGGGAATTGAAACAATGGGGGGAGTTGCCACTAAACTGATAGAGAGGAACACCGCAATACCCGCATCCCAATCACAGACATTCTCAACCGCCGTTGACGGACAGACTTCGGTTGAAATTAACGTATTGCAAGGCGAAAGACCGATGGCGGCCGACAATAAAAGTCTTGGAAGATTCATACTCGACGGTATAGAACCGGCTCCACGCGGTATCCCTCAGATAGAAGTTATCTTCGACATCAACAAAGACGGTATCCTGAATGTAACGGCCAAGGACAAGAAGACGGACAAAGCCCAATCCATAAGGATAGAGGCCAGCACGGGACTCAGCGATGATGAGATAGAAAAGATGAGAAAAGAAGCGGAAGAACATAAAAAGGAGGATGAAATAAAGAAGCAGTTGGCTGAAACTCGTAACACGGCGGACCAGGCGATCTATCAGGCGGAAAAAATGATCACTGATAAAGGGGACAACATACCTGAGGATGTCAAAAAAAAGGTAAAGGAAAAAATAGACGAACTGAACAAAATAAAGACATCCGAGGATCTTTCGGGTATTCAATCCGCGACCCGATCTTTGACCGAAGAATCTTCAAAACTGGGGCAATATGAACAAAGTGGAAGTGATAAAAGTACGGATCAGCCTGAGACGCAAGGTGCGCCGGGGGATGAAGATAACAAAAAAGATGAAACGGTAAGAGACGCCACTTATGAAGAAAAGAAAGAGGACGACAATGAAGACAGCGAGAACAAAAAGTAATAAATTGATCCGGATCTGCCACGATCAAGCTTAAGTTGAATGGCGGGCTGAAGAAGTATATACTGTGAACTTATGAAGGATTACTATCAAATTTTAGGGATCAACAAAAGTGCCAACAAGGATGATATAAAGAAAGCCTTTCGAAAGCTTGCTCATAAATACCACCCTGATAAAAAATCCGGAGACGAGGAAAAATTCAAAGAGATAAATGAGGCTTATCAGATCCTGTCCAATGACCAAAAACGTTCCGAGTATGATACATATGGCCGAGTTTTCTCCGGAGGGGGAAATAATGCCGATCAATACGCATCCGGTTTTGAGGGTTTTGATTTTTCCGGATTTGGCGGATTCAAAGAGGCCCAGGGATTCGATGATTTCGACATTGGAGATATATTCGGGGATTTCTTCGGAAGAAAAAGGGATCAGACCTCACGCGGTAGGGATATTGCGATAGATATAGAACTTTCATTCGAGGAATCCATATTTGGAACAAATCGTTCAATACTTATCCAAAAGAATTCGACATGTGACCTTTGCGGAGGAAGTGGGGCGGAGAAGGAAAGCGACACGGTAACCTGTCCAACTTGCAACGGTCGCGGTAAGATCAGAGAATCAAGACGGTCGCTGTTAGGTACGATCACTACAGAAAAAGTTTGCGGGGTCTGTTTCGGGAAAGGTAAGGTTCCGAAAGTCAAGTGTAAGCAGTGCCAAGGAACAGGTGTTTACAGGAAAGAGGAAGAGATAAACATCAACGTACCCGCCGGTGTCGAAGACGGAGAGATGATAAGACTTTCGGGAATGGGAGAAGCGGTGCCCGGAGGTGTAACAGGAGACCTTTACGCCAAAGTTCACGTCAAAAAGCATCCGATCTTCCAGAGAGATAAAGACGATCTCAGAATGGATCTGAACATAAAGCTCTCCGATGCGCTTCTTGGATCCACATACACCATCGAAACCCTTGACGGAAGGATTGACATTAAGATCCCGGCCGGAATTGGGTTCAACGAGGTCCTGAGAGTTCGCGGAAAAGGGGTTCCCGGTTCCAGATCGGGACGAGGTGATCTGTTGGTTACGATAAAAATAACAATGCCGAAGAAGATCTCAAGACGAGCAAGAAAGACGATCGAGGAGTTGAAAAATGAAGGGATATGAGTAGATGGGCGGATATCAATGTTCGCCTAAGACAATAAAACCCAAAGATCAATTCATAAAAAAAACCGAGATATTCGGTTTTTTTTTCTTTTATGATAGTATGAAATAAAAAAATTCAAGTCATGAAAAAGAACACTAAACCGATACTCGTATCAGGAATGAAACCCACCGGAAACTTGCATCTTGGTAATTTCTTAGGCTCAATAAGGCAGGTTATAGAACTTAAAGATAAGTACCACTGCACTTTTTTTATTGCCGACCTACATGCAATGACGAGCGTTAAGGATGCTTCTTTATTTCTTGATAACACTCGCTCTCTGGCACTCGATTGCCTTGGTGCCGGTATCGACCCTGATAAAATATGTTTTTATAAACAATCCGATATACCGGAAGTGACTGAGCTCTGCTGGTATTTCAACTGTATCATCAATGTCTCCTACCTTATGAGGGCACATGCTTATAAGGACGCTCAGTCCAAAAAGGAGGAAGTGAACGCCGGAACCTTTGATTACCCAATACTAATGGCCGCCGATATACTGATACACAAAGCGCAATTCGTTCCGGTCGGCGAGGACCAACGCCAGCATATAGAATATGCCCGAGATGTGGCTGAAAAATTCAATTCAACCTATAAAGAGGTCTTTCCTGTCCCGGAAGGGATCATACTCGGGCCCGTCGGCACCATTCCGGGTACCGACGGCAGAAAAATGAGTAAAAGCTACGGTAACACGATATCTCTGTTCGCAGAGCCGGAAGATATAAATCAAGCGGTAATGAAGATCCCAACGGATTCAAAGGGTGTCGACGAACCCAAAGACCCTGATAGTTGTTCCGTCTTTAAGCTATACTCTCTGGTGGCCTCGCATAAAGAGACAACTTCATTAAAAGAGAGATACATTAAAGGCGGAATTGGATACAAGGAAAGCAAGGACCTCCTCTCCGAAAAACTGAGCGCTTATACCCAACCATTCAGGGAAAGACGACAAAAGTATGAAAAGAAGCCCGAGGAGGTCGAGAGGATATTGAGTGAGGGTGCCCGGAAAGCGGGGCAGAGAGCGAGATCGACCATTAAGGAAGTAAGAAGTTCGATGGGAATACTTTTTTCCGAGTGATAAGTAAAAGTATGAAAATTAGATTCACTAAAAAACAGATCTCTAATGCTCCCCGGCGAATAGTCAGGCTGATATTCAGTGAAAAGAACAAAACCGGGCTTAAGGAGTATGAGGACGGTAGAGTGGAATTAAACATTGAGATACCGGCCAATAAGGATCTTGATCTTCAAAGATACGTCTACACGCTACGCCGCGCGCTCAGGATGGCGAAGGAATCGCATGTCACGGACATTGGCATATCATACGACGACATAAAACATTCCGTCAGTGTGATGGATATCAATGATCAACATGCGGGTTTTCTGTTCGCAGTCAATGCGCTTATGGCTGATTTTTCTTTTGATCACCGAAAGAGCGACAAGAATTCTAGGGAAAAACGAATAAGTTTTTTAACGATCTTCGGGGATATCTCAAAAGACTTCAGGGCCGGTATCGAAAAGGGCGTGATCGCGGGAGAAGAAATTAACAAAGCGCGTTTTTTGTGCAACACCCCGGGGACCGAGCTTTCACCGAGTTTCTTGGTAAAAGAAGTGAAAAAAGCAGCCAAAGATACGGGAGTCAAAGTAACGATACTGGATAAAAAAAAGATATCCTCCCTGAAAATGGAGGGAATATTGGGTGTTGGCAGAGGCTCTGATGATGGACCTTACCTGATAGTTATGAAATACAACGGAACAAAGAGCGACGAGCAACCCATTGCTCTGGCGGGTAAAGGTATAACCTTCGATACCGGAGGAATAAACTTAAAACCGGGTGGAGCTTCCTTGGGAATGCATATGGATATGAGCGGAGGAGGCGCGGTCATACATACCGTCATAGCGGCAGCCAGACTTAAAATGAAGCTCAATATCGTGGCCGTAATACCCGCAGTGGAAAATGTTGTTTCCGGCTCAAGCTACAAGCCGGGAGATATACTTACCATGATGTCCGGAAAAACTGTAGAAGTGATAAATACCGATGCCGAAGGACGGCTTGTATTGGCCGATGCATTAAATTATTTAAAGAGATTCAAGCCAAAGACAGTAATTGATACAGCCACCTTGACCGGGGCCTCTGTCGTATCTTTGGGAGATAAATATTCCGCGTTATTCTCCGATAACGAAGACCTCAAGAACGCGCTCTTAAGATCCGGAGAAAGGACCGGCGAGAGAGTTTGGCATATGCCGATGAGTTACGAATACGGTAAAGATATGAAAGGGGAATTCACCGACCTTGTGAACGCAAGTAGAAAATCTCCGAACGGCGGAGCCTGTAGTGCGGCCGCTTTCCTGAAAGAGTTCACGGAATATACTGATTCATGGGCTCATATCGACATTGCTCCGAGAATGGAAGCCGGAGAACACGATAATCTGGCTAAGGGATCATTGGGGGCCCCGATCATCCTTCTCCTGGACTATTTAAATAACATTAAAAAAGGAACATGAAACGAACCAAGATAAAGAACCTAAAAGAAAAGATCGGTGACACCGTCAAACTTCTGGGAAGGATAGATATACGTCGTGACCACGGAAAGCTTATCTTTTTGGACATCAGGGACGAGACAGGAAAAGTTCAGGTTGTGGTCTTGCCTAAGCCTGAGAACGTTCACTCCCTTGCCGATCAAGTCCGCCCAGAGTGGATAGTGTCCGCTGAAGGGGAAGTCAAAAGCAGACCGGACAAAATGATCAATCCCGATGAACCGTTGGGTAACATCGAAATGGAACTGACCTCATTGGAGATCATTTCCGAATCAGACACACCGCCATTCGATCTTTCAACGGACGGCTACGAGGTAAATGAGGAGATAAGAATGAAATACAGGTACCTGGATATCAGAAGGAAACGCATTCAAGATAATATCAGAACAAGATCTTCCGTGAACAACTTTACAAGGAACTTTCTTATAAAAAAGGACTTCATTGAAATAGAGACACCCATCTTGACCCGTTCGACCCCTGAAGGGGCACGTGACTATGTCGTACCTTCAAGGATTTACAGGGGGTCATTCTACGCACTTCCTCAATCTCCTCAGCAGTATAAACAACTTCTGATGATAGGTGGATTTGAAAGGTACTTCCAGATCGCACGTTGTATGAGGGATGAAGACACCAGAGGAGATCGACAGCCGGAATTCACTCAACTTGACATCGAATGCTCATTCATTGACAGAGAGGATGTAATGGCTCTCGTGGAAGAGATGTTCACCAAGATGATAACCGAACTCTTCCCGAATAAACACATGACCGAGACCCCTTGGCCTCGTTTGAACCACAAAGATATCATGGAGAAATACGGTTCCGATCGCCCTGATATAAGAAAAAACCCCGATGATCCGAACGAGCTCGGCTTCGCATGGGTGGTTGACTTTCCGCTTTTTGAAAAAGAAAAAAGTGAGCTTGGATACTTGATGCCTGAACACCACATGTTCACAGCGCCAAGGAAAGAAGACCTGAAAAAACTTTCCGACGCTCCGGAGGATGTGATCTCCGAACAAGTTGACCTTACTCTTAACGGATTTGAGATCGCCGGTGGAAGCATTCGTATTCACGAAGCTGATGTACAAAAGACCGTTTTTGATCTGATCGGTTTTTCCAAAAAGCAACAAGAAGAATTCTCACATTTGCTTGACGCCTTCAGCTACGGAGTTCCTCCCCACGGAGGGATAGCGGTTGGAATGGATAGATTGCTTGCCGTCCTTCAAGGAGAATCAAGTATCCGCGAAGTGATAGCTTTTCCAAAGACCGGAGAGGGTAGGGACCTTATGATGGACATCCCGTCGGAGATAGAGGAAGGTCAACTTAATGAACTTGGTCTAAAAACCGAAAGGAAAAAGAAAGGGTAAAAAAATGAACAGATGGAATCCCTTATTATATGGACTATCATTTTTCTCATCTCGATCTTGGGACTGGTCAAGGGCGCGGACTGGCTTCTTAAGGGGTCTGAGAAGATCGGTTTAGCCATCGGCCTATCACCCTTCATTGTAGGTGTTCTCATAGTAAGTCTGGGAACCTCATTCCCTGAATTGATCGCTTCGTTCTTTGCGGCTTATAAGGGTCTGACAGAATTCGCGCCGGCGAACGCCGTTGGATCGAATCTGGCCAATATCCTTTTGGTTGTTGGATTCTCGGCCGTGGTGGCGGGACGTTTAGTGGCTACCAAAAGTCTTATTAATACCGAGCTTCCTCTTTTGGCCATCGGCACCGCGATATTTCTTGCAGTTGCCTGGGACGGCATAATAACCTTTTTTGAAGCGATAATAATGCTCCTGGTATATGTAATATACATCCTTTACGCCTTCAAGGACGGGGACAAGAATAATAACAAAGAAGTCGAAAAACTGCCCTCCAGGGCCGACAGGAGAGACCACACAAGCCATCTGTCGATGAAGGAATGTCATAAGAATAGACCGGTAGAAAGACCGAGTTTGAAGATCAATGACATGATGATGTTCGTCATCGGTGTTGCCATACTTGGAATTAGCTCCAAGTATTTGGTAGATTCGGTCATATCACTGTCTGTGATCCTCGGGATGGGGGTAGGGGCCATCACCATAACCGCCGTTGCCATAGGAACTTCTTTACCTGAACTTCTGGTATCGATCAAGGCGGCGCTAATGAAACGCTTTGATGTGGCCCTAGGTAACATTTTTGGATCGAACGCATTCAATATGATGGTTGTTGTTGGCCTGCCGGCTCTTTTCTTCAGAGTCGAACTTGATGATCAGACATATTCGGTCGGACTGCCTTTTTTGGCGATAGCGACATTCCTTTTTGTGCTATCCGGCATCTCAAAGAACATAAATTCGTGGGAAGGGGCTTTTTACGTATTATTCTATGTCATATTCATATCCGCCCTTTTGGGATTCTCTTAAGACGACGGCAAATAAAAACCACCCGAATTTTTACATTCGGGTGGTTGAAATGAACATCATTATTCAGAAACTTCAGCTTCATCGGCATTCTCATCGGTCAAATATCGAAAGTATCTGAAACAGTCCCGGAGATGGTGTCTTTGCTTTTTGTTCAATACATGAGTTTTCGCTTTTCCAAGAGCTCTTATACTCAGATCCCTACAAGCCATCCCCATTTCGAGATTCTTGAATTTATCGAAAACGAATAAGGATCTGAGGAATACACTCAAACATTCTTCGAAAGACTTTGCCGAAATAAGCATATCATCAAGTTCTTGGATCCTCTTTTCAAAAAAAAGCATGCGCTTGAACTCTTGCTCTATCAATGATATGTATGAACTCGTCATTACTTCAGCTGCGACCTTTCTTGAACCGAGTTCATAGGCCAACATTTTTTCCGCTTTCGCAAGTGCTCGCCACTTAAGATCAAGATCGCAGAATGAAGAACACGCCACGTAGAAGCACTCAATGGGAGAATCGGCTGATCTTAATACCTTTTCATAAGACCTTCTTTCATGGTCCCTGTTTGCTTTGCACATGTTCAAAAGTCCAACCTGCCTTTCGAGTAGATCCTGTTCTCTCATTTTTTTTGTCACCTCAAAAACCTCCTTTTAAAGATCAATGTTGTTTGTTGTTCCAAGACCTTTTGGAATTCTTTATCATAGATGCCGATTTGTCAATCCGATCGCCCTTAAGGAGTCGGCCCTAAAAGACCCGGATCGCTATGTTTTCAAGCTATTTACTTATTTATTATTTCATGCTTTAATGTTTCGAGTCGTCAATAAAGTTCTTTATAAAAAAGTAATACTCATGGGAGGTAATAATGGAAGCTGAAGTTTTCATCAAGGAGGCGAACAGGGGAAAAACAGACTTTAAGGACGTCGCGATCGAGGGAGTAGTTGATCTGGAAAAGATCGATCACGGACCTGACATATGTCTGAAGGTCAAGTCGATCACGGTTTTAGATCATGTCAAAACCAGACATGTGAAAGTCTCGTCCCCACTTCTCAGGGTGCTGAGCAAAAGCAAGATCGGACTATGATCCACATTTTAAGACCCGTCTTTAAAAAATAGACGGGTCTTTTGTTTTAAAAACAAAAGACCCGCTCGGCGGGGCTTTTGTTCAGGACCTTGAAAAGTTTGTTATTTAAGATAAACCGAACACCCTTGAGTGTCCACTTTCGGAAATGACATCTTTGTTTCCGACGGCTTTCCCCGTAGGTAGTAACCTTCATCTTCCGCGCGCTTTAGAAGATATATCGAATCCTCGGTATGTCCGGCTTTCCCCGTAGGTAATCACATCTTTTCCGAACAGCTTTAGGTCATTTTAAACAACTGAATCGTTTTTGCGATTCGCTTCTCAAAGGTCCCTACTTAGAATTATACAACGCATAGATAATTTGCAAATTCAATTATCCACAAGATCTATCTCTACCGAGTCAACGGCGAACAAAAATGACAGAAAAAGTAGAAAACATTGAATAAAGGTATCTTTCGCGCTATATTTAAAAAATGGGCGTAGATCGAGAAACAGTCAGTGGGACCAAGGTCTACAACGTAAAAACCGAGATCTTTAGCGGTCCATTTGACGTTCTTCTCGATCTGATAGAAAAAAGAAAGCTCTTTATAAATGACATCGCCCTGTCTCAGGTGGCTGATGATTTTATAGCGTATATACAAAAGCAAGGTCGATTTCCTCTGCGAGAAAGCGCCCACTTCATATTCGTCGCCTCCACCTTGATACTTATAAAATCAAGATCCCTTCTTCCTTCTCTTGACCTAACCGAAGAGGAAGAGCAAGGTATAGAAGACCTGGAAAGACGGCTGATCATGTACAAGGGTGTAAAGGAGAAGGCGGAAGAACTTAGAGGGATCTGGGGCGAAAATAAGCTTTTTTTCGGCTCGGGAGAAACGATACCGAGATCGATACGCTTCAGCCCCGATGATACAATAACACTGAAGAATCTCTCGATCACCGCACTCGACCTAATGGAGAGATTGCCTTCCGACAGCCTCATACCGGAAGTCAAGGTCAGTGACGTGATCAAGCTTGAAAACGTCATAAATTCACTCATCAGGAGAATCAATGCGGAAAGCAAGATCAGCTTCAAAAGTTTTACCGGATTAAATAGGAAAACCATGACAAGGAAGGAAAAATATACCGTAATAGTAAGCTTTATAGCCGTTCTGGAGCTGGTAAAACAAGGTATGTTGACCGCGCATCAGAATGATGGGAACAGCGATATCAGTTTGGAGAACTCAAGTATTGGGCTACCGAACTACACATAAACGAAATACTTAAAATGATAACTACAAAATATATTGAAGCAATACTGTTCATGAGAGGGGAACCGGTCAAAATAATTGAGATCGGAAGGATGCTCTCACTTAAGCCCGAACAGGTTAAAGAAGCTTCGGAAAAACTTAAAGTGGAACTTTCCAACAGAGGCATTCGCCTTATGGAAACCGGCGGATCACTTGTCTTGACGACCGCGCCGGAGGTTAGCGAAATTCTTCAGTCTATAAATGAAAAAGAGATCGCTTCGGAGATAGGGAAAGCCGGAATGGAGGTTCTAACTATAATACTATACACTTCACCTGTCAGCCGAAGGCATATCGATTATATAAGGGGAGTCAATTCATCCTCAACACTCAGGACCTTAATACTGAAAGGTTTAGTGGAAAGAAACAAAACAAAGAGTGGCCATGGATTTACCTATACTCCGACGGCTGAACTTCTCTCCTTCATAGGTCTGTCAA
Organism: Candidatus Campbelliibacteriota bacterium; assembly: GCA_007125155.1. Classification (GTDB taxonomy): domain Bacteria; phylum Patescibacteriota; class Minisyncoccia; order Phycocordibacterales; family CSBR16-193; genus SKVL01. The sequence goes on along the minus strand of SLDR01000010.1, from coordinate 23,627 downwards.
GGGTTGACGACCTTGTTAACTACCCGGATCTAAGAGATAAATTCTTGGGAGTTCTGAATCCTGAGAACCATACAAATTAATGAACAAAAACAATACTTATCAGAAAGAGATCCTTAGAATAAAGCTGTACCTCGGCTTCTTTATGATTTCCGCGGTATTTTCTTTCTTTATTCTGATAGCCCTTTTCTTTGTGGCCGAGATCCCAAAAAAAAACATCTTCGTGAGGGAAGGGGATTCTCGGAGTGGATCTTCGGTTGAAGAGGCCAAAGTATCAATCGATGAAAACACGGATGGGTCAGAAAACAGAGATCTGCGAAGGATGGAATATTTCGATGGCTTGAATATTGAAGCTGATTCAGTCGTGGTCTTGGATATAAATAAAGATGAGGTAATTTTCGAAAGGAACAGCACCAAATCAAGGCCCCTAGCCTCAATAACCAAAGTAATGACGATGGTGGTCGCTTTGGAAAATGCCGAACCCTCCTCTCCGATCTTGATTGATACTTATTCTTTCATACATGGAAGCGGAGAGCTTCTCCTCTACGACAGCTTAACCCTCGAAGACCTGGCGAAGATAAGCATGATAACTTCATCAAATGAAGCATCATACGCCATTGCCTCGGCTGTGGGTTCAATAATGACGGGTCTGCCTCATGAAGATGGTGAGAGGTTCTTCGTCTCGGAAATGAACCGTAAGGCACGGTCACTTGGTCTTGGACAGACCTTTTTTAACAACTCAACCGGACTGGATGTGAACGAAAGTACCGGTGGGGGATACAGCTCCGCAAGAGATGTGGCGGACCTGATGCTTTACGCCTTACACCATCATCCGGGAACACTTTACTACACAAGACATGAAACAAGTGAAGAAACATCCCTCAATAACTTCGGGTACAGATTCTCGAACACCAATCCCACCGTGTCGAAAATTGATGGGATATTGGCATCGAAGACAGGTTATACACGCCTTGCGGGAGGAAATCTGGCGGTTGTGGTAAATGCGGATTTTAATTATCCTGTTATTATAGTGGTCATGGGTTCTAGCAGAGAAGGGCGTTTCGAAGACGTCGGTAAATTGTTGGAGGCCACAAAGAAATATTTGCGCTCATCATGATAATCGACTTAGTAAAGATAATTCTACCTGCGGTCCTGGCATTCTGTACGGGTGTTGTGCTGACCCCGTTTTTAACTCACTACCTTTATCGCTATAAAGCCTGGAAAAAGAAACCCGGCAAGAACGGCCTGGACGGCAAAGAGGCAAAGATATTCAATGAACTCCATAAAGATAAGGAGGTCGGGACCCCCAGAATGGGGGGCCTGGTGATATGGTTGAGTTCCGCCATAGTCATAATTTCTCTTTGGATCTTGGCAAACATATTCCCGGAGAACGAAACCATCGTTAAGCTGGATTTTTTAAGCCGTGATCAAACATGGATACCATTTGCCGCACTTATTTTCGGTGCAATAATCGGGTTGTTCGACGATATCTTGGAGGTGACCGGGAAAGGTAAATACATGGCCGGAGGACTTTCTTTCAAAAAAAGGATATCCGCCGTAATGCTGTTGGGACTCGGTTGCGGAATTTGGTTTTATTACCAGTTGGAGGTTACCACATTGGGGATGCCCAATATAATAGGAGACATAGAGATAGGTTGGCTCATAATCCCTCTTTTCGTATTGGTTATGGCATCAGTTTACTCAAGCGGTGTGATCGATGGCATAGACGGCCTGGCCGGAGGGGTCTTTGCAACAATATTCGCCAGCTACAGCATAATTGCTTTTTACCTCGACCAAATAAATCTTGCCGCGTTCTGTGCAATGATCACCGGTGCGGTTCTGGCCTTTCTTTGGTTCAACATCCCTCCCGCCAGATTCTATATGTCAGAAACCGGAACAATGGCGCTGACCGTAGTGACCGCCATCGTGGCATTTATGACCGACAGCCTCGGAGGCGGGTACGGGGTCATAGTTCTTCCGATAATAGCTCTTCCTCTGGTAATAACTTCTATATCTGTCATAATCCAGATCTCTTTCAAGAAATTTACCGGTAAAAAAATATTCAGGGTTGCACCGATACACCACCACTTTGAAGCACTCGGATGGCCTCCATACAAGGTTGTGATGCGTTTTTGGGTCATTAGCGTCGTCTTTGCCATGATCGGCATTATTTTAGGGGTTATAGGAATTTAAAATAGTTAAAAATGAAAATATCCCGTAAAAAAGGAATGGATGTGTGGTTCCTGAGTATCGTATTATCTCTTTCCTTTGGCGGGTTCCTGATATTTCTTTCCGCATCAACAAGTCTCCTTGCACAAGAGAATATAAACTTCGCAAGAGTGGTGATAACTCAGACAGTGGCATTGATCCTGGGATTGGGTCTTCTGTTCCTATTTTCACATATACATTACCGATTCTGGAGAAAGTACGCTTTCATCATTCTGATGTTCGTCTTATCCATGACCTTACTGGTCTTCATACCCGGTTTGGGACTTGAGCACGGAGGTGCCGTCAGATGGATATCGATCGGACCGATAACACTTCAACCGTCCGAGTTCTTGAAGTTGGGTTTCATAATCTACTGCGCCGCCTGGCTTTCGGGTATATCATCAAAAATAGGAAACTTTTACTTCGGGCTTCTTCCCATGATGATCATACTCGGATTTATAGCTTTGATTCTTTTGACCCAACGCGACACGGGAACCCTCGTAATAATCGCCACGGCGGGTTTTGCAATGTTCTTTATTGCCGGCGCAAAATGGAGAGACATGATGATCTTAATGTCCGCAGCTTTGGCCGGAATTGCCATACTCGCATTTCGACGACCTTATATTCTGGAAAGGTTCATGACTCTTTTCGATCGATCGGGTTCTGATACCTTGGGTTCCGGATATCAGATCGATCAATCATTGATAGCCATCGGATCCGGAGAATGGTTCGGACGAGGGTTCGGACAAAGTGTCCAAAAATTTCGATTCCTTCCCGAAGCCTCAACCGACTCGATTTTCGCGGTGGCCGCCGAAGAACTGGGCTTCGTTGGCGCCTTGCTGATCATAACAGCTTTCGTTATGCTGGCCTTTAGGGGAATGCAACTGGCCCTAAAAGCTCCGGATGGCTTTTCTAGACTCCTGGTTGTTGGAATTGTTATAATGTTCACTACCCAAGCATTTATACACATTGGAGGAATGGTAAGCATATTCCCACTTTCCGGAACTCCTCTGTCATTCATAAGTTTGGGAGGGAGTTCTCTGATCATATCATTGGCGGCTGCGGGAATAATTTTAAACGTATCGCGTTATTTAAAACTAAAATGAATTTACCATGAAGATAATTTTAACCGGAGGGGGGACCGGCGGGCACTTCTATCCGATTCTGGCCGTAGCCGAGCAATTAAGAAAGATCCAGAAAGAAGAGAGCATAACGGAACTGAAAATGTTCTTTGTATCCGCCGATCCATATGACAGAAAGGAGCTTGAAAGGGTGGGGATCGAATACAAGAACATAATGAGTGGTAAAGTTAGGACCTATTTCTCGATTCACACCTTTATTGATTTTTTTAAGACCATTATAGGGGTGTTCCAGGCATTTGTTTTCGTTTTCATGAATTACCCGGATGTAGTTTTCGGCAAAGGAGGATACGCCAGCTTTCCTGTGCTACTGGCAGCGAAGACATTTCGTATACCGATCATCATACACGAGTCGGACTGCGTTCCGGGCAGGGTAAACAAGTGGGCAGGCAGGTCTGCCTGTAGAGTTTTCGTATCATTCGAAGAAGCGATGGGACACTTCCCCGAAGGAAAAGCCGAGCTGTCGGGAAGACCCATACTGGAGAGTATTACTGATGTTGAAAATGTACCGGGAGCGAGGGAGTTCTTGCATATTCATGATAGAGACGTTCCCGTTCTGCTTGTATTGGGCGGATCTCAAGGATCTGAAAAGATAAACTCAGTTATGATAAACAGTTTATCCGAGCTTACCAAGAAGTACTACATCATCCACCAGACCGGGAAGAACAACATTCTTGCCGCCAAGGCCGCCGCCAATAACATTCTAAGAGGTTCTGAATATGCCGACAGATACAAACCTTTCGATTTTTTGGACAGAGAAGGAATGAGGCGGGCGGCCAGCTTGACGGATCTGGTCCTGTCCAGGGCGGGATCGACAATTTTTGAGATCGCAGCTTGGGGTAAGGCGAGCATCCTGGTACCTTATGAATATGCCTATGGTGATCACCAACACCATAACGCATTCGCATATGCCAGAACCGGAGCCTGCAGGGTCATAGAGGACGGCAACCTTTCGACATCGATCCTTATGCTTGAAATTGAAAACATATTAAATGAACCGATTCTCAAAGAAAAGATGGAAAAGGCGGCCAGAAACTTCCATAAGCCCGATGCGGCCATAGAGGTCGCAGTATCAATTGCAGAGGTAGGACTTGCACACGAAAGATGATGAAAAAAAACGTAAAAACCAGATTCGCTCCTTCTCCAACGGGTGTCTTGCATATAGGAGGGGCCCGTACGGCCCTTTTCAATTATCTATTTGCCAAAAAGCACGAAGGGGAGTTCATACTTCGAATCGAGGACACTGACAGGGAAAGATCCAAACCCGAACTTGAATCGGACATTCTGGACTCTCTTTCATGGCTATCTTTGAACTGGGACTCCTTTCACAGGCAGTCTGACAGGACGGAGGTATATCAAAAAGCCATTGGTAAACTACTGGAGAACAAAAAGGCTTATCTGTCAAAGGAAGAGGCGGGTGATAGGGAACAAGTGATCAGATTCAAAAATCCGAACAAAGTCATAAAATTTGATGATATAGTTCGAGGAGAAATATCATTCGACACATCCGAATTAGGGGACTTTGTCATCGCGAAAAGCGAAAAAGAGCCACTTTATCATCTAACCGTTGTCGTGGATGACCATAAGATGGAGATAAGCCATGTCATAAGAGCCGAGGATCATATATCCAATACACCGAGACAGATATTGATACTCGAAGCGCTCGACTACACCAGGCCCGAATATGCACACATCCCGTTGATCCTGGCTCCGGACAGGTCCAAGCTTTCAAAGCGCCATGGAGCGGCCTCTGTGCTGGAATACAAGGAGAAAGGATTTCTTCCGGAGGCGGTAGTGAACTACCTCGCTTTACTTAGCTGGAATCCCGGAACAGAGCGGGAAATATTCAGAATCAACGAACTAATTGATGCATTTTCTCTCGAATCGGTCCAAAAAGGCGGTTCTATATTCGATGAAGACAAGCTTCGTTGGATCAACAAAAACCATCTTATGAAATTCACACCCGGTGAAGAGCAGTATGAAGAATTCAAAAAGAGGTTCCTGGGCTCCAAAAAATTCGAAAAGAAGCAGTGGAGCTTTTCCGACGAGTATCTTCGATCTATATGGACGGTTTTCAAAGAAAGAATAAGCGTTTACGAAGAGATCGACCATCTTATAGATGAGCACGAATTCGATTTTTTCTTCGAAAAACCCCAATACGAAGCGGAAAGGCTTTTGTGGAAGGAGCAAAACAAAGCAGATGCCTCAGAAAACTTAAGAGAACTGATAGACAGGCTAAGTGATATATCCGATGAGTCCTATGAGCACGATACCATAAAAGAGGCTCTGTGGGATTACGCGAGTGAAAAAGGCAGAGGAGAAGTCCTTTGGCCAATGCGTTACGCTCTGTCCGGCAAGGAGAGATCGCCCGATCCATTCACACTCGCATCCGTACTCGGTAAAGAAGAAACAATAGAAAGATTGCGATCCGCTGTTGATGTGCTGAAAAAATAAGTACTAATGTTTCATAGACTTCCTAATGAGGACCCTTAAAAATGAACAACAAAGTCAACCGAAACGGATTCATTAAAATAGGTTCAATAATACTCTTGGTTTTGATATTCATTGCTTTAAGGCTGATCTGGGGAATCGACATATCCGAACCTGCGGAGGAGCTTTTTCGGAAAGCCAATACGTTCACATTAAAGATGATAAACACTGTTTGTGACGGAGTAAGTGCATTCCTAAATAGGATCGGTAACAGGTGATGTCATTTAAATTGAATGCCGATCGAATGCGACCATGACAGATCGACGCACCTTGAATCAGGGAAATACCGGCGGGGGACTCAAAATTTGAAGTACAATATATAAATATTGATTTAGTGTCGTAAAAGATATATTGTGCGACGTTCCATATATTTAAAGTCGGCTTCCTCCCTTTCGAGTTAAAGGGTTGGTAACCTTCGAGTTAAGTTAATGTATCGATAAATTGAAAAGACCCTCGCTTATTCATGAGCGAGGGTCTTTTCTTTCACCGCTTTTAAGTTTAATTCAATACGGTGTTTCTTTATTTATTTCATCTTTTGTGAGCCAGATCGCGATCCAAACCCCAACAGTGATACGATGCGCGCCAAGGACTCGTTCCCTGATTCTCGTAGAGATACCTTGCGTAAGCCATGTTTCCTTCTCTACTGAATATATCGATCCCGAGCTGGGACGCACGAGTGCCGTGATAGAATTTGTTTATCTGCATGACCCCTATGTCATACTGATTGGCATTTCCTCTCAGTACCGAACCGTCGACATTAAAGTGTCTAAAGTTCGATTCACAGCGAGCAATATCCACCATTATCGGAATATCCGAAAAATAATTTCGGACATGCTCTTCAGTTGTTAAGGTTATTCTCTGATCGGTCCTTTGCTCTGTTTCGGTTCCTTTATTATTTTCTTCAGTTTTACCCGGATACACGGTCTCTACCGCGCATACCGCATGCGGTCCGTACACAACTCTTTCGTCGAATTGCGCTTGAGTGAAAACCGCCGCAACACTGACAAAGAAACCAACAAATACGGAAGTTAAAATAAGCCTTTCCTTACCTGGTAAAGTTCGCACCCGATGGTTTCTCCTTAAAAACCGGTGCGAACGGTTTCCGTCTCACCTGCCACTTTCTTTCCTCGACCCGATGGATTTTTGATCTAATTAATAAAAGCGACGGTGACAGAATCTTCCAGGAAGCTATTCAAAATAGTAGCATCTTACAGGCCTGCGGTCAACCGAAAATACCTCGCTTTTATATCATTGCTTTATGAATGAAAGCTTAAGAAGTCGTTGTTTTGGGCCGTTAAATTCAAACAAGACCGCCCTTTGCCATGTACCCAGTACGAGCTCTCCCCTTTCCACAGGTAACATTATAGAGTTCCCGATCAGGGCTGACAATATATGGTCGGGTGCGTGACCCGGATCATGCGGATGACGATACTGAAGTTTGGGTATCATCTTTTCAAATGCGTCCAACATATCAAGATCGGTCCCGGGATCAAGGTCCGCCACCGATACGGCGCATGTAGTATGAAGGGTCGACAAAAAACACCAACCGGTGCGTATCCCCGATCCTTCACAATGATCGTCGATAAAACCGGTTATGTCCACGACCTCGCGCTTATTATTGGTTCTCAATGAAAGTTCGATCATATTATTTTAAGTTAATTATTAAAAAGACCCTCCTTCATCCTTCACCCCTCCATATTCGATCCAGTTTATCGACAACCTCCGAACTCAGTTGAAACCGTCCATTGGAATCACTCTCCTCAAGTTCGCGTCGAAGGGATGATGGGTCCATCACAATACCTTTATCGATCATGTTCTTCGTGGAGGTCCCACCATCAACATTCGCTTTGTTCTTCCTGACGATGTAATAATTGATCTTGACCGAACTTCCAAAATAACCTTTTAGAAACTCGGTCTTTTTCTTGGTTTCTTTTACCAAGATCTTCTCCCTTCCTTTTACATTCACACTCTTATCCGTCAGTACTCCGATGACCGACAAAGATCTCTTACCTACCACTATCGCATCAAAAGTATGTTTATCAATAACGATGCCCTGAAAAGTACGGAAACCCTCCGGAAGGGACATGAGATTCTTGAACAGGTCGCTTTGAGTGACATCGTTCTCTCCGCCTCTGTCGAAGAAGAACCTCCTTCCCTCGTTCAAGATCCAAAGGGCGGGTGCGGCTATTGTGAGACCGACCATAACGACCAGAAAAAAGTAAAACGGGTCCTCTACTATCTCATCAAACCCCGGTAGGAACTGCCTGGTAAAAATGTACACGACAGCGATCAAGAACAACACCCCCGGCCACCAACGCCGCTCACCCAGGATCATCTGCCTGTTGGATTCCTTGTTCATGATACTAAAGGTCAATCATTAACCTCCGGTTGTTTCTCCGGCTTCTGTCCGGCCTTCCCGTCGAAGGTTCTTAAGAGGACGTCTATTCCGAGTCTTGATATGGGTCGGTACTCTTCTCCTTCATCTTTCCTGACGCTTAAGTTTATTACGTAAAGCCCCTCACCTGTTACCTTAAATCCCTTTATCTTCGATCGGTTACGCCTCTTCCTGCGCCCTTCTTTCAGGAAGATATTGTAGGAGAAGCGAAACAATGAATTTCCGTGAGGATCAAGAATTTCCGTTTTGGCTTCTAGGCTTAGAGGATCGAAGCCGAATTTTGACCACATACTAATGATCTCGAACTCGGCCGGGATCACGAACCCCTTTGGCCCCTCCCCTTTCTCTTCCGAACTCTGGCTTTGCAAGCCCTTCTCGTAATGCTCCTTGTTGACCAAAAGCCTGTCAACAACATTAAAAAGCGAAAGCATTCCCGACTCCTTGTCAATGGAACTGCTCCTGCTCATCAGCGTCCACTCATGAACCAATCCTGTTTTGGTGTCAACATTCATGTCTATACAATAACACATTATTTCCGGTGTGCATCCTATTGACCGGCAAATAATGGACGTTGACCCGCAAATCGCTCTTGGAGTCCCTCATTATAAAGATCTCCAACATGTATGAAACCGGCATCATGGGAACTTTTTAACCTGTCGGGACGCCGGGAATTGAACCCGGACCACACCCACCCGAAGGGTGCATACTACCGTTATAATACGTCCCGAGATCTTATCAAACAGCCTCTTCTGATCGGCCGGATCAGTTGAAATATCTGTCGGGCTGCCGGGAATCGAACCCGAGCCTTACCCACCCCATGGGCATATACTACCACTATACTACAGCCCGAAAACAAACGATCGACACCCGCCTCTCATCTTACGGGTGCAAAGCTAATTGTATCCCTTTTTAAAAAGCTTTTCAATAAAATACACGCCCCTTATGCGGAGCGTGTAATTTAAAATGTTAATAGCCGAACCCGGACGAGTATGCAAAGTAGTACCAAGATTCAATGTCATTTTTCCCGCCATGAAGGACTCTTCGATCCTTTTCTCTCTTACGGGTACTGGGTTCATTCTTGCTTGCACTTCGTCTCGGTTCAAAGAACCTACCGCGTTTGCTACTTCTTCCCGCCATTAAACACCTCCTAAGGTTTTTAATATTATCTAAGTAGCTTATTTCGCAATTTATCACACATCTGATTTTTTGACCAGTGCGCAAAAAAAAGCCCCTCCCTGTTACGGAAGGGGCGATCTGTTAAGGGTCTCACATGCGGAATGCGTCTCGAGGGTACAAGAACTTGTAATTAAGTCCTTTAAAACTGCTCATTAGAAAAAGATAGTTCTTCACGAAGCACATCCTTCCCTTCCAAAAATAGTTGACCAGCATATCCAGAACCTCTTCGGGTGTTCGATCCAAAAATAGACCGATTTGATATGCATTACGCATACGAACATTCACTTTTGTGATATTTTCTTCATCCTCGGTTCCTCCTCTGCTCAGAGGAACAATATAGTGAACGTTATCCATGGGAGACTCGATTTGTTTTTTGAACCAAAACTGATAGTATTCGTGCCTCCATAGTTTTATCCTGCTTCCACCATTGACGTTTCTTCCATTTCGGTTATCTCCATTCGAGTTCTTGGAATAAAAGTCCTCAACAAATAGGATATTCCCACCCCAGAAATAATTCACAAGCAGATCCAAAACCTCCTCGGGAATGCGATTCAAAAGAAGCGAATGATACCTCCGATGAAGCTTCTTATTTATCAAAGTTTTATTTTCTTTGATATTCTTTATTTCCGCGGTAGCTCTGGTCTCGGGAACAATATGATGAGTCTCATTCCTGGGTTGGAGAATTTGGTTAGAAAATATCCTCTCCCTGATCTCTTGATCTACAACATTCGATCCGTTTGGATCTAGATACTTTCCCGGATCACCATTTTCTTGATAAAAAAAATGATGCGGATCCCCATTGTTCTTTCCCATGGTTTACCACCTCCTTGTTTCAATGTACTGAATATAAAAAAATATATCATATGTCATCACACATTAAAACCGCCGGACCTTAAATTCTACCGGATATTCTATCGACAATATTCAAGATAATGTATCTTTAAAAGGACTTATTTCATCCAAGGTACGGGATGATCCTTGAAATCGTCAAAAAGTGCTCTGTCGTAAAAGAGACGGTGTAATGCCTCGGCTTCCCATATAGCTCCATTAAGGGCATTATGCGGTTTTGGTTCCTCAGGGATGCCTACGTACCTCATTGCCATGTCGGAGTTAATATCGCTCCTTCCTTTTCGAATCGGCGGCTCGATCCCCGAGTTGGACATGTGAAAATAAGCGATCGAGTGCAGATCGATCACCCGATGAGAAAAAGGTATATCGATTTTGTTTCTCCTACAACCGGCCATCAAAAAATAAAGATCGAAATGGGCGTTTTGGCCCGCTAAAGTATGTATCTTTGCATTTAAGAACCACTTTTTGAAATGTTCCAAGAGTTCTTTTTCGCTTTGTTTCCTCTCATCTTTTATATCATCATAAGTGAAACCGTTTACTTCCAGAGCCTCATCCATAACACGAGCCTCCGGCCATAGGCGACACTCCCCGTAAAATTTTCTTTCGGGCTCAGAAAGGTCGACAACTCCGACACTCAGTATCCCATGGACCCTGTTATCGATACCGGATGCCTCAACATCTATTACCAGCATGATCCAATCATATCACAAAGATACCTAAAGAGCCTTTCATAAAGGAACGCGATCGGTATGATCTGAATATCAAGAACATCTAAAGCCCCTTGCAGTTCCTGGCCGGCGTATAACCGGCTTCCTCGGCCGCAGTCCTGGATTCGAACCAAACCTTATTTTCATCGTTGATCCGCTGAGCGCCGGGGCACCACGGCAAGTGATATATATCGCTGTTCTTAGAACCTACGACCGCACCCTTACCCTCGTCTATTTCCTCTTTGAATGATATCGTCTCCCCTCTCATGCTCTCCGGTAAAACTCCGAAATCAAAATCTATACTGACGGGATCCTTTTCAGACTCGATCACAGAAAGCCTTCCGAGTCCGAAAGCCAAGACGGCGACCAGCAAGAACAGGACAAGTTGACGCATGATAAGTTTCACACTTATTGAAATTTTCGGTGAAGTTGCGTTTTCCCTTTTCATGATATATAATTCTAGCCACTTATAATGTTAATAAATGGATAAGGTTCATGTCAACGAAAAAAGCAGGAGGCACAACTAAAAACGGACGGGATTCCAACCCGAATTACCTTGGCGTTAAACTTAATGATGGCCAAAAGACCAAATGCGGATCGATCATCATAAGACAAAGAGGTACGAGAATAATTCCCGGTAAAAACGTAGGTATGGGCAAAGACCATACGCTCTTCGCCTTGACCGATGGAAGGGTCTCATTCGGTAGAACGAAAAAGATGGGGTTCAATAACAGGAAGGTTATCAAGAAGACAGTAAGCATACTTTCGGTATAAACCTTTTAAATACAGGTATAATTTAAAGACCGCCTCGAATCGAAGCGGTCTTTTTATGTTCGCCGATCATTTTGAAAGATCGGACTATTTACTCCCTTCTATCAAGAACACAAGTGAAGTGCCCTCGCAGATGGTTACGGGAACATCATACTCCCCTATTGATTTCACGTTTTCATCAAGTCTTATCTCATCTTTATCCAATTCCACACCCGTCTGATCCTTTAGAGCGGAAAGAAGATCTGTTTTCTCCAGGCCCGCAAAAAGCACTCCCTTATCATTTGCTTTTACCTGTATCTTGATCGGTTTATTTTTAAGTGATTTTATGCTTTTCGCAACCTCCTCAATTCGCGCCGTGCGCTTCTCCTCTTCTTTTACTTTCTTATTCTCTATCATCTTTTCCTTTGCGGCAGTTGACCTTTCAGCCACTCCGCGCGGTATTAGATAATTTAGGGCATAACCGTCAGCCACGCTCACCACTTCGAATTTTTTCCCAACATTTGCAACATCTTGAAGAAGAATGATTTTCATAAAAGTAAATTTAATAATTGTAAAAATCCCGTTCCGGAAAGAAAGACAATAGAGCATACTTCCGACAGGCAATAATGTATATAACACTTTTACCTCTCTCTGGCAAATAAAAAGGTCTAGTTACCCAATAAAATATCCACGGCTCGATCCAGCTGAGGGTCAACTCCGGCTTCGATATCTTCCCTGGTTACCTCGATCTTGACATCAGGCTCTATCCCCTCACCTTCAAAAGATTCCCCTTCGGGAGTAAGCCATTCCGCGATCGTTACCTTCAATGAGGTGTCCGACGTTATCGGTATTACTTCCTGAACGGATCCTTTACCGAAAGTCGTGTACCCGACAACGGTTGCCGCACCATGATCTCTCAAAGCGCCCGCGACGATCTCGGAAGCGGAGGCCGATCCTTGGTTTATCATGACAATAACATCAATGTCCCTGTCGGGATCTACATAGCCCTTGCTTCTGTAGACGTTTGCCTGTCTGTTACTCCTGAATCTTTCTTTAACTATCACCTCGCCTGCGGGAATGAAATAACTGGCAACTTCCACCGATGCATGCAGGAAGCCCCCGGGATTGTTTCGAAGATCGAGGATAAGCTTATCGGCACCACTTTGGTCGAATTCAACCATGGCTTCCTGAAATTTCGACACTGACTGACCTGTGAAATTGAAGAGTTTTATCACAAAAATACCGTCATCCCTGAGCTCGGTGTCGATCGTTGGAATATCTATGACCCCTCTCACAATAGGGATCTCAAAAGGATCGTCAACACCTTCCCTCGACACGGTCAGGACCACCTCCGTCCCTTTCTCGCCTCTGATAAGCCTGACCGCCTGCTCAACGTTCATATCGGTAGCCGACTCCCCGTCTATCCGAATTATCTTATCTCCCGCTTCGATTCCCGCTTCCTCGGCAGGGGTTCCTTGCAAAGGGGAAATGACGGTCACCAAACCATCTCTCTCGCCTATCTCCATTCCCACTCCTTCAAATCTACCCGATATCTCGGCCTCGAAATCTTCGGATTCCTGCGGTGGCATGAAGACCGTATTAGGGTCTCCATAAGCTCTTGTCAGTCCCTTTACAGCGTGCCAGACTCGCTCCTCTACGGGTATCTCGGATGCCCTGATATGATTTTCCTCCAATTCGTTCCATGTTTTCCAAAAAACCGAAAAATCAACCATCTGAGGTTTCCCTTCTTCTTTATTATCAAGTTCCGCGACCTTATCAATAGGTCTTTGTTCTTGGCCTACCACCACTCCGCCGAAGAAGCTCCCGACGATCATGATAACCACCAATACTGATATGGCCAGAAAACGACCGGAAAAATTAGAATCTTCTTTTTCTACCTCCATAGTGTAAGCATTATCTCAAAATATGCCAAGCTGGTCAAACGACATTCAGCTGATATACTGAAACCGTATATAAACGAGGGAGGTCCGACCCTGATCTTACAAGCAGGAAAGCGGTCATACTGAGTAATAAACATTGAAATAATCATAATGATAGAACTTTATAACAGTTTAACCGGGAAAATAGAGGTCTTTGAATCTATCGAACGAAATAAGGTTGGGATGTACAACTGCGGACCTACCGTTTATAACTACGCCCACATTGGGAATCTTCGGTCCTTCACAATGGCCGATGTGTTTCGAAGGGTCTTCGAGTATAACGGCTACTTAGTAAAGCAGGTAATGAACATAACCGATGTCGGCCACCTTACCGATGACGGCGATGAGGGTGAGGATAAAATAGAAAAAAAGGCTCGTGAAAACAGAATTTCGGCTTCGGAAATAACTGATTTCTACACAAAAGCTTTTTTCAAGGACATAGAGTCCCTAAACATAAAGACCGATGGGACCCTCTTTCCAAAAGCCACCGAACACATTAATGAGCAAGTCGAATTGATAAAGAAACTGGAGGAAAAAGGATTTACATACAAAACATCAAAAGGTATCTACTTCAATACATCAAAAGTACCCGGATGTGATATATTTCGAGTTGTCGGAAATGAACTGAAAGAGGGTGCCCGGGTAGAGATAAATTCGGAAAAGCACTGCCCTACCGATTTCGCTCTTTGGAAATTATCGGATCGAAACGAAAAACGCCAACAAGAATGGGATTCACCGTGGGGGGTCGGATTCCCCGGATGGCATCTTGAATGCTCCGCTATGGCGATCAAATATTTGGGAGAACAGTTTGATGTCCACACCGGTGGGATAGACCACAAGTTCCCTCATCACCCGAATGAGATCCTCCAGTCGGAGAACGCCACCGGCAAAAGTCCTTTCTCAAGATACTGGTTGCATAATGAATTTCTTTCCGTCGGAGGTGCCAAAATGTCAAAATCAAAAGAGAATTTCTTAACTCTCAATGATATTGTCGAAAGAGGATACGATCCATCAGTATTTAGATTTTGGTTATTGGGAACGCATTACAGAAGCCCCGCAAATTTCACCTGGCAAGCCATAAGAGGTGCATCGAACGCCTACAAAAAACTTGTCGGATTCACAGCCTCCATCCATTCTGAGGAAGAACAAGCTCATCCCGATAAAGAATACATCAATTCTTTCATAAAAAGCATTAATAACGACTTCGATACTCCCGTGGTTCTGGCTCTTCTTTGGAAGCTTGTAAAAGATAAGAATGTTGATGAAGAGGTCAAATTCTCGACGATCAAAGAATTTGACAAGGTTCTGGGCATCGGCATTTCTTCTCCTCCCGACAGATCCGATTCACATATCCCCGAAGATATTGCCGAGCTTATCCGAAAAAGAGAAGAAGCCAGAAAAGAAAAGGACTGGAAGACCTCCGACCATATCAGAGAAGAGATAAATGAACTTGGATATGTCGTAAAAGATACTCCGGAGGGTCCCGAGGTTCGTAAAATGTGATCTCAGGCGTTAATGTTTCGCTTGATCCCCGACTGCTGTCTACAGGATATTCACAAACATCATACTTTCATTTAAAGAATTTTCTTCTCATGTGCTATCATATCTAAAAATATGAGTTCACCGCGATCAAAAGAAACTCACTTCAAAGTACCGCCCCATAGTCTGGAGGCCGAAATGGCGCTTCTGGGATCACTTCTACTCCGACCTGACGGTCTATATGAAGTAATGGATACGATACATTCCGATTCCTTCTACTCGGAGAAACACGGTAAAATATTTGAGACCATACTTGAGCTATCAAAAAAAGGTACCCCGATCGACATGCTTTCGCTGTCTTCCAGGCTTAAAGAAAAGGAACAACTGAAAAACATTGGTGGAAACTCTTTTTTGACCGAAATAGTGAACTCCGTACCGTCGGCCGCACACTTGATGCACTACGCCGAGATAGTGCAAAAAAAATCAATAATGAGAAAGCTCATCGGAGCCTCGGAGGAAATATCACGCCTGGGATTCAATGAACTGGAGGACCTGGAAGAAATACTGGACAGGGCCGAAAAGAAAATATTTGAAGTAACCACCGGATCTCAAACTCAAAAATTGGTCGAGATGTCGAGCATCCTCGGCGAAGCTTGGGAACGGTTAGACAAACTTCACAAGTCCGACGACTCACTTAGAGGTGTACCGACAGGGTTCAGAGACATAGACAATAAACTCTCGGGACTACAAAGATCCGACCTGGTGATCTTGGCGGCCAGGCCTTCCATGGGAAAGACCGCTCTGGGGCTCGATATAGCGAGACAGTGTGCCATAAATCATAATATACCGGTAGGATTCTTCTCGTTGGAGATGAGTTCCCAACAACTGGTCGACAGAATGCTCGCCAGCCATTCACGCGTAGATGCCTGGAAGTTGCGGACAGGAAAGATATCGAACGATAATGACTTCAACCGCATTCGCGACGCCCTTGACGATCTTTCAAAAGCACCGATATTCATTGATGACACACCCGCCAATAACATCCTTAAAATAAGGTCGGTAGCACGAAGAATGAAGAGCGAGAAGGGTCTCGGAATGATAGTGGTCGACTACCTTCAACTAATGATGCCTACGCAAAGCAGGGCCAACGACTCAACGGTTCAACAAGTCACCGAACTGTCCCGATCCTTAAAACAACTGGCTCGCGAGCTGGACGTTCCGGTTCTGGCCCTGTCACAGCTATCCAGAGCGGTGGAACAACGCGGTGGAAAACCGCGACTGTCCGACCTTAGGGACTCGGGGTCCATTGAGCAGGATGCGGATGTTGTAATGTTCATTCACAGAGATCAGAACAGAGAAGAAGACTCTGAAAAGTACAACATAGCGGAAATATTGATCGAAAAACACAGGAACGGTCCCACGGGAAAGGTAGAGCTTTATTTTGACGATAAAAAGTCCACCTTTTTAACGATGGAAAAAACGGACTTCAGCAAGATAGAAGAAGAATTCAGCGTCTCGGACCTGGACCAATAGCATCATAATTATTTTTTAAGTTCCCCGACGTGATCACTGTTTGCAAAGTGATCCGGTTACATAAAGATCGTATTAAAAATGACACCACTGTCAAAACTAACAGAAATATTATCCGGTCTCCCCGGGATAGGTCCGCGCCATGCCGAAAGACTGGCGTACTTTATAAGTAACAAGAATGAGACCTTCTTCGAAGACATCGAAAGGTCCTTGGAAGAAGTAAGATCCCAGAGAAAGAGATGTTCGGAGTGCCGAGCCGTTTTTTACATAAAAGACCCTAAGGTCGATAACTGCGAACTCTGCCGTGATAAGAACAGGAATTACGAGCAATTGATCTTCACGGACACCGAAATAAAACGAAACAGTATAGAGAGAAGCGGGATTTTCAATGGTAGATATTTCATACTGGGAAAGACCATCCCCATCACCGATACAAGTCCTTCAAGAATGCCGGTAGATGATATGATGGACCGTATTAAAAGATCTTCCGATAAGGGACTTAAAGAGATAATCCTAACCTTCAGTTATACTCCCGAAGGAGAACACACGGCAGAGATCATTAAAAAAACCATAAAGGATATCTGTAAAGAAAGAGATATAAAGATCTCCGTTCCGGGTCGAGGATTCTCTGCAGGAACCGAAGTGGAATACTCAGACACAGACACCCTAAGGCACGCATTCAATAACAGAACCTTTAAATAAATGCCGTTAAACCGGTTTAGAATAAAACCTTCAAAGAGATACGACCTTGACCGCCTTTATTCGATCGAGACTATCTTCACCTTGTTATAAGGCTGTCGATGTCCCTTGTTTTTAAAATAACGGCTCTTCGAACGATATCGCATGACCGAGACCTTCTTGCCCTTTCCTTCTTCAATGAATTCTCCGGTAACCTTGTGTTTATCCAAATAAGGCTCACCCAAACTTACATCCTCACCATTATCTATCAAAAGGACCGAGTCAAAAACTATTTTATCACCGCTTTTATGTTCTCCCTCCAATTTTTCTACGGTAATTATGTCCCCCTCTGAAACCCTGTACTGTTTGCCACCCGTCTCGATAACGGCGAACGCTTTTTTATCCTGATCCTTTTTTTCTTCTGAATTTACCATGTTTTATTCATTATAAACGAGTATTGTACATTAAAACATATCTATTTGCAATATTGAACTCCCGGATCCGTATCAACCGGGTCCCCTCGCAAGAAACCCAAAAAACAAGCAATTAAAACGATCAAAAACAAGGTCACGGATCCCTCTACCCCCGTCCCTCTCATATTTTCAACTCTGCGGACTCATGTCTGATCCGACCCCTCCGATCCGCTGACACTTTCGATCCCCAAAGATTCCCCTGTGATACGCTCCATATCCCCGCCGATCTTTCCAAGCTCCTTGTCGGCGTGATCATAATGCCCGACTGCGGTTTTTAGCGAACTTCCCAACTTCACAAAATACTCGTTGTAACGATTGAAATGGCGTGACAGTTTGACCACATTCTTCTTTATACTCTCGGTGTTCTTTTCAATTTTAAATGCTCTGAAACCGTAAAGCACGGACTGCAGGTATGCGTAAAATGTAGTCGGAGAGACTATTATGACCTTTTTATCGTTTATGGCGTAGTTAATGATATTTCTTGAGTTTGATGTATTCTTACTCACTTTTTTTGCCAGGAGATCATAATATATGCCCTCTGCGGGTATATACATAAAAGCGAACGGCAGAGTCCCCTCACTCGGCCTGATATACTTCGCGGTCTCGTCGACCCTGCGTTTCAGATCATCCCTAAATCGCTTATCAAGAATGTCCCTCTTTTTGTCATCGTCTTCATTTATGATTTCAATATAACCTTCCAACGAGAACTTCGCATCGATCGGTATCATTCCTTCGGGAGTATGGATCACGGCGTCAACCCTGTCCCCGTTCGAGAACTTGTATTCAGTCTCATAAACCTCCGGAGGAAGGATATTGGACAGTATAAGCTTCAATCCGGATTCTCCGAAGTTACCTCTTTCTTTTTGGCTTTTAAGGGTCCTTTGAAGATCTTGTAACTGCTCTGCAATGGAGAATATCCGGTTACTGCGCTCCGCCACCTCGCTCTGTCCTCTGATCACCTCCCTCAACTGCTCATTGACCTGATTATTTATCTCTTGGATTACCCTTTGAGAGTCTCGGAACTGCTCTCCTACGCTCCTATGGGTTTCGGACATCTTCAGATCAAGTGTTCTGTTCACCTCATTCATCTGTTGAAGAATAAGATCAAGACCCTTCGGTTCGATATTTTCGTTCCCTCTCTTTATTTTTATTAGGATCCACAAGACAGCCACGTTGGCCGACAGAAAAAGCACGACAAGAACCAAACCGATTACAAGAAAAACATCCTCCATATTATTTGATTATAACAGAATTGGTAAAGGTCATGCACATCCTGGAAGTGGCAGTCAAAAAAATACGGTGCTATAATTCTTTTACGATGAGCATACATTCAGATATAAAAGAAGAAATGAAGGAAGCCGTACGTCTCCGTGACAGAGTGAGACTAACGGCTCTCAGAAGCATTATAGCCGAGTTCACAAATGAGATAATAAAGAAAGGGGCCGAAAGAGATAAGGAGATCGACGACGAAACGGCTGAGCAAGTAATAGTACGCCTCGTTAAGCAAAGGCGTGATTCGATCGAACAGTTCGAAAAAGCCGGAAGACACGACCTTGCGACCATTGAACAGCAGGAACTTTCGGTCTTGGAGAAATATCTGCCCGAACAGATGACCGAAAAGGAAATAGAAGGATTTTTAAAGGAATTAATGGCAAAAATGAAAGTTTCGGATAGAAAAAAACCCGGAATTGTAATGAGTGGCGCGATGCAAGAGCTGAAAGGTCGAGCCGACGGTCGGGCGGTAAAAAGAATAGCCGAAAAGCTGATCGGTGAGTGGAACGAGAAAAGCTAAGAGACGAGATGGTCCTTCAACAAGAACCTGTATGGCTTCTTAGCCCACTCATCGGCGTAATCAACTCCCACCCTTTCGGTCGCCTCCACTTTACAGGATGAAGAAATGTTATATCCGTCCTCGATCCACAGACCCGTCGTCCCGGAAGATTCCTTGGAATTAAAGGACATATCAACCCCGAGAGCCTTGCTTAATCGGCCCGGACCCGAGACCTCAAATGTTCCTCGTATCAAAACCGCGGAGGGATAACCGATCTCTCCCGTAACTATGTTCAACATGTAATGCATGCCGTAAACCAGATAGACATACCAATGTCCCGCGGGTCCATACATCACCTCGGTTCTCGGTGTTCTACCTCTGCTGGCGTGACAAGCTTTATCAGATTCTCCGTCATAGGCCTCAACTTCATTTATCACCATTCTGATATCCGTCGCTCCATCTCTTTTTACCAAAACCTTCCCCAAAAGCTCCGGGGCGATCTTTAGAACATCACCGACAAAAAATTCACTTTTCAACAACATAATGCTAAAACAGGCGCAACAATATCAAATAAATTCAAATATAATAAGAATATACAACGATGTCAGTAACTTAACAACATTATTAGATTTTGAAAAAATAAAAATGATGCTATAATTGCGATCATAAGATCGACAAAATGAAGAAAAATATCACACTACTGATATTTATAGCAATTTTTTTAGTGATCACCGTAACCGCATCCAATGAGATGGGAGCTTATACGGATGACGGTCAGAATGAGGAAACTGCGACGGCAAAAACGGACAATGAAGAAGAGGAAACTCGTAAGAGCTATGAAGAGACCACCCTCTATCTTCAAGAATTGGTGGATAGAAGCCTTTACCTGAGATGGAGACTGGCGGGGATGGAGCTTGAAGACAAAATATCCGCTGAGAGCTTTATGGTGGCAAAAATGTCCGATCAACCTTTGGTCTATCTTAAAAAAAACAGCGACAGAAGGTATCCGCTGGCCTCGATAACCAAACTTATGAGTTCTGTGGTCGCCGCCGAGAACATTGACAAGAACGAAACAATAGTACTGACGGAACCCATGCTCAGATCATACGGTCACAGCCCCAGCCTATTCCCCGGAGCCCGTGTAAGAGCTTACGACCTTATGATGGCCTCGTTGATACAGTCTACCAATGACGCGTCGGAGTGCCTTACTTACTTCATGGATGCGGGGGTTTTTCTTGAGTTGATGAATCTGAAGGCCGGGGAAATAGGTATGCAAAACTCTTTATTTATTGACGCTCACGGTCTGAGCCCTCACAACAGAGCTACCGCCTTTGATGTAGTGAAGCTTCTCGAGTATATATATGAAGAACATCCTGAAATACTTGAGATGACAAAAGTGGAGAACTTCCGTCTGCCCGACGCCCATGGAAGGCTCCTTACTTTCAGGAACCTTAACACATTCCACAACATACCATATTTCATAGGTGGGAAAACAGGCTACCTCCCTGAAGCTAAGCAGACTTACACTTCGATGTTCAATATAGGTGGCGAGATATATGCGGTGGTCATACTGATGTCCGACAACAGGAGGGCCGACCTTGATGCCATCTTTCAATGGCTTAATAAAAATCCTCGTTTAAGAAATTAATATAATTAATATCCGGATCAAAAAAAAGAACCCCGACGGGGTTCTTTTTTTGTAACTTTTTGTATCCAGCTTAATCCTTCGGACTGTGTCCAACGGTTGCGATGAATATGTTCACGTCTATCTCTCTCCAGTCTTGAGCTTCTATTCTCACACCCTCCGCATAAACCGAGATCGAGGTATAAGTGTTTGGAGCATGACGAAAATCTCCAAAATTGACCCTCAAACCGGACCACTCATCCTCGCTCATTGGAAAATCATGAACCGATTCTTCATCAATGACAAAAAAGTCATCTTGAACTTCCCCGTCCTCACAGGTAAACCCTACCACCGATACTACAACGGCATGGCCGTCTTCAAAAGCTATCATCATGGCATCATTACCGATGAACTGGGCATGATACGGCTTATGCCATGCAACCGATCCACCGGCCGGTCTTGCGGGTATGTCTTGTTCCAGGTCCGACCAGTTATCCTCAAGAGCCCTCAAAACTCTAAGCCTGGCGGCATTATTATGGTCACATGAAGCAGATACTGCAGGGTCTTCATCAACTGTTTCGGTTCCATAAGTGCGCCCGGTCCTCTCGACTCTCACGGCTTCCGCCTGGGCCGGATAACTCTCCCGAACCATCTCCGTAGACCATACCTCAACCTCATCATAAACGCTCAGGTCTAAATAATCCTCATTCTCACCTTGCGGATCAATGAATTTCGTTTCATCCGTAACGGTAAAGTATACCGCCTCCCCGATCAGCCGATCATCATCACCTTCATAAAGCTCATCCCCCTCAATGTCATGAGCGACCAAAAAGGTATCCTGTTCAATTGCAAAAACATATCCTCTGATATACGGCTCCGCATCAGGTGCCCGCTCTCTGGGTTCAAGATTACTCAAGATCAAAAAAACGGTCACGATTATCAAAATAACAGCCAGAATTATTCCGACAACGATCAATATATTTTTCATATTTTCTCTATTTTAATCTAAATAACTTATATTAATAAATAAAATTATATCACATGAAATATAGATATGAAGTTGATTAATCAACTAAGATCCATGAAAATATTGACACCCAAAGCTCCAAATGTCAAAATTGAGTGTGGTTGGACCATTTTCGGTGGTTAATAAGGCACATTAAAAAAAAGGAGGTTTTACTGTGGATGTAGGGTACCCGATGTTGATGCGGCTGCTTAACGGTTTTTCAAATGATCCAAACAAGATCTGGGGCAAACCTTTTAACGCCATAGGGGGATCCGTTGATCTTTCCGAAGTTTTAATACGGAAAAGTAAATTACGTAATAAGATCAAACAGGTCCATATCAATGGAGCAAGGTTGCGTTCAATGACCTACTCCGATGAACAGCTGGCGGTATGGAACGAAGGATTGAAGAAAGAAAAACTCGGGAGACCGGCTCTGAGATTTCCGGGTGATCCGGAAAGACTGACGGGTAAGGATGCCCCCAAAAGGATATGCAGGAATTGTAAGACCGTATTCAATTCAATGTCGGTTAATACTTTCTGTTTCAGATGCTGTCTGGAGGATTCTCATGAATTGTATCGAATGACACGTGGTGTTTTTCTTACATCACTTTGGTGGCGAAAGGAAAAATGGCAAATGCAGGGCATTATAGATGCCCTTAGGAACGAAATGCTATTCTGGTGGTGGAAGACCGGGTCCGGCCAACTTTGTTATCAGGCACTGACCGTTATACTCGACTCGAAAGATATGGTATCAAAAATGATACTTTCAAGCCTTGCGAAGAAAAGGAACCGTTGTTACACTGCGGTTTTCGATCTCAGAAGTCATGGTCTGTCCGTTATGTGGCATTCAAGTTCCTGTACGACCGACATTACCAAGCACGAGGAGATCCGAGATGTGATGCCCAATGAGATCATTGAGACCATAAACCTTAAATTTGATATGTTACCTCCATTTTTTGGAAGAAACATATAACCATCGAAAATGTACAAAGGCCCTTTCGCAAGATCGGGCCTTTAAATTAACTAATAGAAAAGAAAAACTTGTAATGAAACACTTTTTCCCTCCTTTATTCACAATGAGGTCATATACCTCATTAAAAAAAATAAAATCCGGTTTCCATCCTGAAAATTTATATTTTTGAATACTCCGGAATATTGATCATGAAATATACACTCAACATTTTTCAATGATAACAAGAGCTCTTGCGTTCCTTAAGAATGGCCTGACAAGTGAATTCGGCCGATCGTGGACCCTTCAAGACATTAAAGCTCGGCACATGGCCGAGCTCTCTGTTTTGTGACCCTACGGGGAATCGAACCCCGATTTCAAGCTTGAGAAGCTTGCGTCCTAACCGTTAGACGATAGGGCCTTGATATTCGATTTTAACATACATTGGCGGAGTTCGATTCCGAGG
>SLDR01000005.1 GCA_007125155.1 Candidatus Campbelliibacteriota bacterium | reverse complement strand
TGCGGAGGGTGTGGGACTCGAACCCACAAGGGGCTTTTGAACCCCTACGGATTAGCAATCCGCTGCCTTACCATTCGGCGCAACCCTCCTTGGTCGGTAATCAGATACTACCACAGACGACATCTTTTTCAATGATTCAATGAGCCAGAGTGATAGCCGAAACTTCCTTGGCGCGAGCCCTGAGAAGCTCGAGGCGAGCTTCTTTGAGAGTGCTTCCGGTCGTGCTGACATCATCGACCAGAACTATGTTCTTTCCTTCCACTTTTTTTCTTTGTTCTTCAGGGACTGAAAAACAGCCTTTTACATTTTTAAGTCGCGCACCCCTTTTCAGTTTTGTCTGAGGTGATGTGTCCTTTGTCCGTTCTAATAGAGAAGGTGAGAGAGCAAAGAGCCCCTTTTTGTCATGTTTGAGGATCGATCTTCCCAGAAGTTCGCTTTGGTTGAATCCTCGTTCCCGGAATCTTTTTTTGGATAGCGGTATGGGTATGACCAGAACGGGAAATTTTTCCGAAGAAAGCTTCTTCATCTTTTGTTCAAGTTCTTTATAAAGTATCTCACCGAAAGGATCCATAAGAAGAATGTCGCCTCTGTACTTTATATGAAATACGATCTCCCTGACGAGGTTGTTCCTGTAATTGAAGACGGAAGATATGAAAGGGTAAGGGGAGGAGGCTTGTTTGGGAAGCTCTCGTTCTATTTCTTCGGAACACATTCTTTCGATACGGGCGATGTTCGCGGATGACGGAAAAAGAACGGAACAGATGAACGTTCTTATTTTTTTGAAAACTGCGGACATGGACACTGTGGAGAAAAATTTTACTTTCCCCGATATATAATATGTTATTATAATCGACATATGGCAACTTTACTCGGTCGTATTTTTGGGAAGAGCGAGAAACGTGCCGTCGGCGTGGATATAGGTTCTTCGGCAATAAAGATAGTCGAACTTTACACCGATAGCGGGCATGTTTTTTTGGAAACATACGGTTCCGTGGCCCTCGGTCCGTATGCGGACATGGAAGTCGGAAGGGCGACAAATCTTAACAAAGATAAGATGCAAGATGCTCTTCAGAAGATAATCGAGGAGTCCGGTTGCGGTGCCAAAGAATCGGCGGTGACCATTCCTTTTAACGCCAGTCTTGTTTCCGTCATTCGCCTGCCAAAGGTCTCCGAGAGCAGGCTCGATCAGATAATCCCGAATGAAGCCAGAAAGTACATACCGGCGGATCTCGACGAGGTGACTCTCGATTGGTCTGTTATAGATGCGAATCTTGATATGCCGGTTGACAATGAGGAGGGGACTGACACCAGGCCCGGAGAGGGAGCGAAAGACGAAAAGGCTTCCGGTGTTGAGAAGATAGACATATTGCTCGCCGCGATCCATAAAGAAAGCATCGAAAGATACAAAAAAATATTGAGCGATGTTTCTTTGAATGTCTCTCTCTTTGAGATAGAGGTTTTTAGTGCTCTTCGGTCCGTTTCGCCGATAGAAGGAAGCGCGCCGGTGGCGATCATTGATATAGGTGCGGCCTCCAGCAAGATCTATATCATGGAAGGAGGGCTGATGAGGTCTTCTCACACTGTGAATCGGGGATCTCAAGACATAACCACATCTATCTCAAAAGTAATGGATATTTCCATAGAGGAGGCGGAAATGGTCAAGAGAGCGATCGGTGCCGGAGGATCCTATGTTCATCTGCAAGAGGCTATACATAATGTTCTTGAGCGCCTTTTCGCTGAGACCTTAAGATTTATTGAAGCATACGAGAACAAAGGTTCACGCATGGTCGACAGGGTGATAATTACCGGCGGAGGCAGTTCCATGAAGGGACTTGAAAAGGTAGCAAAAGACCATTTGAAAAAGAACATATCGATAGCCAAACCATTCGACAGGGTCAAGAGCTTTCCTTTTATGAAGGAAAAACTTATACAGGTCGGACCCGAGTTTGCGCCCGCACTGGGTGTGGCTTTAAGAGCTGTCGGTGTGGAAGAGTAGGGTTGTTGATAACCGATTTGTAAAGAGATCAAGTGTGATATAATTTTCATTATAAGAATTTGTTCCGAGATAAAAGAAAACAGTGACTGAAGAAAAAACAACATCATTCATTCCGAAAGCGAGAAATACATCGGGAAGACACAGAGCTTTTAAATATAATTCTTTCACTATAACCGGTGTTACCATATTCCTGCTAGTGTTCTTGGTTTCAGCCGGTCTTTTTATTTATGAGATGTATCTTGACTCCAGAGTTTCGGCAATGGAAGCCCAACTGCCGAAGGTTGATGAGATATTCGATCCCGAGTTCGTTAAAGAACTTACCGTTGCCGATGCCACCATAAGATCATCGGAAGAGCTTTTGAATACTCGTGTCGCCCCGACCGTGATATTCGGTCTTCTTGAAGATCTGACGGCGGAAAATATCTATTTTGAAAATTTTGAATATTCATCCCATCAATTGGGAGGTGATGAAGGAACGGTGGTTGTTCTTGAGGGCTCGGCTCCCACCTTTAATGCGGTGGCTTTTCAGTCGGACGTCTTCAAGAATGAAGAGAATATAAAGGAGGCCACTGTAAGGAACATTCGATTGAGGGACGGAAGAGTCCTTTTTGAGGCGACTTTGAAGATGGAAGTGAAGACGCTTTTATATAAAGAAAACATATAGATATGGACCAAAATATTTCAACAGCGATCATCTTAGTGGCCTCCTTCATAGTTTTTTTTGCTTATACGTCTTCCGCATACGTTTCGGTTCAAGCTCTTTCAGATAAGCGGGACAGGATCGCGGAAATATCCGAGCAGGCAGAAAGACTTGCAGACAAGGAAGAGATAAAAAGAGCGGAATACGAGGAATATCTCCAAAACAAAGAAGATTTTGAGAATATCATACCGTCTGACCGGGATGACGCCAGGACCTTGATGTTGATAAATTCGATGGCCGAGGCTAACAATGTGAATATATCAAATGTCCGAATAAGTGACGGACCTTATATGAGCAGGGTGGTTAGGAGGACACCTTTAATGGGGGTCCATCGCCAAATAAAGACGGTCAATGTTCAATTTGATGCCACCTATGAGGACTTCACAAGGTTTGTAACAAGTCTTGAAAGAAGCAGAAGGGTTTTTGATGTCGTGTATCTTGAATTCCCGAGTTCACCCGGCAGGGTTTACTCTTTCGATATGGCCGCCCATACATATAGGATAGAAAGTAATTTTTAACATCATGGATTTTTTCAGCAAATACAAATATCCCGTGATCATAGTGCTCATTGTTATTGTTGCGGGATGGGTTTACCTTCATTTCTTTTTGGAAGTCGACGATGCGACTCTAGTTCAAGATCAGAGGAGACTTGATGAGTATGTTACGAGAATGGAAGCCATTGAAGGGTTGAGACTTGAGACCGGATTGTTTGAGGGCGAAGTTTATCTGTCATTGACCGATGAGTTCGAAGAGGATGTCATGGAGGTGAGTATAGGAAAGATCAATCCCTTCAGTCCCATTCGTTGATAATTCCTGACAGGTAGACTCAGATTTAATTTTTTGATCTCGGTTTAGTATGAACCTTCTTGAACTATTGATAGAAAAAGAATTCATAACCTCGAAGGATGCCGAGGAGGTTCGTTCAGAGGCCGAGAAAAGCGGGGAATCACTGGAGAACGTTTTAGATGAAAAAAGAATCGTTAATTCCGAAGAGGTCGCTAAAGTCAGGAGCGATCATTTCAATATACCTTTTAAAAAGGTTGATGATGAGATACCTAAGGAGATCCTGGAATTTATTCCGGAAGAATCTGCTCGTCATTACAGAATAGTTCCCCTGGGTACGACAGACAATGTGTTGGAGGTGGGCGTGGTAGACCCGGATAGTATCGAGGTCAGGGATGTACTTAACTTCATTTCGGCCAAGACCGGAATGCCGCACAAGGTATTTACGATATCCAATGCCGATTTTCAGAAGATCTTAGGCATGTACCGGGGACTCAAGGGGGAGGTGAAAGAAGCTCTTTCGATGTTGGAGAAAGAGTTCAACATTCAATCCGTAGACAGGGAGTCGGAGGATGCCGGGGTCGAAGTGGATCCCGATCATTATGAAGAAGAGAAGAACAAAATAATCGAAGATGCTCCCGTTACCAAAATCGTGGCGACCATATTGCGTTACGCCACCGACGGTCAAGCGTCTGATGTTCACATTGAGCCTCTGTATAACAATACAAGGGTTCGTTTTAGAGTTGATGGTGTAATGAATACAAGTCTGGTTTTACCAAAGAAGATCCATGACGCGGTTGCGGCGAGAATAAAGGTCCTTTCAAACATGAAGCTTGACGAGAAGCGCAAGCCTCAAGACGGCCGTTTCTCTGCAAGGATAGATAAAACCAAGATAGATTTTCGTGTTTCCACATTTCCGACGGCCAACGGAGAGAAGGTTGTTATGAGAATACTGGATTCGTCCCAGGGAGTCAGAAAGCTGGATGATATAGGTTTAAGAGAGGAGAATGTGGAAAAACTAAAGAGGATCGTTCAAAAGCCTTATGGGATAATCTTATTATCAGGTCCTACGGGATCCGGAAAAACAACCTCCTTATACGCCATGCTTCAGGAAGTTGACAGGGACGGGTTTAACGTCTTAAGTCTTGAAGACCCGGTGGAATATAATATGGAAGGCGTAAGCCAATCGCAAGTTCGGAGTGATATCGGATACACATTTGCGAACGGATTGCGTACCATCCTGAGGCAAGATCCTGACATCATAATGGTTGGGGAGATAAGAGACAAAGAAACGGCTCAGCTGGCGATCCAGGCCGCTTTGACCGGCCATTTGGTCTTTTCCACCATACACACCAATAACGCAATAGGTGTCATACCGCGACTTGTTGATATGGGTGTCGATCCTTATCTTATCGCACCGACATTGATAGCCGCGGTGGGTCAGCGATTGGTAAAGAATCTTTGTTTTAAGGCCGCGGAAGAGATACCGGTGGAAGGTAGCATAAGAGAGATGATAGAGGATCAGTTCAAGGACCTTCCTGAAGAGTATCGTAATAAAATAGTTATACCGGATAAGGTTTATAGAGCCGGCTTCAATTCCGAGTGCCCCACCGGTGTCGGAGGCAGAAGCGCGGTGGTCGAGATCCTGGAAATGGACAAGGAGCTTGAGAGTATAATACTGACCGACCCCAACGAGATAGAAATAGAGAAATATGTTCGCTCCAAAGGGATGCTCACAATTAAGGAGGACGCCATGTTGAAAGCTTTTAAAGGTGAGATACCTTTTTCAGAGGTTGGCATGTTATAATTATTCAAGTTGATTAAGAAAAATAATTCCGTCCAATTTATGTCACAGGAAAAAAATAAAGTATTCATTGTTGATGACGATTTCTTCCTTCTTAACATGTATTCCCTGAAGTTCAAGAACAGGGGAATGGAGGTGGAGGTGGCCGGCAGTAGTAAGGAGGCGTTGGACAAACTCGAGAACGGTCTTAGACCGGACATCATTATTCTTGATATCATCATGCCCAACATAGACGGCCTGACTCTTTTGGAAGAGATAAGAAACAAAGGTTTGGCGGGTGACGCCGCGGTCATAATGCTGACCAACCAAGGGCTCCAAGAGGACATAGACAGAGCCGAGTCTTTAGGTATAGACGGTTACATAGTTAAGGCAACCTCGGTCCCTTCGGAGGTTGTTGATGAGGTGGAGCGTATAATTAATAAAAATAAGAATCAATGAAAGTTCATGGGATATAAAGATTTTTTAAATTACGTTGAAATAATTCTAAAAGAAGAAGGATCGGACCTTCATATCTCCGAAGAAAGGAAGCCGATAATTAGAGTCAACGGTGAGCTGATAACTTTGAATAATTACGATGCGCTGAATCGGGAGGACATGAAAGATATCCTAAAGGAATTGATCCCCGAGGAAAGCAGGGAGCTTTTTAAGACCAATAAGGAGATCGACTTTTCTTATTCTCCGAAAAAAGGGATACGATTTCGATGTAATGTTTATATTCAGCAAGGAAAGCTGTGTTTGGCTTTGAGGCTTATTCCGAGTCGCATCAAGACCTTCGAGGAACTCAGTTTGCCGGAAACATTGCGTGACTTTGCCCAGATCAAACAGGGTTTCTTTTTGGTTGCGGGTCCGACCGGTCATGGAAAGAGTACCACCTTGGCGTCCATAATAGATCTAATAAATCATGAAAGGAGCGAACATATAATCACCATCGAGGATCCCATAGAGTATGTATTTACCCCCGAAAAATCGATGATCGACCAGCGAGAGATAAGAATGGATGCGTCCGATTTCCCATCGGCCCTCAAGGCGGTATTCAGGCAAGACGGCGATGTCTTGATGATCGGTGAGATGCGCGAGCCCGAGACCATGGCAACCGCAGTGACCGCGGCCGAGACCGGCCATTTGGTCTTCTCCACCCTTCACACCAACTCGGCATCTCAAACCATAGAGAGGATCATAGATTCATTCAGTCCTCAACAGCAAAACCAAATACGTATTCAGCTTGCCGGAAGTTTGGCGGGAGTCTTCTCTCAGAGACTGATACCTCGTGTTTCAGGGGGTCGTATTCCGGCTTATGAACTTCTTGTTGCAAATACGGCCATCTCAAATCTTATCCGCGAGAAAAGGACCCACGAAATAGATACAGTGATAGAGACCAGCTCTTCCGAAGGGATGATAACCTTCAACAGATCTTTGGCCAATCTGGTTAAAGACGGAGAGATAACCATTGAAAACGCGTTCCTTAACAGCAGGAACAGGAAGTCGCTGGAAAGACTTCTTTGATGGATGTTGTCGGGGATCGTTTCATGTTGATATTAGTAGTTGACCAAAAAGAAAATTATTTGAATAATTTAAGGATATGCTTTTCAAGTACGAAGCCATAACGAGAGACGGACAGAAGCAAGAGGGTGCGATCGATGCTGTAAGTGAGAACGGCGCAATAAGCGCTTTACAGAAAAGAGGCCTTATAGTTTCGGAAATAAGAGCCGAAGGAGATACTTGGTTTGAAAACCTTCAGCGATCTTCTCTGTTTGCGGGAGTCTCTTATCGAGACATGGTCGTAGTATCGAGGCAGATATCCACCCTTTTTGAAGCACAAGTCTCTGCTTTGAGGGTCTTCAGACTTTTGGCCGAGGAAGCTGAGAATGAGAATTTGAAGATAGTTCTTACAAAGGTCGCAGACGACATTCAGGATGGAAGCCCTATTTCCGAGGCTCTTTCAAAGCATCCTAGAATTTTTTCCAGCTTTTATGTCAACATGGTTCGTTCCGGGGAAGAGTCCGGTAATTTAAATGAGTGTTTCAGATACCTGGCCGACTATCTCGAGAGGACCCACGAGCTTATATCGAAGGCCAAACATGCTCTTATATATCCGGCATTTGTTATTGCGGTCTTTATTGCCGTGATGATACTGATCTTTACTCTGGTGATTCCTCAGATAGCCGGAATATTAACAGAATCCGGTCAAGACATTCCGACCGTAACAAAGGTTGTGATCGGTGTAAGTGATTTTCTGTTGAGTTACGGAATCTATCTTCTCGGCACCGTCCTTGTTTTTGCCGGGATCGTTGTTTGGTGGTCACGGACGCCGACGGGCGGTTTTGTTTTAGATTCCTTTAAACTGAGAATGCCTCTGATCGGCGGTTTGTATAAAAAGCTTTATCTGGCAAGGATATCCGACACCCTTAATACTCTTATATCAAGCGGGGTTCCGGTCACCCGATCGCTGGAGGTCGCCGCCAACGTTGTCGACAATCATGTCTACAAGGAGATCCTGGCGGACGCTGTGGAGTCGGTAAAGGATGGACTTCCGGTCTCCGAAGCGTTCTCCAAGCACGAGGATATACCCAACATGATGATACAGATGATAAGGGTGAGCGAGGAGGGTGGCGCGGTAGGAAGCGTTTTGGGTACTTTGGCCGTGTTCTACAACAAAGAGGTGACTGCCAAGGTGGACACTCTGATGAGTCTGATAGAACCGATCCTTATGGTCGCTTTGGGTGTCCTTGTGGGCTTCCTTCTCGTCTCCGTTCTTATCCCGATATATGATGTAGCTTCCGGGACCGCATTTTAACGATCTTGAACCGCCGGTGTTAAAAACGGTCCGGCCGATCAGGTTTTGATGAATTCACTTTGGTTATCCACATTTTTTTTGCTTTTCTTTTGCCTGTTCGATTTTTTGAGGTTATAATTCAATCTATAAGTATAAAACAAACCTGCCGGACAGTTTTCAGGGATAAGGGTCGAAAATGCCGGTTTCCGGCTCCCTTCCTGCGGGTTAAAAGGAGTTTGTGTTATATATTATTAGCATATAAAAATTAATAAAAAGAAACATGTCAAAAACAAGAGGTTTTACGCTTATTGAGCTTCTGGTTGTTATTGCCATCATCGGTATATTGGCAGCCATAGTTCTTGTTGCTTTGGGTGATGCCCAGGACAGAGCCAGAGACGCTTCCATAAAGGCCGAGCTCGGACAGATGAGGGCCCAGGCCCAGCTCTATCATGAAATTCCGGAAGGATTTACCGGTGTTTGTGATGATACAGATAAGGGAATTGGCGGACTTGTTACGTCTGTTGGGGATCTTTCCGGTGGAACTGTTATATGTCAATCTACGGTTGATGAATGGGTAGCTTCGGCACCGCTAAGGAGTGATAATGAACAGTCTTGGTGTGTTGACTACACCGGCTTTTCGGGTTCTGGTACGGCCAACACTGATACGTACGAATGTGATCCCGCCAGTTAATTCTGCCGGCTTGGTCACTTGAAGGTTGAATATTAAAAAAGCGCCCGAAGGGGCGCTTTTTTTTGTATCGCCTGGGCATAAAGGCCTTTTCATCTGAGCTTAAAAGACTTAAAATGAAGTGAAGATGTACCGGTATCTTTGCATTTGTATCAATCGATGGGGTCTCACATATTGGAAATAAAGAACAGGCAATACGGAGGAGGTGCGTTGGCGGAAGGCCGGGGAGGGTTTACGCTGATCGAGCTTCTTATGGTGTTGGCCGTTATCGGCATCATTTCGTCGGTGGTCATCTTCAACCATCGCGATTTTCAGGACCGAATTGAGATATCAAATGATGCTCAGATGACGGTGTTGAATGTAAGGGAGGTGCGGGTAATGGCCCTGAGTGTAAGGGAAACCTTGGAAGGGGGCTTTGAGGACAGGTTCAGGAGGGGGCACGGCCTTTACTTTGGAACCGATGACGACGACAGGTCGTCATTTGTCTATTTCATCGATCTCGACGAGGAGGGTCGATACACCGACCCTCTTCCGACATCCGACTGCTCAAGCGCCGAGTGCGTTCGGTCGGTTTTTCTGCAGAGCGGGAACAAGGTGGCCGAAATATGCAAGCTCTCCGATTCGGGTGTTTATGAGAATTGCGGGGAGTTCAGTTCGGTGGAGATCTTCTTCAGAAGACCGAGTACCGATGCTACAATAACCTTCAGTCCCGCAATCGGTTCTGACGAATATCGGGGAGTGGTGATCAGGTTGATGTCCCCTCGAGGCACGGAGCTTGATGTGGTCATTGAGGATACCGGTATGGCCTCGGTTAGGTAAGGTAATGGATATTCAAAAGAATGGAAAACAATAAGTTAAAGGATAAGGGTTTCACTTTGATCGAGATCTTGGTCGTGATGGCGGTCTTTAGTATAGTCGTAACCTTAAGTATCGGGATCATAATGCAGGTTTTCAGTGTCAATCAAAAGGTGCGTTCGGTCAGTTCGGTCATGGATAATGTAAGCACCGGCTTGGAAACCATGACGATAGAGTTGAGGTATGGGGGAGATTATCAATGTGATTCTTTGGAGGGATGCGATTCCATATCTTTCAGGGGTCACGACGACAGGAAGATCAGGTATTTTCTCGAAGACGGGGCGATCCTAAGGTCGACAGAGGGAGGTATTCCCAGAAAACTTAGTACTCCGGAGGCGACAATAAGCAATCTTCGGTTCTATGTTCATAACGATCTTTTGGTGACGGTGGTCATAAAAGGCGAGGTCGGAAGAGGTCCGGAGGGCTCGACCTTCAGTCTCCAGACGGCGGTCGCTCAAAGACAGCGGTATGAAGTTTTTTAATATATGAGGAAGGAAAATAAAAACGGCTTCACTTTGGTCGAAGGACTGGTTGCCATTGCTATCCTTGTTTTGGTGATAACCTTTGTTTTAAACGTTATACAAGGCAGTCTCAAACCCCTGGCTCATTCACAGGCTCAGATAGTCGCTTCTTTTCTTGCTCAGGAGACCATAGAGACGGTTCGGAACATAAGGGACGAGAACTTTCTGAAAGGTCGCAACTGGCTTTACGGACTTGATGAGTGCATCGTCGGTGTTTGCAGAATAAGTATCTTCAGTTATCCACGAGTCGACCTCTGTACGGACGGTACGTGCGGTAAACTGAGGTATGATACTGAGACCGGACGGTACGGGTATGAGAGTGAATGGATCGAGTCTGAATTTACAAGGGAAACGGAGATAGATGAGAACCCGTACTTCGGAAGAGCGACCGTTTCGGTCACGGTAAGATGGTCGACGGGGGAGTTGATAATGAAGGAAACATTATATGAATTCCAGTAAATAGGCTCTTGGAGAAATATGGGAAACAAGATGGAAAATAAAGGTTACGCACTTCTTTTTGCACTGGTGGTCATATCGGCCATGTTGGTCGTCGCTCTGGCGGTGTCGAGGATCTCTTTTCAAGAGATGAGAATATCCGATCTCTCACACGATTCTCAAATGGCGCTTAACGCGACCAACAGCGGTGCCGAATGTGCGATGTTCTGGGATAGAAGAGTGGAGAGCATCTTCGGAGTAGAGGACCATATCGAGTGTCTTGAAGGTGAGTATTCACTCATAAGCACCGTTGCTCCGGATGTTTATGAATTCGTTGCTTATTTCGGAGACGAGCAGTGTGCGGTGGTTCGGGTCGACAAAAGTGACAAGAACCAAAATAAGACCGTGATAGAGTCGCGCGGTTATAACATATGCCCCGATGGGGACGAAAGGAATCCCAGGAGAGTGGAAAGAGCGGTGCTTGTCGATTACGAGTTCGGGGCGGGAGATGAAGATGCTTTGGTCGCCGATATCTCTATCGTGGTTCAAACGGCCGGCGCTATCTCCGGAGCGGCGACTTCGGGGTTATCCAAACTTCAGGTATTGAAGAACACCTTGAAAAAATTTACCGAGGATACCATGCCTCTCATTTCCGAAGAGGCCGTTCAGCTGGGTTTGACCGAGTATAGCAATCACGGAACCATCCTTTCTCAGTTAACGACCGATGGGTATATGTTCATGGACAAAATCGATGAGCTGTCTCATGGAGGTTCCCAGAATGCGGCCGGAGGGGTCTTTCTCGGCACCGACGTGATCGAAGGGAACCTTGAGAGCTTGATACAGAACGATCATCTGCCCGTCAACGGAGGTCGAGGCCTCGATCAGGGAGAGAAGTTCATCTTTCTTGTGACCGGAGGCGGTCTGAATCAGAATTCCCATGAGCTCGGTAATCGGCGCGGACAGCAGACCGGAAGCCACCATCTGTCGGCTTTTGAACAGGCCGCTTATGCCGTCCAAAGAGCCAAGGACGCCGGGATCATTGTCGTTACTTTCGGCATAGGAGACGCATCCCCGGTCGGTCATGACGCTCTAAGGTATAATCTTGCCAGCGATTCCGATCAGTGGGACAGATGCGCGGAGTTTGACCACGGTGTATGCTATTTTGAAATATATGACATTGAAGATCTTGAGGATTTTTTCAATCTGCGAACGATATTCGGAACAGGTTACATACACTGGCAACCTCTGTAGGTGATCGTGGGCCGAATGTCGGGGGAAGTATCTTTTTAAACCTTTTATCTATCATTTTTTAAAATGCCGGCAGGGTCTTTTTGCATGATATAATACCTTTTAATGTTAGCTTACTTGGCCACTCTTTTTTTTATTTTCGGCACTGTTGTCGGAAGCTTCTTGAATGTGGTCATACTAAGATACGACAGGATGCCCCTTACCGGAAGATCCGGGTGTCCGAGCTGTGGGAGGGTTTTGGGTTGGAAAGAACTTGTTCCCGTTCTTTCTTTTTTGATCCAGAGAGGAAGGTGCCGTGGATGCGATCATCCGATATCCCGGCAGTATCCTTTGGTTGAGGTTGCCACCGGCCTTGTTTTTCTGGCCATCTTCTTTTTTCTGATCGATTTCTATCAGGTGAGTAACATATATGAGATACCTCTGATCTTTTTCGGATCTTCCTTTTTGATCCTGGCATCCGTATGGGGTCTTTTGGTGGCCATATTTGTTTATGATCTTTACCACAAGATAATTCCCGACGACCTCGTCTTTCCCTTCATATTTTTGTCATTGTTATGGCTTTTTCATTCGGTAAGTCCCGATGAATTTCTATCCTTCCCGAGCCTGTGGGATCTTTTCATCGGTCCGTTCATGTTCCTATTCTTCGCTTCACTTTGGTTTTTTTCAAAAGGTACTTGGATGGGTTTCGGCGATGCCAAATTGGCTTTGGGAATGGGTTTTTTACTCGGCTTCTATTACGGTCTCTCGGCCTTCATGCTGTCCTTTTGGATAGGGGCGGGGGTCGCGCTGGCCCTTTTGGCCTTCCGTTCGGTCGTTAATGACTTCGGTTCTCAAAAAGCTCCGGCATTTTTGAAGAATATCGGTCTTAAGAGTGAGATACCTTTCGCTCCTTTTCTTATAATAGGCACCGCACTGGCCTTTTTCTTTCATATGGACGCGTTCGGGATCATCAGCCTTTTTGGCATCTGATGAGAAGCTTTTCAATTGAAGGGGGACGTTTTCCGATCACTTGGTCGTTCTTGTTTCCTTTTTTAATATCCGGCCGGAGTTTCTATCGACCTCGTATATGAAGAAGATGCCGAAGGGTATCTCCAAGTCTTTTATGTCCTCGTTCGATATGTCCTCGATGTATTTGATAAGGGCCCTGATCGAATTGGTGTGTGCCACCAAGAGGGTGTTCTTCCCCTCCGAGATGCCGGGCAGGATGTCGTTAACATAGTAGGGGATGACCCGTTGGTATACCATCTTTAAGGTTTCTCCGTTCGGAACAGGATGATCCCACGCCCGTCTTATGTTGTTGAATTCTCCCTCTCCGAAAATTTCTTTCATATCCCACTTGTTCTTGCCGGTATGATCGCCGTAGTCCCTTTCGTTGATGGCCGAGGATCTTTCTATCTCAATATCCGATCGGCCGGAAGCATCGAGCATACATCTTAATGTTTTATACGACCTCTTCAGCTCGGAGGAAACGGCCCTGTCTATCTCGATGTCCTCTATCACCCGGCCCATTTTCTCGGCCATCTCTATTCCGTTCCGGGTCAGGTCGGCGTCGTATGTACCGGTCCATTTACTTAATTTATTCCATTCCGACTCATGATGTCGGACTACGATCAGCTTGCCATTTTTTTGGTCCATTTTTTAAATTATGTTTTAAGGCGAATATATATTCCCACATTATATCAGCGTTTCCGGTTAATCCAATCAAAGGGTTTGAGAGAAGAGGCGTATCTGTCGGTGTTGTTTTTAAGTTTTGAAGCCTCGTTTACGACCCCGGGAGGTCGGGGTAAGGGAGGTTCGGTTATGTTAATATATTGATAAATATATTTTATGTCGAAGAGATCCACCGATCCCATTAAAGAACGCATAGAAAAGTTGCGACGAGAGATAAGTCGTCACGATCACAAATATTATGTGTTGGATAGCCCTGAGATATCGGATGCCGCTTATGATTCTTTGATGAGGGAGCTTTTGGACCTTGAAGAGCGGTTTCCGGAATTCAAAACCCCGGACTCGCCGAGTCAAAGAGTCGGCGGGGAGCCTCTCGGAAGTTTCAGGAAGATAGAGCACTCCGTGCCTCAGTGGTCTTTTGACAACGCGTTCACCGAGGAAGAGATATATGAATTTTCGAAAAGGGTTGAACGGTCATTGGGAGAAAAACCGACCTATGTTTCGGAGCTTAAAATAGATGGCTTCAAGATAGTTCTAAGTTACAAGAAAGGGATCTTAGAAACGGGAGCGACCCGGGGGGACGGGAAGATAGGCGAAGACGTTACCGAGAACATAAAGAGAGTCCGTTCCATTCCTCTCAGGCTGAACAGGGACATCGATATTTTGGTTGAGGGAGAGGTATGGATGGGAAAGGGTGAGTTCGAAAGGATCAATAAATCCAAAAAAGAAAAAGGAGAGGCCCTCTTTGCCAATCCCAGGAACGCTGCAGCCGGTACGATCAGGCAACTTGACCCGAACATCGTTTCAAATAGACGCTTGGACTCATATATATACGACATCGGCTGGACGGAAGAACCTCGGTCCGAAACACAGACCGGCGAACTCGAGACCCTAAAGGAGCTCGGTTTCAAGGTCAACCCCCACTATGTTCTCTGTAATGATGTTGAAGGCGCGATCGAGTACTGGAGAGAATGGAAGAACGATTCCGAAAAAGAGGATTACTTGATAGACGGAACGGTCATAAAGGTCAATGAACTCGATTTCCAAAGGAAGCTGGGCTACACCTCCAAAGCTCCTCGATTTTGTATTGCCTTCAAGTTTCCGGCTGAACAGGCCACCACGGTGGTCGAGGATGTACTCTTCCAAGTCGGCAGAACCGGTGTCATCACCCCGGTCGCCAAGCTCAGTCCGACCCCGGTCGACGGTTCCACCGTCTCCAGGGCCACCCTTCACAATGAAGATGAAATAAGAAGATTGGACGTAAGGGTCGGTGATACCGTCATCATACAGAAAGCCGGCGACGTGATACCGGCCATCGTTGAGGTTGTGAAAGAAATGAGAAACGGGAAAGAAGAACCGATAGAATTCCCGCGCAAGGTCGAGGGTTGCGGTGGAGACGGTAGGATAGAGCGGATACCGGGACAGGCCGCTTACAGATGCCTTGTCTCGGATTCGGGAGACGTGATGCGCAGAAAACTTCATCATTTTACTTCCAGGAAGGCATTTAATATAGACAAGCTCGGGCCGAACATCATAGATAAGCTTATTGATGCCGGTTTGGTCTCGACCTATGCCGATATCTTTAGCTTAAAATACGGAGACGTCGAGGACCTTCCCGGATTCGCCGAAAGGTCCGCCAAGAATCTGCTATCGGCTATAGATAAGGCGAGGAAGGTCACCTTGCCACGTTTACTTATAGCTCTGTCCATTCCACATGTGGGAGAGGAGAGTGCTCGGATCTTGGCCGAGAGGTTCGAGACGCTTAAGGGACTGATGAAGGCGGACCGAGAAGATCTTGAAGAGGTTGAAGGCATCGGTCCGGTGGTTGCGGATTCGATCAGGGACTGGTTTGACAAAGAGGTCAACAAAGACGCTCTTCAAAAACTCCTTAAAGAGATAAAAGTGGAAGAACCTTATAGACCGACCGCGATTGGGCGGGGAAAGCTTTCCGGAAGAACCTTTGTTTTTACCGGAACCCTCTCTACGATGACTCGACCGGAGGCCTCCGATAGGGTTCGGGCTTACGGGGCTTCCGTTTCAAGTTCTCTTTCAAAAAACACCGATTTTTTGGTCGCGGGAGAGAGCCCGGGCAGTAAAGTCAAAAAGGCGAGATCTTTGGGGGTCAGGATATTGAATGAGAAACAGTTTAGAGATCTCATCGATTGAGATCTTTTTGGGTAGAACAAAGGCCTGTGGCGTGTTAATATTGTCTTTATGAAAAGGGAAGAAATAAAGCATGTTGCGGAACTTTCGCGTATAGAACTGACCCCGGAAGAGGAGATAGCGTTGGAGGCCGATTTTAAAAAGATCCTTTCTTAT
Organism: Candidatus Campbelliibacteriota bacterium; assembly: GCA_007125155.1. GTDB lineage: Bacteria > Patescibacteriota > Minisyncoccia > Phycocordibacterales > CSBR16-193 > SKVL01. The sequence continues at coordinate 2,477 of SLDR01000005.1, read as the reverse complement.
ATCGATCAAATACAAGAGGTCTCGGGTTTCGTGGATGCTACCACGGATACCACTGTCGGTGAGTTGCGAAATGTAACCCGCAATGATAAAGCCGAGGATGTTCTTCCTTCAAAAGAGGTAACCGAACTTTTTCCCAAGATCGAAAGCGGTTATCTGGCGGTTAAGAAGGTTCTCCAACAATGAAAGAATTTCAAACCATAAAAAAAACCCACAAGGATCTGTTGGACAGACGAATCAGCGTTTTGGAATTATGCGATCTTTACATTGAACGTATAAAAGATAAGGACGGAGAGATCTCCGCCTTTTTGGAGGTTTTTGATGATGTGAAGGATCGGGCGAGCGAAGCTCAAAAGTGCATAGACGAGGGGAAGGCTACGGTCTTGACGGGTATACCAATCGCGGTCAAAGACAACATACTGATAAAAGACAGGAAGGTCTCCGCCGCATCCGCTTTACTTAAGGACTTTATTGCTCCTTATGATTCAACCGTCGCAGAAAAACTTAAGAAGGAGAAGGTTGTGTTTTTGGGACGCACCAATATGGATGAGTTCGCGATGGGTGCTTCCACTGAAAAATCCGCCTTTGCCGTTACGAGGAACCCGAATGACCACACGAGGGTTCCGGGGGGTTCTTCTGGGGGTTCGGCTGCGGCGGTCTCGGCCGGATTGGCTCCGGTTGCCCTGGGGTCCGATACGGGCGGTTCCGTTCGACAACCGGCGTCCTTCTGCGGTTGCGTCGGACTTAAGCCGACATACGGTTCGGTTTCAAGATTTGGTCTTATAGCCATGGGCTCATCGCTGGACCAGATAGGACCCTTGACCAAAAATGTCTCAGATTCGGAGGTCGTATTCGATCTCCTTTCCGGGAAGGATCCTCTTGACTCGACCACCTATGAAAAAAGTGTATTTGGAGAAGATAAAGGCGCCGGCCATACCACAATAGGAGTTCCTTGGCACCTTATCGAGCAAGACGGGGTCGATAAGGATGTTTTGGAGAATTTTAAGAATAACGTTTCCAAACTGGAGAAAGAAGGATACAAGATAAGAGAGATCGAACTCCCTCATCTGAAGTACACCCTGAGTGCTTACTATGTCTTGGTACAGGCCGAGATATCATCCAATATGGCCAGATTTGACGGAATAAGATATGGGACCAAGGTTGAAGGGAAAGATCTTCTGGAAGAGTATATGAAGACCAGATCCCTTTTCGGAAAGGAGGTTAAAAGAAGGATCATGGCCGGCAATTATGTTCTTTCCGCCGGGTATTACGATACTTACTATAATAAAGCATACACCGTAAGGAGGTTTGCGATATCGGATTTCGAGAAGGTCTTCACCGACGCCAAGAAGAAGGTTGATGCGGTCGCTTTTCCCACTTCTCCGGTTCCCGCATTTAAAATAGGAGAGAGGAATGAGGATCCCGTACAGATGTACATGGCTGACGTTTTTACCGTTCCGGCTAACATTGCAGGTATTCCGGCCATCTCAATTCCGGCCGGCAATGTGGAAAGGGAGGGAAGAAAGCTCCCCGTCGGTTTTCAACTGATGGCACCATGGAAGAGAGAGGACACTCTTTTTTCGATAGGAAGAAGTTTTGAGAAATGATATTGATCAACTTTCATTGTTTTAAATGATAAATATATGAGCGAAGGAGATAAGACTCCAAAAAAAGACACAGGAGATGTTTTTACCGAGATGGCTTACTATTTGATACCTCTTTTGATACTTTTTTACATCTTCACATATATTTCGGCCCACATTGATTTCGGCAGATTTATTACGGAGGTCGTTTTTGAAGGAATTATTATTTTGATAGCTCTGGCTTTTTTTGTTTTGGTGATCTCGGTTTCCGTTTTTGTTTTTTTTAGCTACAAGTTAAGTTTGCTTTTGGGTTCGGCGCGAGCCGGTCTTCAATCGAAGCCTGCAGAACCTGACGGATATTTCAGAAACGATCGCTGGGAAAGAATAGCCGGTTATATCGAGTCTGACCATCCCAATGATTGGCGTATTGCCATACTTGACGCTGACGTTATTTTGGACGAGATACTGGAAAAGGCGGGTTACACAGGTGACACTGTGGCGGACAAACTGAAGCAGGTCGAGGAAAGCGATCTTACCACCCTTGAGTTTGCGTGGGAGGCTCATAAGGTAAGGAACAGAATAGTTCATGACGCCGATTTTGTTTTAAGCAGGCGGGAGGCCGAAAGGGTCTTTGAGCTTTATCGTAATGTTTTTGAAGAGTTTCAGTTTATTTAGAGGTTTGCACTTTTTAGTCATTTCGTGTTACTATTTCAGGTAGCGGAGTGGAGGAATGGTACCTCGGGAGGCTCATAACCTCCAGGCGTCGGTTCGAATCCGGCCTCCGCAACAAGTTGAGAAATCGCGCATGAGTGCGCGATTTCTTATTTACAGATGTATGGAGGACGGATTCGAAGAAGGGGGTCGGGGAAACATCTGTTTCCCCGCGGAGGAAGGCAG
>SLDR01000031.1 GCA_007125155.1 Candidatus Campbelliibacteriota bacterium | reverse complement strand
GGCCATGTGCCGAGCTTTAATGTTTTGAAGGGTCCAAACGGGGAATCGAAAAGCGGAGCCGGTATACAAGATCCGCCGAAGGCGGAGGCTTGTCGGCGAGCTCGGGGAGGAAGTTCTTAACTAAGACAAGCGCAAAGCGCGAGGTCTGAGTTTAGAAACTTGACCCCGATTCCCCGTAGGGTCACAAAACAGAGAGCTCGGCCATGTGCCGAGCTTTAATGTTTTGAAGGGTCCAAACGGGGAATCGAAAAGCCGAGCCTATTTATGGTTTTTTGTGAAAATTAAGGTGGGCGGTATAGGACTTGAACCTATGGCCTCATCCACGTCAAGGATGCGCTCTAGCCAACTGAGCTAACCGCCCATGGTTTGCAATTTAACACTTGCTTAAGTGTTGAATATCTTATCTTTTATATCTTTCTGCGGCAATTATAACCTTTAGCGAACTTTTGAGCAATGTTCGGAAATCGTAATTACATGATACTTTCGGTCGGCATCGTTTACGTTTAATAATTAACAAGTTATCAATACCGAAGACCGCTCAAAAATTGTTCTCTTCCTGGAAATAAGTATATAATTAATTACAATCGATAAAGGCCTTTGAGCATGAAAGATCGAAATAGGGAAGTTAAATTGATCTCTAAGAGTGGTTTTACACTCATCGAGTTGTTGGTGGTTATAGCCATTGTCGGTATTTTGGCGGCCATTGTTTTTGTCGTGGTAAACAGGGCCAGAGACGATGCATATCTTTCGAAGGCTTTAAGTGAATCCAGACAGATAGAAATGGCCGTTCAGATGTATTATGAAGACCATGGAAGTTATCCCAACACTACGACCTTTGGTGAACCACCGGACGGGATGGAAGACAGATATATCAATTCAGAGATATGGAGTCACGGTTCCGGCCCGTGGCCGGGGAGTACTTATGTTTTGAATTATTGGCCGGCGGAGGAGTATCCTTTACCCGAGGATGTTTACCAAGTAAGTATACGGTTTTGTATCGGCGAACATCCTTCATCCGGGAATTGCAGATATCCCGGAAATCTACCCGTTAAGCTGGAAAATCCGAGACATGCTGTATTTTGGTGCATAAAAGGACCGTGTCGGTCTTGGCACTCTTTACCGCTCACGGTTCCGGGTTACTGCCTGAATTGCAGAGAATCGACTCCAAAATTTGGTTTTTGAAGTTTATTTTGGGATCCGGTTTTAAATTTTATTTTGCAAATTCGGAAGGTCGGTGGAAATTTAAACCGGTGTATTTTTTGGATATCTTAAAAAAGTCACGTTATCTTAATAGGTCGATGTTTTTGATAACGCTCAGGATATTAAATACGATCCTTAGATGATTTGAAAAGATCAGGAGAGTTTCATTTCATAATAAATATCCTCCAAAGCTGTGGCGCCGGCGCCGGCGGCGATGATGTTCTGTTTATACGGAGAATCGGTGCAGTCTCCCGCGGCCCATATGCCTTGGACCGAGGTCTTTTGATTTTTATGGTTGACTATGATATATCCGCGATCGTCAAGTTCTACGATCTTTTTTACTATATCGGTCGCGGGTATCATTCCTATTTCTACGAAAATCCCGGTAACATCAAGTTCGCATAACTCTCCCGTTTCCTTGTTTTCGTAGATCAGGGCGCTTACCATCTTATCTCCTTTGATCTCTTTTACATCCGCATTATTCAAAGCCTTTACTTTCGGGTCTCTCAAAACCTCTTCAACTCTTAAGGGATCGGCCATGAATTTATCGCTGTTGTTGAGGATCGTTATTTCTTTCGCATAAGATGTTAATTGAGAAGCCGTCCCGAATCCGGCATTTCCACCGCCTACTACAGCCACTTTTTGACCGGAGAACATCGGAGCATCACATGTGGCACAGTAGGTGATACCTTTGTTTTCGAACTTTTCTGAGCCGGCAACATTAAGTTTGCGTCTTCTTCCGCCGGTGCATATCAGGATAGCTCGAGACTCGTATTCCTTTCCGTCGTCGGTTTTTAATATAAAAGTGTTATCCGTTGTCTGTTTCAAAGATTCGGCGTATCTGCCTTCTTCAATTTTTAAGCTTTCATTGGAATATGATCTTACGTGGTTTTCGACCATTTTACCAAAATCTTTTCCGGATACAGACTCCGTACCGAGCCAGTTTTGTATATCGGACGCAACGATACTTTGGCCACCGAAATCCTTTGTTATGAATACGGTCTTCAGTTTTTTACGTGCCGCATATATGCCGGCCGAAGCGCCGGCCGGACCTCCTCCTATTATTGCCAGATCATACATTTTTTATAGAGATTAAATTAAAAAAACAATCGATAACCTTTAAAAAAGTTCATCATTATTTATTTCGAATAGGTGCACAACAAGATCGGGACTATTTTAATTTAGAACGACGAAGAAAGGCCGGGACGGCACCCCAATCATCATTGTCATCTTCGTCAATATCTTTCCTTTCTTGTTGTTTGGGAGCTTCTTTCTTTTCTTTTGGGACGTTTTCTTTAGGTATACTGTTATGGATCTTGTTATCGTCCTTTTTGAGTTCATCATCTTCGAACGATTCTTTTTTGGATGCGTTGACCTTATAGACGACTCCGGGTTTTATTGATTCTTCCGAAAATCCCGAAGCTATTACTGTTATTTTTACCTCTCCTTTTTTAAGTTTATCGTCCTTTACGGTCCCGAAGATTATCTTGGCATCTTTATCTACGGATTCCGTTATGACCTGGGCCGCATCCTGTATCTCGTGCATCGTGAGGTCCTCTCCTCCCGCGATCGAGAATAGAACCCCTCGGGCACCGTTTATTGAAAGTTCCAATAGGGGGGAGTTTATTGCTGATTTTGCAGCCTCTTCGGCCCTTTTTTCTCCACTTGATATACCTATACCCATTAAGGCAGTACCCGCGTTTTCCATTACGGCTCGGATATCGGCGAAATCGGTGTTTATTATACCGGGAGTGGTTATAAGGTCGGATATTCCTTCGACGGCCTGTTTAAGGATATCGTCACACATCGCAAAAGCGTTTTTAGCGGTCGTTTCTTTTTCAACCGCTGAAAGTAACCTGTCGTTCGGGATGATTATTATTGCATCAACGGAGGATTTTAGCTCCTCGACGCCTTGCTCGGCGAATCTCATTCTTTGAGGTCCTTCGAAAAAGAAAGGCTTGGTTATTACCGCCACAGTCAAAACTCCAAGTTCCTTTGCCGTTTTGGCGATCACCGGTGACGATCCCGTACACGTGCCGCCTCCCATACCTCCGGCAATGAATATCATATCGGCTCCTTTTACGGCCTCTTGTATCTCTTCTTTGTTCTCTTCGATCGCTTTTTTTCCCAGTTCAGGGTTCATTCCTGTACCCAATCCTCGGGTAAGGTTTTTGCCTATATGTATCTTTTTCTTTGCCAACGTGTGGTGCAGATCCTGAGCATCGGTATTTATCGCTACGAATTCTACTCCTTTCACCTTTGAGTTGATCATGTGGTTAACGGCGTTCTTTCCGGAACCGCCGACACCGAATACTTTGATCCTGGCGAAAGCTTCTACTTCTGGTTTTATTTGAGGCATGTTTTCTATGAATTAAATGGATTTTTTTATGTTACCAGAAAAAGAATTAAAAAACAAAACCCATTGTGTTACTTTTTATGGAAGGAATTGCTTTACCCAGGACATCAAACTGAACTTTGTCTTTTGCAAGATCGAGGTCAGCCCCAAGCTTTCGCTGTCTTCTTCATTGAGACCGATCACACAGAGCCCGTAGGCTATGGACCATCGAGGGTCCGATATTGGTGAATCACGCCTTCCTATCGAACTTAGTGATGCGACCGAGGAAGGTAGGTTCATTTTTTCTTTCGCTTTTTCTTCTATTGATGAGATTCCCGATCCTCCTCCTGTTATTATTATACCCGCCGGAAGCAATTCGTGGCGGTTTATCTTTTTTAAGTGGTCAATAATTATTTCAAATATATCGGTCAACCTTGCTGATATTATTTCATTCAATCTCTGTCGAGACACGGGTGTGTTGGTGATGCTACCGAGTTTTATTTTCTCCGCTTCTTCCAGCGGTATTTTTAATCCCAGAGCGATGTCATTTGTTATATCATTTCCTCCGATCGGGAATATTTCCAAAGAGATCGGGATATTGTTTTCGAAGACCACAACTGAAAGTGTTTCCGCACCTATGTCGGCCAACACACAGCCGGCAATTTTTTGAGGCTTTGTGAGACTGACAAAACTTGAGGCGACGGGTGAAGCAATGGTGTCCATTACCTCCACTCCGGCACTTTCTATGGATTCAATGATATCGTTTATGTGGTGTTCAAGGCAGGTGATAAAGAAAGTTTTTACTTCGAGAGAGCCCCCCTTCAGTCCTAGCGGATTACCCAGGACATTTTGGCCGTCAAGTTTATATTCAAGTGGTATTGCGTGTATGACCTTGCGGTTTGAAGAGTCTGATGAGGAGATACGGCTCTCAGAGATCTCCAGGGCCGATCTTATGTCGATGTCCTTGACCTCCACATCGGCGCTGGAGACCACCGTTTTCCCGGTTGAGGTAACACCTTGAAGACCCATTCCGCCAATTGAGGTAAAAGCTCTCGATATCTTTATCCCGGAAGACCTCTCCGCCTGTCTCAAGGCTTCCTTTATGCTTTTTGTCGCCTCGGATTGATTCACGACGTATCCGTGTCGGATGCCGGCGGACTCAGCTACTCCCGTACCGATTATTTTCGGGAAATATTTCTTTTTGCTTCTTACTTTCTCAGCCACCACAACTTTTGTGTAGCAAGTTCCCACATCGATTCCCACTGTTGCATTGTTGGTCTTCATAAGTATCTTCTTAATTTTTTTACGGTTTACTTTATCCGTTGAAAGATTAGATCAGGTGGCGCTCAATCAAGCGCTTTTCTTCTTTTTCCATTGTACAGCTATGTCGCATTCCTTTCAAATGCAGTAGTCCGTGGATAAAAAGATATCCTACGAACTTTCGAAATGACATATCGAATCTAGAAGCTTCTTTGCGAGCGTTATTAAGATCAATGAACATCTCTCCTTCATCGGGTGAGAGAGGGAAGCTCAGCACCGAAGCCGGCCTGTCTTTTTTTCTGTGTTCTTTATTCAGGCGTCGGGAAAAGTCGCTACCGATAAAGACCAAGCTTAGAGAATATTCGCTTCCCAGAACATCGTCCTTTATTCTTTTGAAAGAAAGTCGCGGGACATTTATCCGCGACTTCTTGGTTATGGTGAAATAATCGGAGGACACTTTAATTATTTTCACTTTATCTCTCTTATTGTTTCTTTGTATTCAGAGTTGATAATTATCCGTTTTTTAACGTGAACGTGTGAAAGGTCCTCTCTTATCAGGTATTTTTCCAAGTTTGATCAATTTCTCCCGTTCTTTTATTTTTTCCAATCTTTTAAGTGTTTGTTGCTTCCTCTTCGTGGGTGATACCGGACGGCTCCTGAAACGCAGAGATTTGGCTCTGGGAAGCATACCGGAAGCTTGGACCCTTTTAGTGAACCGCCTTAAAAGGGAGGTATTATTTTCGTTACTTTGTTTTTCCACCTTTATATTTACGGATGTCATACCCGAACATGGTAACACGAAGATATATTTTCTTCAAGCTTTATTGATCCTTGAAGGAGATCGAGAATCGGGTCGTGTCGATATCCGTAAAGGTCTTCAACTCTCTACAGATAGCCTCTTCTTGGTCTTGATGGGCCGGGTGTTGGTTTTTTCGGAG
>SLDR01000036.1 GCA_007125155.1 Candidatus Campbelliibacteriota bacterium | reverse complement strand
TCGGGGTAATGCGACTCGGTTGAAGCGAAAAGATCGGTAAACCCCGCCCAGCAAAAAAGGACCGCGATCGTCAAAAAAAATGTAAAAAGTCTTTTTTTCATATTTCTTACTCAACACCGTCCTCGCCGTTAATATCTCCTCCAACATCTTTTTCTTCCTCGAAAGAACGATTCGGTGTCTGAACCGCTTCATCCGAACCCCCCTCAAAAGGATTAGGTATCGGTTTTCTTCGTTCATCGGAGTTTTTGCTCGAAGCGAGAGGTGCCGTACGTTTTGTTAAAGGATCGAAGTGCATAAGAGTTTCCACCCCATCACTATCCACCCCGTCCCAAACGAGAACCAATCGCGGATTGGTATTCTTTTTTCCGGTTCTTATCGCCTTCTTGTGACCGGTGCTTTTGGTGTAAGTGACCAAATACCACTCGTTATCTCTGTATGAACGCCAAACCATGGTGTCTCCGTAAACACGCGGTTCCATGTTCTGATACCTGTCATCGGTAAGGCGAACCTTGTTGTGCGGGTATACGGAGAGATCGATATAAAATATCTCCCAACCATCTTCCACCCACCCTTGCCAGACGACCGTGGTATCATGGATCTCCGGATAAACATTATTGTAATCGGTGTCTGTTACAAAGATCTCCCTATCAGACTCGAGATCGTATATCACTATCTGCCATCTGTCATTTATATTTCTCTGCCAAGCAACAAGACCGCTCTCTCCACTGTAGACTGGGGAGATGTCGTCAACGTCATTCTTGGTCAGAATTCTGACCCTGTGTCCTCCTTCCTGAAAGACTATCTGTTTCATACCGAACTCATCCTCGTGAGCGGTTATGCTTTCGTGCCTATCAGCTCTCCCACGAAAAACGACCCCATCGGAGATGCAGTAAAACTCCCCTCCCGAAAGCAGTGTACAGTTCTCCTCTTTAAAAGAGCCCGGGAGGTTGAATTTGTCATTGATATTGGCAGCCATCTCCTCACTCAACTCTCGACGTATCTCCTCCTCCAACTCAGCTCTCAATCTCTCCTCTAAGACATCTTTATCTTCGGAATGTTCGCCACCACTCTCAGAAATATCCTCTTTTTCTTTTTGGCCGCTTTCGCCATCACCATCCTCCACTCCCATATCTTTGTCTTGATCATCTTTCTCCTTGTCATCTCCTTTGGCATTTTCACCATCTTCATTCTCTTCTCGGTCTTCTTTGTCCGTACTCTCTTTCTCTCCGTCTCCCCCTTCGTCTTCTTTTTTGTCTTCGTTTTTCGTCTGATCCTCATCTTCCTCATTTCCCTCCGTTTCCTCTTCCGCTACCGCTTCCTCATCTTCTTTCTCTTCTTCTTTTTTATCATCTTCTTCCTTATCTTCTTCGATTATTTCTTCCTCTGTCTTTTCTTTATTTTTCGGATCCTCACCGCTATCACTGTTAATATTTTCCTCGTTATATTTTTTTTTGTCTTTACCTACATTCTCCCCATCCTCTTCTTCGGAATGATCGATTTTATTTTTCTCATCTTCCTGATCATTTTCTTTGGTTTTCTTAAAATCCTCTTCTTTGTTTTCAGCAGTCTTTTCTTCATCAAGAAGATATTTCTCCGTCACACCTTCACCTCCTTCCGTGTCAACCTCTTCCGAGTCGATCAGCTTGTCAATATTTTCAGTGTCCGATCCGACCTCTGCGGCATGGATCATCTCGATCACGGGCAAAATGGGAGACAGGGACATGAATACGGCGATCGAAAACGCCAAAACACGAGAAAAGACCGATATTCTGCGCTCATGTCCCATTCCTGTGTATCCAAAACCCATTGGCCTTTCAACGGTAAGGGTGTATACCGAACCCGGATCTATTTCACGTGCCGGCAAAATAAATTTAGGTACTTCTATTGTAAAAATATCTCTTTTCCGATTTTTCATATTCAAAAATCAATAACCCTTTCAGCTCCACCCGTAACGGGAGCCTCGATCGGGGCGGCCAATTCGCCTCGATCCTGCGAACGCTGACTCAACCATGCATCAAAATTAACGGAAAAAACGTAAAAAACAAAGAGAGAGAAAACTAGTGAAACCGAAATGGAAAAGTAAAGCACTCCCTTGTAAAGTTTCACTATTTCCAGCTCCGAACGCAAACCCGTTCTCCAGGAGCGAAGAAAATCCGCAACCTTTCTTCCCAAGCCTGTTCTTCGAGACCTGTTCGCTCGGTCGGCCTCCAGATAATTCATAAGCTCTTCCTCGGTCGTCATCCACACCGGATTCGCATAGACCCTTTTGCCCAAGATCTTTCCACTTCTTATAAGCTGACCGACGTAATCGGAGGAGTAACCTGACAAAGCCGCCGCCTCCTTAAGGGTTATGTATCTTTTATCTTTCTTTTTGCTATAAAAAAGGCCCATTTCCTACACCTCTGCTAAATCTCGACCCTCCAGATATTCATTTTCTCGATGGTCGAGAACCCTCTCTTGCATTAATTTTAACAGAAAACATAAAAATGTTATCCACATCTGAACAGATCATTTCTGTTTTACCCCGATTCCGAGTCTCGGTGTGTTTTTGGTCTGGACGAACCAATTTGGTGCAAAAGGATACTGTCTTGATCGAAAAAAACCGGATCTATTGTTAGTAGTGAGATCCAAACCGATCGTCTTTTAATATTACCTTCCAAAAGGAACCCTCTTATGGGAAGAGGGTTAATGTAAAATGGCTAATTTAGATTCTCTATTTCTCTATCATCAAAAGCTCAGCCTCGATGACAAGTGTTGAGTTGGGGGGTATGGGGCCTTGAGACCTCTCACCGTAGGCTGAATCCGCGGGAACCTCTATTGTACGCACTCCACCTTCCTTCATACCAAGAAGACCGTTTTGCCAGAAGGAAATATGACTTTTCGCCTCTCCGACCGTCAGATATTCCGGTTTATTCCTGCTTTTTGAACTATCAAAAAGCACGTTCTCACCATTTTTATTTATATAATAACCGACATAATGAATCCTTAAACCGTCCCCGGGCTTAACATGTTCTTCGCCCTCACCTTCTTTAACATCGACCACTTTAAGTTCCCCGAAGTCGTACTCGGGGACATCGGTGTCCGACGAACCACCTGTCAAGATAGGCCCTCCTCCGCCTCCGGAGAAAGCAACTACCAATAGAAACAGAACGGCCACCGAAATTATTATGAAAATGTTTTTTGGAGACATCTTATTATTATCCTAACTAATATAAATGATTGATAAATATTATACTATGGAAAAGTATAGAGCAAAAATACTCTTTTAGCTTCCACCTTACTTTCCTTTGTTCATCAAAAGATGCTTTATGGTCTTTAAGGCAACCTGGATATCCAAGAAAAAAGATCGGTTCTTTATGTAGTATAGATCATAAGAGAGCTTGTGAGCGGTCCTCTCGGAAGAGATACAAAATTTTGGAGGATCTTCTGCATAAAGCTGAGCCCATCCGGAAAGCCCCGGCTTTATCAAATGTCTTATGTTGTAATAAGGAAGTACTTTTTCATATTCTTTCACCATCTCGACCATCTCCGGCCTCGGTCCGATAAGCGAAAGGTCCCCTTTGACCACCGACCAGAGCTGAGGCAGCTCATCAAGATGAAAGGAACGAAGGAATCCTCCGACCCTTGTCGTGTTTTCACCGTCGAGACTCATTGTTCTGAATTTCCTCAAAACAAAAGGGACGTTCTTCTTCCCTACTCTCTGTTGTGAGAAAAAGATCGGCCCCTTATCCTCGGCCCATATGGCCAGCGCCAAGAAAGGATACAAAAAAAGAGAAACGGTCCCCAAGGCCAGACCGAAGATGACGTCAACTCCCCTTTTTACCATCTCGTAAGAATTCTTGGGAGCCGATGATATATTCTCCAAAAACCAGTTGTAATGAAGAACCGACAAGGGAACCCTCCTAAAGAACTCCTCATAAAGACGTTGCATATCGACAAAACGAATATTGGAAAAAATTAGATTGTATAAATGGGGGAGCATGCCCTTGATGTTCTTGTGATGGAGGTCGACAACGACCACCCTTACCTCTTCGGAATAGATGGTGCCGACAATATCATTCTGAAGGTCGACACCTTCCGCCTTTTCAAGGTCTACGGAAGAGATAAAACGAATGCGACGTCTCGCATCCTTGTTCACCTCTTCTCTCAATTCTCTCATCTCATCTCCGCTCGCGATTAGGAAAGCGGGCGCCGGTTCTCGAGAACGCAAAAGCCAATAGCTTGCGGTTCGCCACCCTATCAACATTATCAAAGAAAACAAAAGAAAGATGACCAGGTTCACCTTTGGAGAAATGGCGAAAAACGGAATAAAGTAAAAGAATGCCAGAGAAAGAGCACTATTGACTATGTGAGTCTCAAATATAAGGGCGGAAACATTCACTCTCAGAGCCAGTATGGGTCTCTCATAAAGTCCGGCAATATAAAAAACCACTATCCATATAATAAAAAGAACTGAAAAAGGTATCAGATGTGCATCCAAAACCTCCGCGTCGGGGACTCCTCCATAACGAATCAAGAGAGTGGCCCACAAGGCCGCATAAAGAAAGACAACATCTCCGACCGCCAGAATAAGCGCATCCCTTGCACCTTTAAAAGTCATATAGGTACAATACTAACAAATAGTAAGAAAATTAAAAGACGGCTTTTTAAAGCCCCGCTTGATTGAGAAGAGTGGTTACATTATTGTGACTTCCTTGGACATGCCGTCCCTGGAGACAAGCCTGCGATAACGACGCATGCTCATTATGATGCCCAAAGCCACAAAAGATACGAATATGTGGCTTCCTCCGAAACTCATAAAAGGTAACGTGGTCCCGGTCACGGGCAACATCGCGACGTTTGCACCGATATGAATTATCATATGGCTGATGAACATAATGACAACTCCCATACCAAAAAGTGTTTCAAAGTTCGTTTCTCCTCTTCGGGCATTGGAAAGTAGCCTCCATACCACAAGTCCGTAAAGTATAAAAAGCAACACAACTCCTATAAAGCCCCACTCTTCAGCATAAGCGGCAAAAATAAAGTCTGTTTGATGCTCGGGCAAAAAACGTAATTGAGACTGAGTTCCATAACCGATACCCTTTCCGAAAACCTGGCCGGACCCTATTGCGATAGTGGATTGTCGCGCGTGGTATCCGCCCCCTTCAATATCGGCATAAGGTTGGACAAAAGATAGCAAACGTTCCTGCTGATAATCTTGTAGCGCGAAACTCCACATGCCCGTAAAAATAACAATACCCGAGATGAAAACCAAGCCCAAGTGCCTTAAAGACATACCGGACACCATCAACATACCGAGCCAAATAAGAGCCAGAATAAAGGCGGAACCGAAATCCGGCTGAAGAAAAACCAGTATAAAAAAAACACCGGCATAAGCTCCCGATATGAAAATATGTCTGAATTGATGAATATCTATGTGCCTCTTTGTGAAATATTTAGCCAAAAGAATTATAAGGACCAATTTAGCGAATTCCGATAACTGAAGAGAAAAAAAGCCGAAATCGAGCCAACGTTGAACACCGTGAGGTCCGGTACCCAAAAATAAAAGAAACAGGAGAGCCCCACACATCAGCAAAAAGAATGTTATAACAACCCCGGCCCTTCTTAAAAACCTGATATCGGTCATGCTTATGGCAAAAAAAATAAATAAAGAAAAAGATATCAATGCCAACTGACGTGCAAAGAAGGGGTCTTCCGATGAAAACGAGTTGATTGTCAACAGTCCCAGGGAAGATATTGACAGAACCGTCAAAACCAACACCCAGTCCATGTCCTTGAAACGATCGAACACTCTCTTCATATCGAAGTCATTATACAGGTGAAATCGTAACAATCAAAAAATAAAGCAAAACGATCATCTGTCAACGGCCCCGGGGTGGTACCGAAGAACCGATCGAAGTGTTTCCTCTCCCATAATGTGATCAGGTTCTAAACCGGCCCGTTGTTGACATCTTGTATATAGACCGTTGATATTATGTTAAAAACCAAGCTCAAATGACCGAAAGCATCCCAAAATTTGATATAAACGACCAAGTATGGTATAAAACT
>SLDR01000018.1 GCA_007125155.1 Candidatus Campbelliibacteriota bacterium | reverse complement strand
CCTTACGGAGACTTAAAAGAGGAACCTTCAAGCCCCGAAACCGCTCCTATCGTACGTCCTGAAGCTTCGGAGCCGGAGGTGACCACCCGCCCGAGAGATCCTTACGGAGACTTAAAAGAGGAACCTTCAAGGCCCGAACTTACTGAGTCTGCATCTTTAGGTCATGGTGCGAAGGATGGTGGTTCAGATCAAAATGAGGTCCCTCATTCTGAAACGGAACCTTCGTCTCAGAAAATAGGCCGGGAGGATAAGGCTGTTAAGCATTGGGATATTCCATCTAACACCAAAAGCAGATCAACTCCGAAAACGGAAGCAGATAGCGGTCGAAGTGATCCTTACGGAGCATACTCAGAAGAAGAGATCGTTCCTCCTGAAGGACGGAACATCGTGTCCGGCGACGGACAGGATATGAAGCCGAATGAGAGGATGAGCAAAAGGAGTATCTCTAACCCAACCTCTTTTTTTATTGAAGATACATCCGTAGGTCCAGGTCTTGATAGGGAAAGGGAAGATCAAAAAAAAACTGAAAAAAACGAATACGAACAAGAATTAAGAGGAAACTCGAGACCTGATGTCATTGACGGCGCCGGCCCTCCGCCTGAGATCGGCGATGCGGAGGCGGAAATGGTACAAAGAGGGTCACTTTTTTCTTTGTTTGTTTGGGGTGTGATCGGGATATTTTTGATCGGTGCGGGAATTTATATAGCGGTTTGGTTTCTTTCCGGCGACAGCAGGATAGTCAGCGATATATTTGGAGAAAGAGAGATCGACAGCGACGAAGGTTTGAATGAATTGGATCCTTCAAACGAAAGAGAGATAGCCAGGAGAATGGATCGTGTCAGAGCTTTCACCTCACTTTATTATTTGGAAACGGGTACTTATTCGGGAGCTTGTTCAATAGAGCAGATAGAGGGTATTTTCAATGTTATGGAAAGTGATTTTGAAACGAGGACAAAATGCAATGATTCTGCGGGAGGTTTTGCGGCCGGCGCGGCATTGTCGGATAACGAGTGGTACTGTGTCGATATGAGAGGTTTTGTCATAGTTCGGGCGAGCGATAACGAGTTTTTGGCGGAAGGTGAGGTGGAGTGTGAGAGAATATAGAACAATATAATTTATGGAGAACAAAAAGATCATCGCAAAAGAACTCGTTTCCGACTCGCAAGGAAAAGTATTCAAGGTTACCGTACATGAAGGGAAGGAAGTAAGTGAACACATCGTTTCTTTGACCGAGGATGTTTTTATCAGGATCGGTACCGGCAAAAGTCGAAGTGAATTGGTAGAAGCCGTCTTCAGATATCTTCTGGAGAGAGAGGACAAAGAAGAAATAAGCGGAAGTTTTGATATTTTCGATATATGCCAAAATTTCCCCGATATCGAAAAGGATATAGGTAATTATTGAGTATGGGGATGAACTCTGACGAGCCGGGCAAGTCGTCAGTTTTAAAAGTACCCGGATAGAGAGCTTTTAAAATAAAGATTATTTGTTAAAATTTATTAATGCTTTATGGCCGAAGATCAAATTTTAAAAATTCAATTGTTTTGAATAATAAGGATGAACGGACCGGAGTAAAAACCGATGTCTAATTTTTACAGAAAAAGTTACGAAGATGTTATAAAAGAATTTAATTCCGATATAGATAGTGGTCTTAATGCTGATGAGGTGATGTTGCGCCTTAAAAAGCATGGTCCAAATAAGTTGCTCGAGGTCAAGCCGGACAGTCATTTTGTAATATTCCTACGCCAGTTCAAAAGCCCTCTTATATATCTTCTGGTTATCGCGTCGATCGTACTGCTATATCTGGATGATGTGGTAGATGCATTAATTATTGTTTTCATACTGTTGTTCAATGCATTTTTGGGCACCCTTCAAGAAGGGAAAGCTCAAAACGCCATAGAGGCATTGAAGAAACTGGCCACCTCCGAAGCGGTGGTTATTCGTGACGGAAAAGAGATCGTTATTGAAGACAAAGATCTGGTTCCCGGAGACGTGATAATCCTTCAGGACGGAGATAAGGTTCCGGCTGACGCACGGGTCATCCATACGAGTAATTTCAAGGTATCAGAGTCGGCGCTGACCGGGGAATCCGAACCGGTGCCTAAGACGAACAAGACCTTCGACGAAGAAGGTCTTGCATCATCCGACCAGAGGAACATGGTATTCAAGGGAACATATGTTGTTTCCGGTAATGCCAAAGTGATCGTCGTTTCCACCGGACTGGATACGGTTGTCGGCGGAATATCGGCGCAATTGGTTACAATTGATACCGATGTGCCTCTGAAGAGAAAGATCAAGAATCTTTCCAAGTTGATCATTGCCTTAATATTCGTTACCGCGGTCGCGGTGTTCAATTTGGGGCTAATTTTCGGCCATGATGTAAATGATATGATCCTCGTCGTTATCGCCATCGTGGTCTCCTCCATACCGGAAGGCTTACCGGTCGTTATAACGTTGGTCTTGGCGACCGGTGTTTGGCGTATGAGTAAACGCAATGCTTTGGTGAAAAGACTTCAGGCGGTGGAGGCGCTCGGACAGGCAAAAGTTATTGCGGTCGATAAGACAGGAACCATCACCAGAAATGAACTTATGGTTGGTGAGATCTATATAAACAGAAGGAACGTCACGGTTACCGGAGTTGGGTACGAGGAAGAAGGTGAAATTTTGATAGAGGGAAAGGAAGGTTATGAATCCGGACGGGATATAGTTCTTCAGAGGCTTATCGAGGTCGCCGCCATTACCTCCGATGCTCGAGTAAGATACAATCCGGAAGATAAAACATGGCACGTATCGGGAGATCCGACCGAGGCCGCAATGAAGGTATTGGCCCAAAAAGCGGGAATTTTCAAGGATGAACTGGAAAAAAATTCTCCTAGGATATTCGAGATCCCTTTTGATTCCGGCAACAAATTCCATGCCGTTATAAACAGAGGCGAAGGCGGTAATACTCTTTCGGTAGTTGGTGCCCCGGAGGTGGTTTTATCAAGATCGGGGTATATATTCGAAAATGATGAAATACGACCTCTTAATAAGGAGGATAGGGATAAGATAGAGATCATGATAAACGAGATGTCCGAAAGGGGGTTGAGGGTTCTGGGGGTTTCTTTTGCTGATGGTGTCGGCGAGGCGATCGAAGAAGATGAGATAACACAAACCGTTTTTGCCGGGCTGGTTGCCATGTCCGATGTAAAAAGAAGAAATGTTATAGAGTCGGTTCGTCGTGTGCACGAGGCCGGAGTAAGGCTGGTAATGATCACGGGGGATCATAAGGTTACCGCCCGCGCCATCGCAAGGCAGGTCGGAATATATTCGGAAGGGGACAGAATAATTCTCGGGTCGGAGTTGGACTCGATGAGTTGTGAAGAATTAACGGAGGTTCTTCCCGATACTACGGTTTTCGCTCGGGTCAATCCGCAACATAAGCTGAAGATAATCGAAGGTTACAGAAGCATGGGTCAGATCGTCGCTATGACCGGAGACGGCGTTAATGATGCTCTGTCTTTGGTTTCCGCAGATCTGGGTGTCGCTATGGGAAAGATCGGCACCGAGGTCGCAAAGGAGGCATCCGACATCATTCTGTTGGATGATAATTTCGGAAGTATCATTTCGGCGATGGAGGAAGGAAGAGCCATATACAGACGTATTAAAAGGGTGATACTTTATCTTTTCTCCACCAGCTTGGGAGAGGTAATGACAATAACCGCCGCGATCCTGATCGGTTTTCCGCTTCCCTTGCTTGCAGCTCAGATCATATGGCTGAATGTGGTTACCGACGGAATCTTGGTGGCGCCACTTTCGATGGATCCAAAGGAGAAAAATATTCTGAAGCGTCATTTCAGTAAGCCTAAAAAATGGGTGATAGATGGAATGATGGCGTTCAGGATGATAATGATGGGAAGCATAATGGCGGTTGTGACCCTTTTTCTTTTTTACCATTACCTTCCTCCGTCATATCAGATCGAAGGACTTGTGGATGAGGAACTCATGCGCAAGCCGTGGACCATCTCCCTTACCATGTTGGCGGTCTTTCAGTGGTATAATGTATTTAATGTGAGAAGCGATCTTAGTAGCGTCTTTTCTCCCAAATTGTTCTCAAATAAGTGGCTTCTGATGGCTTTCGTGTTGGCGGTATTGCTCCAGATGGCCATCGTCTACGTGCCATTTTTGCAGGACATATTCCGAACGACGGCAATATCACTTTTTGATTGGGTTATTATCTTGAGTTTCGGTCTGACGATAGTTCTGGCCGAGGAGATCAGAAAGATGATAATGCGAGGAATAATAAAAAGAAGGACTTGATCATTTTATTTGGCGATATCATTTTGAATGATGTGGATATCGAATCGTTGAATCTTGGTGTAAGATTTAACCAATACGAAGGTTATAAGGTTTTTTAATATAAAAAATAATATTTTATATGATCTCATTGATTATCTTCAATATGGCACAGGCTTTGATAGCAATAATGCTTCTGTTCTTTGTTTTTGACTTCAGATTCAGAGGAGAAAAGCGTGCCAATTCAGGGGTCCCTCTTTTAATAGGAATTCTTTTCCCCTTGTATACCGTAGGTTATATGTCAGTCATTTTCACCCACCTCGAGTCTGTCGGCGTTCTTGATCTGTCAGCTTTCGTTTTGACCGCTTTAGGGACGGCTTTGGCCGTTAAGGCCAGGATCGATCTGAAGGGATGGTACGCTTGGCCGGGACAGTTCAATATAAACACTCAGCTTGTCAGAACGGGTATCTATGCATATATGCGCCATCCTCTGTATGTTGGGGTTTTTGTTTTCATAATGGGGACGTTGATAACCGTGGTAATGTATTCAGGATTCATTTTCGGAATTTTCATGGTAATGATAGCCGCGTCCGTTCTGGCTTTCGTGGCCCTTGCCGCTAAGCAGGAAGAGGTCAGGTTGCAAAATGAGCTCGGTGAGATATACGTCTCTTACCAGTGCGAGGTCAATGCGGTTTTACCTCTTGGTAGAAAGAGGGATGTCTTAAGATTCAGCAAAAGAGAAGAAGAGTTTTAGTGTATCCGGGTATTTGACGGGGCACCGGATCCGAAATGTCCAAAGATGATCAAAGGAAACATGAGGAAAGGGTTCGAGAAATTTTTAATAACACTCCTTCGGCTTTCCATGGGGTGGATCTTCTTATGGGCGTTTCTGGATAAGCTTCTCGGCCTTGGCTATGGCACCTCGGAAGGGGACGGTTGGATCGAGGGGGTATCGCCCACTGAGGAATTCCTTATTAATGACACCACGGAAAGTCCCTTTGTTGAGATCTTTCAGGCTATGGCCGGAGAGGTTTGGGTCGATTGGTTGTTCATGATAACCCTCGCGACGGTGGGGATCGCTTTTATCTTTGGTATCATGACCCGTCTGGCAGGGGTGGTCGGGGCCGTACTATCGCTTTTGGTATATTTGGCCATCTTTCCTCCGGAGAATAACCCGATCATCGATCAACATATTATTTTTATTTTGGTGTTCATTCTACTTTCCGCAACTCCCTGCGGGGAGTGGTTCGGTCTGGGTAGGAGGTGGAGTGAAACTCGTTTAGTGAAGGGATTTCCTTTTCTTAAGTGATCACTCCATTCCGATCTCTCGATCATTCATCCGTTTAATAGGTGGTCTAGAAGTTGCGGCCGGCCGAGCGGTCGGGTTACACACTCAGTTTTTTTTGTGTCTCTTCGTTTTTTTTGTTAAAATCTCTCCATGGCATACGATTTTTCAATTTTCAAAAAGAGAGGGCGGGAGATCAAAGATTGGCTCGATAAAGAGTTCTCGGGCATACGTACTGGAAGAGCGACACCTGCGATTCTTGAAGGTGTGATGGTCGATGTTTACGGATCGAGGATGCCCGTCAATCAGCTCTCAACGATCACCGTTGATGATCCCCGTATATTGGTGGTTGTGCCTTGGGATCAGTCGGTCATAAAAAATATCGAAAAGGCTTTACACAAAGTCGATCTCGGTTTGTCCGTCAATGTCGGAGATTCCAGTATAAGGGTTGTTTTTCCGGAGCTAACTTCAGAAAGACGTCAATCATTGGTCAAAGTGGTAAGACAGAAAGAGGAGCAGGCGAAAGTTTCTCTACGTAACGAAAGGGAAAAGATATGGGACGACATTCAAAAATTTCACCGATCCGGTGAAATAACGGAGGACGAGAAGTTTCGTTACAAGGATGAATTGCAGAAACACTTGGATGTTTTGATAAAGGAGATAGAGGAGAAGGCGGACAGTAAAGAAGAAGAGGTGAAGAACAGCTAGATCAAATTTGAGACATCATGACGATTTTAATTTTTATAGCGGTACTCGTGTTGCTTATCTTGGTTCACGAGCTGGGTCATTTCTTGGCGGCCAAATATTTCAAGATAAGAGTTGATGAGTTCGGAATAGGTTTCCCTCCGCGACTCAAGACCCTTTTTTGGTGGGGAGAGACCAGATTTACATTGAATGCCATTCCGTTCGGTGGTTTTGTAAAGATATTCGGAGAGGATCCGGACGAGGAATCCATAGAAGGCCCTGAAAAAGAAAGGAGTTTTGTCCATAAGAGCAGGGCCGTCCAGGCTGTTGTTTTAACGGCAGGGGTCTTTTTTAATGCTCTATTGGCCGCCCTGTTCATAGTTACGGCCTTCATGATCGGAATTCCGGTCTCGGATGGTGTTTATGATGAAAAATATGTCAAGGACCCCAGAGTGAATGTAGTTCATGTGGTAGATGATTCGCCTGCATTGCTGGCCGGATTTGAGGTCGGAGATGTTCTTTTGGAGGTTCGCTCCGGTGAAGGAGAAGTTAGACAGATCGAAAGACCGGAAGATCTTTCCGGTTTTTTGGAGAACAGGGCGGGTGAGGAGGTTTTCATATCCTATGAACGCGACGATGAGGAGAAAGAGGTATCATTGATCCCTCAAACGGATGCGGTCGATGAAGGAGCGGCCACGGTCGGTCTTGGAATAAGCACAGTTGGACTGGTCTCTTTTCCGCCACATTTGGCCTTATATGAAGGTTTTAAGCACACAGCTGAACTCACTGCGGTTATTGCGGTGGAACTCGTTCGTTTCATAGGAAATGCTTTAACCGGGCAGGCTGATTTTTCACAGGTTGCAGGCCCCGTGGGAATAGTGGGGCTTGTTGGCGATGCTTGGGCTGTCGGTTTCGCTTTCCTCCTTTATTTTACAGCCGTTATCTCACTTCATTTAACGATAATAAATCTTTTTCCTTTTCCGGCACTTGACGGCGGGAGGCTTCTGTTCGTGGCGATAGAATCTGTCATCAGAAGACCCATAGACCCAAAGATCTCCAATGCCCTTAACGGTTTGGGATTCATTCTTTTGATAGTTCTCATGATAGCCATTACCGCTCACGACATAACCAGAATTTTCGGGTGACGACCATGGTTTTTCGGAATTAGACCTGTCGGGGTATTTTGTGTAATATATTTATATTCATGCGCCAGTCAAAGCTTTTCACAAAAACAAGGAAGGAGGTACCGGCTGATGAGAAGGCTCAAAATGCCAAGCTTTTGATTCGGGCCGGGTATATAGCCAAGGAGATGGCGGGCGTGTATTCGTATCTTCCATTGGGAATGAAGGTTATCGAAAAGATAAAGCAGGTAGTCAGAGAAGAAATGAACACCATTGACAGTCAGGAGATCTTGATGACATCTCTTCAAAGAAAAGAGCTTTGGGAGAAGACCGATCGATGGGATGACTCGATGGTGGATGTTTGGTTCAAGTCCGAACTTAAATCGGGAGGAGAGGTGGGGTTCGGTTGGAGTCATGAGGAGCCGATAGGTGAAATGATGAAAAACTATATTTCCAGCTATAAAGATATGCCCATATCGGTTTATCAGTTTCAGACCAAATTACGCAATGAGGTTCGCGCCAAGAGTGGAGTTATGAGAGGCAGAGAGTTTTTGATGAAGGATATGTATTCTTTCTGTGCGGACGAGAGATCGCATAACGAGTACTACGATTCGACTAAAACCGCGTACATGAGGGTGTTCCAAAGGCTGGGTATCGGGGATGAAACTTTTATAACATTTGCCGCAGGCGGTGCTTTCACCAAGTTCAGTCATGAGTTTCAAACGATCTGTGAGGCGGGCGAAGACTTTGTTTATTTAAATAAAGAAAAACGAATAGCCATCAATGAAGAAGTCTTGGATGATGAAATATTGAAAAATTTAGGTGTTACTCGTGAGGATCTGGTAAAGGTGGGTACGGCTGAGGTCGGCAATATATTCAATTTCGGACAACAGAAAGCATCGGAACTGGGTCTTTTCTTTAAGAATGAAAAGGGAGAAAAGACCCCGGTCTGGATAGGTTCCTACGGGATAGGGATCTCTCGTTTGATGGCTGTTTTGGTCGAGAAGTTCTCTGACGAAAGGGGTATATATTGGCCTGTTTCCGTGGCTCCGTTTCATTTCCATTTGATCGAGATCGGTAAAAGTGACGAGACTCATCGCTTCGCCTCCGAACTCTACAACACTCTGTTGGAGAGGGATTTGGAGGTCTTATTTGATGATAGAGAAAAGAGTGCCGGTGAGAAATTCGCCGATGCCGATCTGATAGGTATTCCTCATCAGATAATCGTAAGTGATCGAGGGCTCTCCGGCGGAGAGGTGGAACTTAAAGATAGATCCACAGGCAAGGTATCACTTGTGAATGAAGCGGACATAGCCAATCTGGCCCTAAAGATGGTAAAGAATAACGAACATGTTTAAAAAGATCCACAAATGGTTTTCTTATGATATGGGTATAGACCTCGGTACCGCCAGCACATTGGTATATGTGGCCGGAAGGGGGATCGTTATTAACGAACCCTCGGTGGTTGCGGTCAATCAAAAGACCGGTCAGGTGGTGGCGGTAGGTGCTAAGGCAAAACAGATGATAGGTCGTACTCCCGGTCACATCACAGCGGTTCGTCCCCTGGTTGACGGAGTAATATCCGACTTTGAGGTAACCGAGGAAATGATGTCATATCTCTTGAATAAAGCTCAAAGCGGTAAACATACATTGTTTGGCCCTCGAGTCGTTGTCGGCGTTCCCTCCGGTATCACTAATGTCGAGATAAGAGCCGTAAGAGATGCGGCCAAAGGGGCCGGAGCCAGAGAGGTTCACGTCGTGGAAGAACCGATGGCTACCGCCATCGGGATAAATTTACCGGTAAGAGATCCCGTCGGAACGATGGTGGTCGACATAGGAGGAGGCACCTCGGACATAGCCGTTATCTCTTTGGGTGGCGTAGTTCAGTCCAGGAATTTGCGTGTAGCGGGGGATCATCTTAATCAGGATATTATCTCTTACGTAAGAAGTGAATTCAAGGTTTTGATCGGAGAAAAGACCGCAGAAAGTTTGAAGATAGCCATCGGTTCATTGGTGATAGCGGATAAACCGCTCGAGGCCTCAATAAAAGGAAGAGACCTGGTAAGCGGTCTGCCAAGGGAGGTGGTGGTAACAGATGCCGACATAAGAGAGGCTCTATCATCTTCGATAGACACCATTGTCGAGTCGGTCAAGGAGGTGTTGGAGATAACTCCGCCCGAGGTTTTGGCCGATGTTATGAATAGAGGGATCTATCTTTCCGGAGGAGGGGCCTTGATAAGAGGGATGTCCGACGTTCTGCACGAACACACTCTTATACCCATTCATGTCGCTGACGACCCGCTTACTTCTGTCGTCAGGGGAACGGGAATTATTTTAGAGGACCTGGAAAAGTATTTGGAGGTCCTTATAGAGAATGAAAATGAGTTACCTCCTGCAACATAAAGACAAGAGAATCTTAAAGAGGCGGAGGATATTTTTTGCGGTTTCGATCAGTCTGGCGCTTCTGGTATCCCTGTTTTATTTTAAACCCTCTTTTTTTTCAGGTCTGGCCCATTCTTTTGCGGGCCCCGTTTTGAGTGTTTCCGAGGATATCCGAAGTTCCGTATCCTCTCCGACCTCTTTTTTGACCGGGAAGCGGGAATTAGTTGCCGAGAACGAGGCATTGAAACAAAAGCTTAAAGAATTAGAGGCTCTTTCCTTTGATAATAAGGCTTTGGAGATCGAGAATAATGAGCTTCGAGATGTCCTTAACATGAGACCCCGTGAGGATGCCGTTATGGCGCGCGTCCTTTTGAGGCCGCCAAATGCTCCTTATGATATTTTAATAATAGACGGAGGTAGAGATATGGGTTTATCGGAGGGTGACAGGGTGTTTTTCGGAGAGTCAGTTCTTTTGGGTGAGATCGAGGAAGTATATGGAAGGACCTCACGAGTTTCACTGTTTTCTTCCGCCGGTCGAAGTACGGATGTATTTGTCAATGACGGAGACGAGATCGTCTCCTCTTTGGGACGTGGTGGCGGGAAGTTTCTTTTGGAGGTACCGAGAAGGACCGAAATATCGGAAGGCGATTATCTGTTGAGGGTTGATGATAGGGTTTCTTTGTTGGGTGTGGTTCTCGAGGTTCATGTACCGGAGACCGCCGGGGCTATTAAGTTCGTTTATGCCGGTGTACCGGTTGACATATTTTCTTTAAAAGAGGTTTTTGTCATACCTTCAAGAGGACCAGAGATATGATAGAGGATAAAGATACCAAAATCTCATCGGTCGCAGGCAGGATCGTCATAGATGTTATGACACTTGTATTGATAATATTAACGCCCTGGTGGCTGTATTTCGGAGTCATACTTTTCTTCATGTTCTATTTTTATCCGTATTACGAAGTTGTCCTCCTGGCGATATTCATGGATGCATTATATGGAAGCCCCTCATCATTGAACTTTCCCATGTTCTTTACTTTAATATCCATAATACTTCTGACAGCGTCCGGTTTTTTGGGAAAAAGAATATATAAATGAGATCTCTTTTATGATATACTGGCCCCAATGTTCAGAGAGAAGGCCAGACGATTCCGTGAGATCGATCCGGATGAGGTTTTTATGGATTCCGTGAATCTCTCCGGTCTCGATGTCAACCAGATGGAAGGAAGAATGGAAAAACCCATATCTTCAAAGGCTTTTTTGGGTTTAGGTATTTTCTTTCTGTTGGTAACTCTGGTATTTCTTTCCAAGATGTGGTCACTTCAGATCGTAGACGGTAGTCAGTACAGAGCATTCAGCGAGAATAACCGCTTTCAGTATGTTCCGATACCTGCGGAAAGAGGATTCATATACTCCAGCGACGGAAAGGAGCTTGCTTGGAATGAGATCGGCGAAGACAAGACCCTTCAAAGGGTATATACGGAGGTTAAGGGATCGGCTCATGTTGTTGGCTATTCAAAGCCTCCAATGAAGGACAGTTCGGGAATATATTACAGGGATTCCCACGAAGGTGTTGATGGGGCTGAAAAATATTTTAATGAAATACTGAAGGGCACTAACGGGCTTAACTTCATTGAAAGAGATGCACAGGGCAATATTCGTTCGAAAAATTTTATTCAGGGTCCGATTTTTGGAAGCAACATTGAATTGACCATTAATGCCGAAATTCAAGAGGCCCTATATAATTTTATTGAAGAAACCGCGGAAGCTTCGGGATTTAGAGGCGGAGCCGGCCTTTTGATGGACATTGAAACAGGTGAACTCCTGTCGGCTGTAAGTTTTCCGGAATTTGATCCCACAGTTCTTTCTTCCGGAGGTGACGGTCAGGCCATACAGACATTTATTGAAGACGAAAGAAAGCCTTTTTTAAATCGTTTCGCCGGAGGCGTATTTTCTCCCGGTTCGGTCGTAAAGCCTTTCGTGGCCGTGGCGGCGCTTGAAGAAGGATTGATCAGACCTTCAGACAGGCTGGAGAGTCCGGCTTTTATCTCCATCCCAAACCCTTATGACCCCGCAAGACCTTCGATATTCAGGGATTGGCGAGTTCACGGCAGTGTTGATCTTCATGAAGCGATAGCCGTCTCCTCCAATGTATATTTTTACAAGGTCGGCGGAGGATATCGCGACCTTGAAGGTTTAGGGATCACAAGGATAGAGAGGTACATGAGAATGTTCGGTTTTGGAAGTACTACCGGTGGTGTTTTTGATGAAAAGACCGGAAATATTCCAAATCCTTTTTGGAAGCAAGATAATTTCAGTGACGGTATATGGAGAGTGGGTGATACTTACAACACCGCAATCGGACAGTTCGGCTTTCAAACCACACCTATTCAGTTGGTGAGAGCCGTTGCGTCTTTGGCCAACGGAGGTTATTTGGTTCAGCCCAGGATAATATCAGGGGACCCGTCCATAAGAGAGAAGATAGAAGTTCAAGATGAGAATCTCTCCGAGGTCAGGGATGGAATGAGGTTGGCGGTCACTAACGGTACGGCGGCGGGTTTGAATATGTCGACTTTGTCCGTTGCCGCGAAGACCGGAACAGCTCAGACGGGAGTCAACAACGAATCGATGAATTCATGGATAACCGGATTCTTTCCTTACGAAGAGCCCAGGTATGCTTTCGTGGTCGTAATGGACGGAGCTCCCAGCGGAACTCTGAGAGGAGGGGTTTATGTCATGAGGCAGTTGCTTGACTGGATGGTTGCGAACACCCCTTGGTACTTGAATGACGAATATGAAATGGATCTATGATCCGTTTGATATGAGTGAATATCGTTCGAAAGATAAGGCTTGGTAAGGATTTGATTGATTTTTGAACGTCACTCGTCTATAATTTCACTTTAGGAAGAATAAGGATAAAGTTCGACCGGGTTCTTTTTAATATGTGATAATTACGATCTAAATTTATTAAAATCTTGATATGAACAGAATAAACAAAAAAGAACACCTAACCAGAGAAAAATTCAAAGAGTTTGAAGAGGAGCTTTCATTACTGAAGACCAAGAAAAGAAAGGAGGTCGCCGATCAGCTCGAGTACGCAAAGTCACTGGGGGACCTTTCGGAGAATGCGGAATACCATGAAGCCCGTGATCTGCAGGCGCAAATAGAGGACAGGATATCAAAACTTGAAACAATGCTTCAGAATGCCGAGATAATCTCGGATAAACGCTCCGATGTCGTGATAGTGGGATCTGATGTGACCCTTCAGAGGAAAGGTGATGACGGGAAAAAGAAATTCAAAATAGTCGGATCGGAGGAGATAGATGCCGATAACGGAAAGATATCATTTAATTCTCCACTCGGAGGTGGCTTGATAGGGAAGAAAAAAGGCGATGTCGTTGCCATAAGAACGCCACGTGGTGAAATGGAATATACCATATTAAATATTGAGTAAATGGCCTCTATTGAGGAAATCAGGGCAGCTCGTCTCAAGAAGAGAGACTTATTGAAAAAAAGGGGGATGAACCCACATCCGGCTTCCTCGAATAGGGACATGCCTCTCGGTGAACTTTCTCAAAGTTTTGATGAGTACATAAAAAAGAACAAAAAGCCGACCGTTGCCGGACGTTTAATGTCCTTGAGGATCCAGGGTAAGATAATTTTTACGACTTTGTATGACGGAAGTGGAAAGTTCCAGGTGGTAGTGGAGGAAGAAACACTCGGTCGAGATGATTTCGATCTCTTTCAAGATACCGTGGATGTCGGAGACTTTCTTGAGTTCAAAGGAGGCTTGATAATCACAAAAAGAGGAACGCCTTCTCTTAAGGCATCAAGTTGGTTAATGCTTTCAAAGACGCTTCGTCCTCTTCCTGAAAAGTGGCACGGTCTGCAAGATGTTGAAGAAAGATACAGAAGGAGGTATCTGGATATATTGATGGACCCGGAGGTCAAGGAGCTCTTCTTAAAAAAAGCCGAATTTTGGAAGGTTTCCTGTCAGTTTTTGGAGGAAAGAGGCTTTGTCCAAGTACACACTCCATCACTTGAGGTAACGACCGGAGGAGCCGAAGCACAACCTTTCAAAACCCACCATAATGATTCAGGTATGGATCTGTTCCTTAGGATATCGGTCGGAGAGCTATGGCAGAAGAGGCTAATGGCGGCCGGATTCAATCGGACTTACGAGATAGGACAGGTGTATCGAAATGAAGGTTCGAGTTCCGAACACGTGCAGGAGTTCACCAATATAGAGTTTTATGTGGCTTATTTGGATTTTGAGAGCGGTAAAAAATTGGTAAAAGATCTCTATTGCGAGGTTGCCGAGAAAGTATTTGGTAGAACAACCTTCAGCACTCGAGGCCATGATTTTAATTTGGCCGATGAGTGGAAGGAATACGATTATGTGAGCATCGTCGAGGAGATGACCGGAATCAACATTTTGAATGCTTCCGATTCTCAAATTGAGGCAAAATTGAAAGAACTTAAAGTTAAGTTCGAAGGTAAAAACCGTGAAAGGCTGGTTGATTCGCTCTGGAAATACTGTAGAAAAAGGATATCGGGCCCGGCTTTTCTGGTCAACCATCCACGTCTCGTCGCTCCTCTTTCCAGGTCGCATGAGGATGATGAGCGTCTTACAAAAACTTTTCAGGTCATAATTGCGGGGAGCGAGGTGGGCCGAGCCCATTCGGAACTTAATGATCCTCTCGATCAGGCGGATCGCTTCAAGGAACAACAGAAATTGATAGAAGAAGGTGATAAGGAGGCAATGATGCCCGACTGGGAGTACGTGGAGATGCTGGAGTATGGAATGCCACCCACTTTCGGTTTTGGCTTTCCTGAACGACTTTTCGCTTTCATGGCCGACAAAAGCTTGAGAGAAGCCACGCTTTTTCCTCTCATGAAGATCAAATAGGCCCGGTAAGCCGGATCTTAACGTAACGTAAGACGGCCTTCTTCAGGCCGTTTTTTAAATTTCCGATCTCGTCCATGGGATCGGACGTGTGGATAACGATCTTAATGCAAAGTGGAAGTATGTGGTATATAATAATACTCAGGTGGTAGATAGTGGTATATAACTTTCCACTGCCTTGGGTTATGTTGATAGGGGAATACACACATACCATAGACGCGAAAAAACGCGTAGCTTTACCCGCGAAATTCCGAAAGGAGATCGGGAAAAAGATGGTGGTAACCCAGGGTCTTGACGGTTGTCTATTTCTTTATCCGGTTTCCGAATGGAAAGATATTTCAAAAAAGATAGCGGACATGGGAATGGCACAGGCCGATACCCGCGGATTCAACCGATTCATACTATCAGGAGCAGTGGAGGTGGTACCCGATTCCTTGGGAAGAATATTGATACCCGAATTTCTGTGTAAATTCGCAGGACTGAAACAAAAGGTTGTTTTTACCGGAGTTCATAATCGAGTGGAGATCTGGGATGAACGAAGATGGAGAGATTATAAGAAGCGGATAAACAGTCAAGCCGACATGATGGCTGAGAAGCTTGGGGAGACGGGCATGCTTTAGGATATATGCACATTCCTGTTCTTTTAAAAGAAGTATTAGAAGGTCTTGAGATACAAGAAGGCGATACGGTCGTTGACGCAACATTAGGGGGCGGGGGGTTACCTCGAAAGATCTGCGAACTTTACGGGAGCGCTGTTAAGATCATAGGGTTGGATGTTGATGAGGATGCCGTGAAAAGAAGCAAGGTCATAATGGATGGATCCGGTTGCGATAATGTGTTCGTGGTTGCAAATTTTCGGGATATAAAGAAGGTTTTGGATGAGGTCGGACATTCTCATGTGGAAAGGATAGTTTTTGATCTGGGGCTCTCCTCCTTCCAGATAGATAGTTCGGGAAGGGGATTCAGTTTTCTGAAAAACGAACCGTTGGAGATGACGTTCGGAAGGAATATCTCAGTTCTCGATGTTACCGCGGAAGAGGTGGTCAATAAATGGAGTGAGGATGTGATCAGGTCGATAATCTCATCTTACGGTGAGGAAAGGTATGCCGGAAGAATAAGTAAAGGGATAGTTGAGGCCAGAAAGAGAAGTCCGATATTAACAACCTTTGACCTCGTCAAGGTAATAGAAGATTCGGTTCCGGAAGGATACAGGCGTGGTAGGATCCATCCTGCAACAAAGACATTTCAGGCACTCAGGATCGCCGTCAATGACGAGATGTCCGCATTGGAGGAGGGATTGGAAGGAGCGTTTGAAAGACTTTCACCCGGAGGTCGTATCGCGGTCATAACATTTCACAGCTTGGAAGACAGGATCGTTAAGAGATTCTTTATCGAAAAGGAAAAAGAAATGAAAGCTGAAAGGGTCAATAAGAAACCGATAAGACCGACCAGGGATGAGATGAAGAATAACAGACGGTCACGTAGTGCAAAATTGAGGATCATAAAGAAGAAGTGATGATCTTCAAAAAAATAATTAGTTCATATTTAGAAGATGGTGGCGATAATTTTTAAAAAAACAAAAACATATATTATAGATCTGATCAAACCCGAGTCAGTCGAACAACGAAGGCCGTTGGTGGTTCTTATGACGGCGATTCTTTTAATTTTGGCCGTGACATATTTTTATCTGCTTACTCAGACGATCTTCAATGCTGTTGCTCATCAGAGCCTCGAAAATCAAATACCGCGTGCGAACGCTCAATTGCAGGAAAAGAAATTCGAACACATGTTCCTGCGCAACAGTTTGAATAAGGATAAGGCGGAAGAGATCGGTTTGGTTGTTTTGAGCGAGGAATCAATTGAATACATTACAAGAGACCCCGTCGGTTTTCGTGGAGTCGGTTACTGAGAAGTGATGTAAAATACTTAGATGCATAATATAAGGATATATCTCTTACTGGCGGGAATAATCTTCTTTGCCGGTTTTACGGTAAGCCAGCTGTTTGTTATCCAGGTGCTGGAGTCGGAAAAGTATTTGGCACGAGCCGAAGCGCAGTACGTTCAGAGGAATTATCATCTTTATGACAGAGGTGAGATATATTTCACTACAAAGGATGGCGAATTGGTCTCGGCCGCAACTCTGCAAAGCGGGTATCTTATCGCCATCAACCCGGCATATATCGATGATCCCGAGATCACATTTTCACGATTGAACGACGTCATCGATATTGATAGGGATCGATTCATGGAAAGAGTAAAGAGGGAAGGATCTTATCAGGAGGTGGCCTCCGGCGTCACGGAAAGCCAGGCGGACGAGATTCGCCCGTTGGGTCTGTCCGGCGTATCTTTATATCCGGAAAGATGGCGTTTCTATCCCGGTGGCAGTATGGCCGCTCATGCTCTCGGTTTTGCCGGTTTTCAGGGAGATGAACATGAGGGCAGATACGGTCTTGAAAGATCTTATGAAAATATTCTTGACAGACCTGAAAGTTTTTATCGGGTTAACTTTTTTGCACAGATTTTCGGAAATATTGCAAAGGGTTCGTCGAATGTCGGTGAGAATAGCGGTAATGTCGTAACCACAATTGAACCGATGGTCCAGTCATTCCTGGAGTATGAGATAAACAATATCAGAGAACGTTGGGGGGCAGGTTCAATAGGCGGGATAATCATGGATCCGTCGACCGGCGCCATAAAGGCGATGGCTTTGTGGCCGACATTTGACCCCAATGATTTCTCGACGGCGATATCCAATGATGTTTTTTCAAATTCTTTGGTGGAGAGCGTTTATGAGATGGGATCGGTTGTCAAACCGATAACCATCGCCGCCGGGATCGATGCCGGTGTGATACGACCCAACAGTACCTATTATGACGGAGGAAGGGTCAGATTGGATGGTTTCACGATCTCCAATTTCGACGGCAGAGGTCACGGTACCGTAACCATGCAGGAGGTGCTTAATCGATCCATAAACACCGGAGTCGTAAACATAATGAAGGAGATGGGGGCCGGAACCTTCGCCGATTACATGCTTGCTTTCGGATTTGATTCCAAGACCGGAGTGGATCTTCCATATGAGTCGGATAACATTTTAGTGAATTTTGAAAGTCCGAGGCTTATAGAATACGCCACGGCTTCCTTCGGTCAGGGTATAGCAGTCACTCCGATCGGTATGACCAGGGCGCTGGCCGCTTTGGGTAACGGGGGTTATGTAGTGGAACCATATTTGGTGGAGAGGATAGAAAAAAAGAACGGCGAGATCATTAATACCAATGAGAGAATAAAGGATGTGAAGAGAGCGATAAGCGAGGAAACCTCAAGGGAAATATCAAGAATGCTCGTTAACACGGTTGATGACGCATTACTTGGCGGTAGCGTGGCACTTCCAAGGCATAGTGTTGCAGCCAAGACAGGGACGGCCCAGATCCCGCATGCCGGAGAAAGAGGGTACAGAGATGATGCTTTTCTGCACTCTTTTTTCGGATACTTTCCGGCCTATGATCCCGAGTTCATCATATTTCTCTACCACGTTGAGCCCCAAGGGGCCCAGTATGCTTCTCAGACACTTACCGAGCCTTTTATGGACATTGTTAAGTTTTTAATACAGTATTACAGTATTAATCCCGACAGATAAAATAACATTATGAAGGGTGTATTTAAAAAGATCATCATAAAAGTGATAGAGTGGCAGGCCCGTGTCGTAATAGGCCGTTACAAGCCTTATATAATTGCCATAACCGGCAATGTCGGTAAGACCTCCGCAAAGGAGGCCGTATTTTTTGTGATATCGTCCAAGCATCATGCTCGTAAAAGCCGGAAAAGCTTTAACAGTGAAATAGGAGTACCTTTGACCATATTGGGGTGCCCGACCGGCTGGAGGGATCCCATCGTTTGGATGAGTAACATAATAAAGGGGTTTAAGGTAATTCTTTTTTCCCGTAATTATCCGAAATATTTGGTCTTGGAAGTCGGTGCCGATCGTCCCGGTGACATAAAACGAATATGTGAATGGCTTCGGCCGGACACCGGAATTGTTACCGCCATAGGCGAAACTCCCGTTCACATTGAGTTCTTTCCTTCGAGAGATGACCTGATATCCGAAAAGACCGAGCTGATAAAGGCCGTTCCCAAGGAAGGTGTGGCCATTTTGAATGCTGATGATTTGGATGTGAATAACATGCGTTCACACTTCCATGGAAAACCGATCTTTTATGGATTTTCAGGTAAAGCCGATGTCAGAGCCTCTCATTATGCTCATATATATGGAGATAGAGGTGAAGTGAAAGGTTTTTCTTTCAAGGTTGATCACAATGGAAGCAGTGTACCTTATTCCTTTGAGGGCTTTTTGGGCAGGCAACATGTCTATGCGATATTGGCCGGGATCTCGGCCGGTATCTCGCAAGGAATGAACATGGTGGAAATACAAAGATCTTTGAATGAATATTCGGCTCAGCCCGGCAGAGTGAGGATATTAAAGGGGAAGAATGGGTCGACCTTGATCGATGACAGCTACAATGCATCCCCGGCATCGGTAAGAGCGGTTTTGGATGAGATCGGAGAACTAAAGACCGGAGGAAGGAAGATCGCTTTTTTAGGTGATATGATGGACCTTGGCAAATTCACCGACAGTGAACATACAGTTGCGGGTAAGAGAGCTTTTGAAGTATGCGATCTTGTGTTTTCTGTGGGTTCAAGAGCGGAGGTGATAACGAAAATGAATGAAGGCAAGGAAAATGAAACAACCCATTTTCATGATTCCTTTGATGCGATCGAAAATCTACCTATTGAACCTTCCGAAGGGGATCTAATTTTGGTAAAAGGTTCACAAGCTGCACGTATGGAGAGGATAGTTGAATCTCTTTTGGATGTTCCCGAAAAAGCCAATGATCTATTGGTTCGTCAAGACGCGCACTGGAAAAGGTCCGACAGGTCGATCATAAAGAAGAAAAAAGAAAAAAGTATTTGAAAAGAATCATAAAAATGATATTCTTTTACAGGTATCAAATGTTATTTATTTGCATACCGAACATTTCGTTCTCGGAATCGAACTCCGCCAATGTATGTTAAAATCGAATATCAAGGCCCTATCGTCTAACGGTTAGGACGCAAGCTTTTTTAAGCTGAAAGAGGGGTGAGTATCGGTCGATATAACAGCTG
>SLDR01000003.1 GCA_007125155.1 Candidatus Campbelliibacteriota bacterium | reverse complement strand
TATTTACCCCGACAGACAAGCTGTCGGGGTCCTACAAAAATATATTCGCTTCGCTCGTTATTTACCCCGACAGACAAGCTGTCGGGGTCCTACAAAAATATATTCGCTTCGCTCGTTATTTTTGTGGACCTGAGGAGACTCGAACTCCTTACCTCGCCCATGCCATGGGCGCGCTCTACCAGGTGAGCTACAGGCCCTCAAAATACTCAAAAGATTATATCACAAAAACATAGTTTGAAAAAAAATGATCTATATAGTATTTTATATTACACGCCCGGGTGGCGGAATTGGTAGACGCGCACGACTCAAAATCGTGTGGGGCAACCCATGAGAGTTCGATTCTCTCCCCGGGCACAGTAAAATATCTTATTATTTTCGATCGATATCACTCCGATCCGATCCTCGAAGACACTCACAGTATCTAATTAGTGAAAAGAAAACATTATCCAAGTTCCGGACCTGTTATCTTTTAATGATAAAAGTCATTGCCTACGATCCGGATGGCCGAGCTCACTTAAAAGAAAAAGGGAGATATATTTTTCAATATATTTCCCTTTTTTAAATGTTCTTAGTTCACTATCTCCCACGTGCCGTCTTCCATACGGCAAGCGGTTCCGAAGGCCTTTTCAGTCTCGCCACCGATCTTAACCTCGGTGGTGTACTCCCTGCAGTATCTGTCGGGGGCTTCTTCCTTCGGGGATTCCTTAAAGGTTCTTGTCGGGGTGACCGAATATCCCGTTTCTGTATCGGGATTATACCACTCTGATGTGGCGCCGGACGGTTTCGTCTCCAGCGCCTCAGCCATCCGCTTTCTGTCCATCCTATCCATCCTGTCCATGTAACTCCCGATATAAGCGCCCAATGCGGCGCCGGCAAGCGTCCCGCCGATAATGGCGGCGGTCTGACCGCTACCTTTACCGATCTGAGAACCTATGACCCCTCCGGCGATCCCGCCTAAAGCGGCTCCGCCGACGGTATGCCCTGATCCGGATCCGTGTTGGCACCCGCTCAAAACAAGCGCCAGAAAGGCAATTAGAATGACCCATCTTTTCATTTTAATCCTCCTTCTTTTTATTCAATTTTTAAATAACAAAAAAACTAAGTAACTACTCATAGGATATAACAATATTTGCTTTCTGTCAATTGTCTATGATCATCAAAAATACAAAAACACCTTAATATTAGGCTTATTTTGTTCAATTTCCAAATTCTTTTAAAGGTTCTCTTTTTCGCCCTGCTTTGTGTCTTGGTACGGGCTCATCAGTCACGATCTCATCGTAAAAAAGCGGAAGAGTTTTTAAGATCGAGGTACTCTTCCGAAACAACCTCATTTAAACACAGATCCCGTTTTTAAAAATAATATCAACAAATGAAGAATACGATGACCAAGATCTAGAGCATCCCATCTTTGATCAAGGATAAAGACAGCCTTTTACGCTCAATGACATCCGCGGAAGTGAATCCGACCTCTTCCCATGTAACATCATCGCTCTCGATTATTTCATGGATACGTTCAGAAAAACGTTCAGCTCTTGAAGGTAATATCGGCATCAAATTAAAATAACGCTCCACGTTTTCCTTCTTAATGAACTTCTTTCGCTCCCTGACATCACCTGAAGTGAATCCGACCTCTTCCCATGTAACATCGCCACTCTCTATCATCTCATAGATAACATCAGCATAGGCTTCCACGATAAACGGATAGGTCAACATCGATTCAAAACTGTCTATTGCCTTTTGGACATTTGTCATCCTGCCTTTATCAACGATATCACCCGGACTCGGTTCAGATCCTTCTTCGATTCCCAAGGGGGAGAAATTCCGATCTCTGAAGATCGCGATACGATAAACAACATCTGCGAAAGTGAATCCGACATCTTCGTATGTAACATCATCGCTCTCAATTATCTCAAGTACCGTATGAGCGTAATATTCCGCTCTTGAAGGTATATAAGGGATCCTTCCGAAATAAAGCTTTGCTGTCTCGATCCTGGCTACTCTCATTCGCTCGATCAAGCCTTCTGAAGTGAATCCGACATCTTCCCAAGTCAAACCTTCTCTTTCCATCAACCTATGAATATTTTGGGAATGTAACATCGAGTCATAGGGATAAATTATCATCTTTTCAAAGTTTATTTTGGCAACAGTGATGTTTGCCAAGCGTTCCCGATCGAAAAGATCTTCGCGTGTGAATCCCAATTCCTTCCAGGTCCAAAGTCCTTTGTCGACTTTTTCTTGAACCCTGCTCGAGTAAGCGCTCGCACCATAGGGGTTTTCCAACAGTAACTCAAATTCCATCCTTGCCTCTTCCATCATTGCCGATCTGTCTTGTCTATTCCCTTCATAAAATTGAATCACCATCAACAGAAGGACAATGACAGAAGGTATGAGCAATGAAGATAAGGTTTTCATGACCTCCTCCTTTTTCGATTTTTTTAATTTTAGTTATGACCTAATTCCTCCAAACAATTATTCTTCATCTTTGGCCGGCTCAACACGGAGATTTTTGATCCTGATCACTTCTCAAAATCGCCTGCCTTGAGCTTGCCTAAGATCTTATACTTAACCTTCAAAAATAAGGAAAAATATCATTCGACTCCCTTCTTATTGCCGTTGAATTAAATCAGCAACGGATCATCGGTTTTCAAAGAACATCCCTCCCAAAAAATGTTTTTCAAAAGATTTCTCGGGAGGAAGACCCTTTATGAATATTCTGAAAAAAGCACCTTAAGAAATCTAAATATACCTTAAACCGTTAAAAAGTCAAAAAGGGCCTGATATATTAAAAACGCCGACGTATCGGCGTTTTTCCGTTTAAGGATCGATCTCTTTCAAATAAAGGCCTCTACTTGCAAGGGTTAGAAGGTAGTGAGGTTTTTCCTCCTTTTTTGCACAAAAACAAGGTCTTGGCAATATCTCATAGAATTTGATGCCGTTCAGGCTCGCCGTTCTCAGCTTTTCCATGTCTTCCATCGGAATGAGGTAAACCACACTGTAATCTCGGTTTGGAACAACACCGACCGGACTTTGATACAAGATCTTTCTTCCTCTAATTTCCTTTATGAGCGAGGGGAGTTTACTAAACCTGACAAAGACCACCATACCTTTCCCTTGAACCTCCTTGGCTCTTTCGAGGTGTTTGAAGCTGACCTGGTACTCCGATCTTACCTTGCCACACCTCGCATCATCAACGGATGTGCCCATTTGGACCTCCTTATCGGTTTTTTAAAAGTTAAAAAAGCATTCTACCTGCCGGGAAGAATAACCCGAATACCCATAAAAATCAATAAGATCAAATAAGGAAACTCTTATTCACAAGACTTCACAAGTTGAGGAATTCTCAATTTTTTATCTTCCTCCATTTACCGACGGCTTTTTCGCGAGCAAGCTCCTTTGATATTCTTGTATTGACATCAGCGAACCTCTTGGTGTCGAACTGCTCGGTCTTTTGCCTTTCCCTTTCCTCCTCGGCCACCCTTCTGGCTTCTTCGGCCTTCTCAGCATCAATATCGGGAGCCCTCTCGGCGGTATCGGCCAATATGACCACTTTGCTTTCAGGCATTACCGCCAAGAAACCCCCTGACACGGCCACAACCTCAAGGTTCTCTTTCTCATCGGTTATTTCCAATACTCCGGGCATTAAACTGGCGACGATGGGAATATGATCGGGTAAAACCGTTATCTCCCCTTTTTTGGTCGGTACGGTGAGTTTGATTATATTATCCGTCAGAACCGTTCTCTCCGGTGTCGTTATTTCAAACTTTATTATTTTTCTTTCCGAAGACATTCTAAAATATCATTTTGAACTTAACACCTCATCTATATCGCCTTTCATATAGAACTCTCTTTCATTGATCCCGTCATGCTTTCCCTCCAATATCTCCTTGAATCCTTTGACTGTATCATCTCTCTTTACATATCGTCCCGGCTGGCCGGTGAATGCCTCGGCAACAAAGAAAGGTTGAGACAGGAACCTCTGCACCTTCCTGGCCCTGCTTACTGTTAGTTTGTCCTCATCGGACAGCTCCTCCATTCCCAGGATCGCAATGATATCCTGAAGATCCTTATACCTCTGAAGTACCTGCTGTACTCCGCGAGCAACATTGTAATGACCCTCTCCAACCACTGTCGGGTCGAGCATTGTGGAAAAAGAATCAAGCGGATCAACCGCGGGGTATATACCCAATTCCGCCAAACTTCTATCCAAAACCAAAGTTGAATCAAGGTGGGTAAAGGTGGTGGCGGGTGCGGGGTCCGTTATGTCGTCAGCCGGAACGTAAACGGCCTGAAAGGAAGTAATGGAGCCATTACCCGTTGAAGTTATACGCTCTTGAAAAACACCCATATCACTGGCCAGTGTCGGCTGATAACCTACAGCCGAAGGCATCCTTCCAAGTAAGGTCGAAACTTCGGCCCCGGCCTGAGTGAATCTGAAGATATTATCCAAAAACAGAAGCACGTCCTGTTTTTTCTCGTCCCTGAAATATTCAGCGATAGATAACCCCGTAAGTCCCACTCGTGCCCTCACTCCGGGCGGTTCGTTCATTTGACCGAAGATCATCGAAACCTTATCTATCACCCCGGACTCTTTCATCTCATTGTAAAGATCGTTTCCTTCCCGTGTTCTTTCCCCCACTCCGGTAAATACCGAATAGCCTCCGTGTTCTTTTGCTATATTATTGATCAACTCCATGATAACGACGGTCTTTCCGACTCCGGCACCGCCAAACATTCCAACTTTACCTCCCTTGAGTACCGGACATATAAGATCGATCACCTTTATACCTGTTTCCAAGACCTCAACTTTGGTTGATTGGTCGGTAAACGAAGGAGCCGGTCGATGAATCGGATACCTCTTATCCGCTTTTACTTCCTTACCCTCATCGACGGGCTCCCCTAAAACATTAAGTATCCTGCCAAGTACTCCTTCACCAACCGGTATGCTTATACTTTCGCCGGTACTGGAAACCTCATCGCCTCTTTTTAAGCCGTCAGTGGAACCCATCGCCACGGTACGTACGATCTTCGAACCTCTGTGTTGCTGAACTTCAAGAATAAGCTTTTTCTTGTCACCTTCAGTATCTCGCGGATCTGCCGGTATATGGGTCTCCAAGGCTTCATTTATCTCCGGCAACCCCTCTTCGAAAACAACATCAACCACGGTACCTATTATCTGAGATACGGCACCCTTGGAAATTCGGAAGGTCTTTTTCTCTTTACCCTCATCCTTTTTCGGGGTTTTAACGTTTTTTTCTTTTCCCATATTTATTAACTTATTAATCTTCTAAATTTCATGAACAATTCAGGTTATTTACTCTTGAGCCAACGCGTTGACACCCGCAGATATCTCCGAGATCTCATTTGTGATACCGGACTGCCTGGCTTTATTGTATGTCAGATCAAGTTCCTCTATCATCTCACCGGCGGCCTCGTTGGCTTGATGCATTGTCGACATCCGGACGCTGTGCTCGGAAGCGTTAGACTCGAGCAGAGCTTGAAAGATCTGAGTCTCTATCAGACGAGGCAGAATATCCGCCAATACCGCCTTGGGATCAGGCTCGAAAAGATACTCCGCTTTCTTAAGCCCATTACCGTTAACTATATCCGCTTCGGAATCCCCATTCACATTAAAATAGCTTTCGGTTTCTCCCAAATGTTCATCCTTCTCCAGAGTAATGATGGGTAAAAGTCTTTTCATTCTTGGAAACTGCCTCGCGGAACTCACGTAGTCGGTATAAGCGATATAAACCATATCAGACTCTCCTCTTAAGAAACCGTCCATGACCGCCCAAGCCACCGGCATAACATCTTCAAATTCGGTTATTATATCCTCTTTGGGAAATTCCCTCTTGATTTCATATCCGTAATACCTGTTGGCTATGTAACCCTTTTTTCCCATAACATTCAACTCCACACTCAAACCTTCATCCACCTCTTTTTTATATTGCTGTATGAATTGATGCATTTTATTAACAACGTTGAAGTTAAATCCCCCGCAAAGACCACGGTTTGTGGTTATTAAAATTACATCCATCTTCTGAGGTTTTTCTCCCATCGGTGAAAAAAAAGGGTGTATTATTTCTTTACCGTCAAATGTCCCCGCTATGTTCGAGACCGTCATCCAACCCAGTTCGGAGTATCTCCTGGTCTTTAATACAGCATCCACAGCCCTCTTCATTTTGGTCGCCGCGACCATTTCCATGGCCTTGGTAATTTTCTGAGTATTCTCTATTCCTCTTTTTCTCCTTAATATTTCTTTTGTACCACTCATATCTTTTTATTCAAATACATCATTGGTGCAAATCATGCCCAAGTACTCTTGTATGACCCTATCGCATCCTTTATCTCGTCTTCCAACTTTTCATCCAGATCAGCCTTGCTTTTTATCTCTTCCAAGATCTCAGGGGAGTTGTTTTCAACAAATTCATAAAGTCCTTTTTCAAAGTCCCTGACCTTGGACCTTTCCACATCGTCGAGATAACCGTTCACCAATGCGTAAAAAATAATTACCTGCTTGGAAACATCCAGTGGAGAATATTGATCCTGTTTCAATATCTCCGTCAATCTTTCACCTCTATCCAGCTTCTCTCTGGTCTCTTTGTCTATATCGGAACCGAATTGGGTAAAGGCGGCCAACTCACGATACTGTGCCGCTTCAAGCCTCATCTTTCCCGCAACCTTCTTTACTATCTTAAGCTGTGCATCTCCACCCACTCGGGATACGGAGTTACCCGCATCTATAGCCGGTCGGTTACCTTTATAAAAAAGCTGGCTATCGAGATATATCTGGCCGTCGGTGATCGAAATAACGTTGGTGGGGATATATGCGGAAACATCGCCCGCCTGGGTCTCGATTATTGGCAATGCCGTTATCGATCCTCCACCGTGCTTATCGCTTAACTTGCAGGCTCTTTCAAGGAGGCGTGAATGAAGGTAAAACACATCACCGGGATACGCCTCTCTTCCGGGCGGTCTCCTTAGAAGCAAGGATATCTCACGGTAAGCGACCGCATGCTTGGAAAGATCATCATACACAATGAGAACATCCTCTCCTTTATCAAGAAAATATTCCGCAATGGTGCAACCGGCATAAGGCGCGATGAATACCGTTGACGCCGGATCGCTTGCCCCGGCCAAAACCACAGTGGTATATTCCATAGCTCCATGTTCCTCAAGTTTTGAAACAATACCGGCTATTTTGGACTCTTTTTGGCCTATAGCCACGTATACACACTTAACATTCTCTCCTTTTTGATTGATTATCGTGTCTATTGCAATTGCTGTTTTTCCAAGCTGTCTGTCACCTATTATCAGCTCACGCTGACCTCTCCCGATCGGAACCATCGAATCTATGGCTTTTATACCGGTTTGCAAAGGTGTATTAACCGAGGCTCTCTCTATTACCCCGGGAGCTATCTTCTCTATCGGACCGCTTTCTTTGGATGAGATCTTTCCTTTTCCGTCAACTGAATTACCCATAGGGTCCAAGACTCTTCCGATAACACCTTCCCCTACCGGTACGTCGAGTATTCTGTTCTCCCTCACCACCCTATCACCTTCCTTTATGGCCGAACTGTCACCTAAAACTATGGCGCCCACCTCGTCTTCCTCCAGGTTCAACACCACACCGTAAATGCTTTCTCCGGCGGAAGTTTCAAATCGTATCACCTCCGAAGACATGGCTTCGGACAACCCCGAAACCCTCGCTATTCCGTCCCCAACCTGCAGTACACTTCCGACATTCTCTTCAACGACTCGCGGTTTGAATCCTTCGATACGTTTTTTTAATTGTTCGACTATTTGATCTTTTGATCCGGCCATATGTTAAGTTTTTAATTTATTTATATTAATTATCTTTTTGAAAAGTCTTTGATATAAAAATTTAACTCCTGATACGCTCTCCCATTTCCTTTATGTCTTTCCTTAAACTGGCATCCATGATCTTGTCACCGTAACTCAATATCATACCCCCCAGAACATCCTCATCGATCTCCTGATCGATATCGACATGAAGCGCATCGGTTCTTGATGCCACATGTTCTTTTAAAACACTGATCATATCCCTGTCAATAACATGCGAGCTAAACACTTTCGCTTTAACTACTCCCTCCCTCCTGTCGAATTCTTCGCCGAAAATGTCCACTATCTCATCCATCCTTCCAATGTCTCCATTTTCCGCCACCAATTCAATAAATCCCTCCAGAATATCGTTCAACCGGTCCTTATCGGCGGAATCCAAAATATCGCAAAGTGCTTCGGCGTAATGTTTGGGCTTATATCTCATAAAATTCATTTACCCGGGACGGTTCTTTTATAAGCATCGAACTCCTTAACAACATCCTTAATAACCGCTTCGTTTCTTTTTTTGTCCATCTCATTCCTTATCACCTTCTCGACGGCAACCGAAACAAACTCGGCCGTCTTTTCTTTTATGTTCTCTATAATGAGCTCTCTTTCCTTTAACAGCTCCTCCCTCTCTTTTCTTATCATTGCCTCGACTTCCTCTTTCGCATCCTCAACCGCTTTGTTTTTTTTCAATTCCCCCTTGCTGACAGCTTCTTCGATAATATCGTTGGCTTTCTTTCGAGCATCCTTTATCACTTTTTGATAATCTTCTTTGGCTCTCCGAAGTGAATCCTCCGATCTCTTGGCGTCATCCAATCCTTTTTCTATCTCATCCCTTCTCTCATCCATATTCCGGATCAAGGGTCTAATGGCAAAGTAATACAGAATGGTCAAAACCAAAAAGAAATTAAATACCTGAGCAAGTATCAATCCCGAATCAATGTGAAAAGTTCCTATCAATAAATCCATGTTTTACGATCGTTTATTCATTTCAACTCCGACCCGCGACCATCGGATGAAAGCCGGGTCAAAATGGTCGCCTTGAAAACAAATACCGCTTTTATTCGATGATAAAAGCGATGATAAGAGCGTAGATGGCAACCGCCTCGGCAAAAGCTATCGCCAAGAGCATGGGAACCAATATCTTCCCGCTGGCTTCGGGATTTCTACCGATGGCTTCTACGGCTTTGGCTCCGATCATACCTATACCTATACCGGGCCCTATGGCTCCAAGTCCTATAGCAAGAGCCTTTGCAAGCATTGTCAATTCCATAAATAATTGAAAATGATTGAAGGAAAACCTCCAATCCTGATTAAAGCTAATAATAAACTTGACCTTTAATGTACGAAGTGAAACAAAATTCAACACTCCGCTCGGGTATATTAACAAATGGAATCCCTAATTACAAGACCGAGCAAGGGATCCTCAGTGCTCCTGAACGGTCGTCATCATGACCAGGTAAGCAAGGACCAAGAGAGCGAATATCAAGGCCTGTATAAGACCCACGAGTAATTCCAAGAAAAGAAAAGGCAAAGGCAGACCGAAAGCCAAGAAACCCGCGACAACGGCAAGAAGCACTTCGCCGGCGAATATGTTACCAAAAAGACGAAAGGACAGACTGGCCACCTTGGCCACCTCGCTGACTATCTCTATCAATCCGGTGAATACTTTAATGGGGTTTATAAGCAATACCGTGGGTTCTTTCCACATCTTTCTGGGTATATCGGCCATCGCCTCCAGATTTATAAATTTATTTATATAGTTCCAAAACCCTATATAAGAAACTCCTATTATGTGGCTGGCCGTCACACCGACAAGAGCCAAAGCCAAGGTCGTGTTGACATCGGCCATCACTCCTCTGGTGAAGGGTATGAATATCTTTTGACCCTGTGCTTCAACGACCTGGCCGATCGAAGCGAACCCCGGAATAATGGCCATCCAGTTGCTGATCAGTATGAACAGAAAAAATGTAAATACGAAAGGAAAGAATTTAACAGAGGTTTCTCTGGACCCGGTCAGGGAGTCAAACATTTCCAGAAACTTCTCCGTGATCATCTCGAAAATATTTTGTATCTTTCCGGGTATCTTCTTTATGCTCCTATTCAAAAACAAACACAGAATAATTATAAAAACAACCACTATCCAAGAAGTGAAAAGAGAGTTGGTCACCACGAACTCACCTATGTTAAACAGAGGGTCCGCGGAAACATTGTGAGGGTGATAGATCTCCGTCTGATTTACATTTTCATTGGCCTGTGTCATATCGGACATACTTGTTCTTACTCCTTCTTAAGGTCTTCATCATCATTTTCCGAATTTTTCCGCTCATCGGACAAAGAAGACTCGATACTTTTATACTCTTTTAAAGTCTCTTTGACAAGTCCGGCCATTGAAACGAAGAATGATACCCCGACCGAAGCCAAAAGGATCCACGGTGAAGTGTCATACAGATCGTCCAGCCATGAACCGATCAAAACCGCCAATAAGACCGGCCACACGACCCAGCCGGAAAACCTCAAAAAAAGTACCGCTATCTTTCTGTACTCGTTTTTTTTATCCGAACTTCGACCTTTTTCCATGACATAAGAGTATAACCAATAGTTAATGCTTATGTCCATGCCAAAATACAAAAGCCTACGGTATCTAAACCGAGTTGAACATTAAAAAAGATATATATATATCTGAAAAACGGTTCGATCTAAATCACTCAGAAATAAATTTCTTTACCTTTTCAGTGACCTCTATGGGGGTGAAATGAGCCTTTACCAAGTAATCGACCGCCCCCAGTTCCAATCCCTTATCTATTTCGCTCTTCTGACCCAAATTAGACAGTACGATCACCGGAGTGT
The DNA here is from genome assembly GCA_007125155.1 of Candidatus Campbelliibacteriota bacterium. Classification (GTDB taxonomy): domain Bacteria; phylum Patescibacteriota; class Minisyncoccia; order Phycocordibacterales; family CSBR16-193; genus SKVL01. The sequence goes on along the minus strand of SLDR01000003.1, from coordinate 39,500 downwards.
CCTTGAACTCCGGCTCTTTCTTTACATTCTCCAATATCTCAAAACCGTTTGAGCCCGGCAGGATAAGATCCAACAGGATCACATCCGGCTTTATCTCTTTGGTCTTTTCAAATGCCTCTGATCCATCCATGACCGAGAAAACCTCATACCCCTCTTTCTCAAGCTTTCGGAACAACATCTCACGAAGAAGCCTGTCATCTTCGATTATCAAAACCTTTTTGGCCATATTTAAATTTATTAATGTTTTTAAGATCCTTTTATTTATCTTCTGCCCGCTGATACTCTTTCCCGTCTTCCGTGTCAAAAAACCGATTCACCATCTCAACGACCTCCATTGGATCGAAGTTGGTCTTTATTATCCAGTCTTTGACGCCCAGATCCTGAGCTCTGTCTATCTCCACCGGCTGTCCGGAATTGGAAACTATGATTATCGGAATATCGCTTATCTCTTCATCCTTTCTTATCTCCTCCATAACGGTAAAACCATCCATTTTAGGCATTACTATATCAAGAAGAACAAGATCGGGCTTCTGTTCTTTTATCTTTCGAAGCCCCTCTTCCCCTTCAAGGGCGATCTCCACCTCATAACCATTATTTTCCAGTTTCCTTTTAAGGAGATCCCTCAATATATCTTCATCCTCGACTATAATTACCCTTTTCATATTTCAAAATTTATCAAAAATATCACCTTAATGTAATTCTAAAACTCGCCTGAAGCAAAGTCAATAAGTCATTCATTCGGTGTAATGTTCGCACCCTCTTTCACCGTGGGTATTGTGAAGAAAAATGAACTTCCTTCACCTTCACCGGACTCGAATCCTATTTCTCCTCCGTGGGCCTCGATTATATTCTTTGAGATAAAAAGCCCCAAACCGGAACCGTCGGTGTCCATCAACTGAACATTCTCGGCGCGGAAAAATTTATTAAACATACTCTCTTGTTGCTCTTCGGGTATTCCCACGCCGGTATCGGAGACCGTTACCTTTAAACATTTCCCGCACTCCACACTCTCCACCTTCAAAACCACCTCTCCTTCCTTGGTATATTTTAGAGCGTTATCAAAGAAATTATTAACGACCAAAGATATCTCCTCCATATCCGCCTTTATTTTAGGCAAGGTCTCTTCCGGCATCTCCAAACGGAATCCCAAACCTCTGGACTCTATCAGGTCCTTGTATTCTTCCAATGCTATATCGACTATCTCTTTTACATCAACATCCTTGGGTTCATATACATACTTACCTTCTTCTATTCTGGTCACATTCAAAAGATCGTTTACCAAAACAACCATTCTCTCGTTGGCTTCGAAAGCTCTTTCTATTATTTCCATCACTTCTTTATCCAAATTAAAGACTTGCTTTTCCTCAATGATGGTCCCCAGAGACCACTTAATACCGGCTAACGGAGTGCGAAGTTGGTGGGCGGCCAAAGAAACGAATTCGGTCTTCAATTTTTCAACTTTCTTCTCCCTGGTGATGTCATGAATGATAACAAGAACACCCATCTCTTTTCCCTCATTTTCCACCACGACCGATGTGACTTCAAGGAAGACCTCGTCGATAAAAGACATCTCCTTGCGAAATACTTTTTTCATTTCACCTTCAATGGCATTCATCAATATCGTAAATCTTTCATTCACCTCTTTTAATTCCGAGGGTTTCTTGTATAAAACCTCATCCTCTTCAATATTAAAAATTTTCTTTCCCTGAGGATTTATGAGGGCCAGCTCTTTATAACGATTAAAAAACAGGAGTCCGTCTGTAAAGTTATTTACAATGGCCAATGTTTTGTCTTTTTCCTCTTCCGCCTTTTTGGACGCTTCCTCAAGATCTTCCGCGAGATTCAAAAGGGCGACCCTGCTTTCTTCCTCCATTTTCGCTTTCTTCTCAACTTCCCTTGTTTTCTCTTCAAGCTTTTCCATTCTTTTTCTCGCCTTTTTCTCAAGTAATTGGGCGATCTCCTTAAGCTCGCGGGTGCGCGCATTTACCCTTATTTCCAGAACTTCTTCCAATTCCTTAACTCTCTCCTTTTCTTTTTCGGTCTCGGCCGTTTCTTCTCTTACTCTCTTTCTTACCTCTCTTTCGAAATCATCGCCACTTCCTTTTCTTTTAAGCGTCAAAAGATAGCCTGCAGACACCCCTTCTTCGTTGTAAATGGATCGAGCGGAAACATCGAAAGACACTTCCCCTTCGGGTTTTGTTTCCAATGTCAACATATCATCGATCACGCCTTCACTCTCGGACAGCACCCTTAGGAACTCTTTGGCCTTCCTTTTCTTTTTGAACAGAGAAAGAATGGGCAGGCCCAGCAGTTCCGATTCCCTGTACCCGAGAGTTTCTTTGAACATCTTACTGCAACATTCTATACGGCCGGAGGGGTCGACTTTACAGAAGGCGATAGGAAGAAGACAGGCCGTATTTCGCATATGGCCGCAAAAATTCTTATTGGTGGCGCAAAAATGTTCAAGCCCTCCTTCCTCCGAAGTTTCGCGTTCGGTATTCATTGTAAATAATTATGGAACGTCTTTTAAGTTAACCTCTTAGTATTAAAGACAGTATCGAAAAAAAGGCCCTTAAAGTCAAACGTGTATCTGTGGAGACTAAAACATTACGGTGGAAGACAAATAAGACCGGACGAATATTCCCACCTTGAACATCGTAAAATATGTTTAAGAAATAACATGTTCAAAAACAAGGAATAAAACCGTTGAAGGTGGATACCCCCGGATCATCCATGAGAAATTTGTGGACCCAGCCGGATTCGAACCGGCGGCCTCCCGCGTGCAAAGCGGGCGCTCTAGCCATCTGAGCTATGGGCCCTGAATAACCTCAGTAATTTATATCAAAAAAAAGACAGATTTACCAGACTGACATCATAAGAAGATCTTTCTCAGGATCTCCGAAACGAACTCCTCAAAAGATATCCCGGAAGACTCCAACTCCAAAGGAAAGAGCGAGTTCTCGGTCAAACCCGGTAAAGAGTTGACCTCCAGCATAAATACACCGCGCTCCGAATTGACCACAAAATCGGAGCGGGAGTAATGCCTGAGACCAAGACATCGGTGGATCAGGACCGCATTTTTCAGGATCATGTTTTTTTCTTCCTCACTGAAATTTCCGGGGCAGAATTCAATTGTCTTACCGCCATATTTTTGCTCATGATCGAAAAAAGTCGAAAAATGTGGAACTATCTCGACCGGGAAAAGACCATAGATCTCTTCCCCTCGAAATCCTTCTATCACTCCGCAGGTTGCCTCCCTTCCTTCTATGTACTCTTGTACCAGGACCGCCGACCCGTATTTGAAAGATTCTTTCACCGCAGCCTTAAGTTCATCTTCGGATGAAACCAGAAAGACCCCGATCGAAGATCCCGAAGAAACCGGTTTTACCACCAAAGGAAAAGACACTTTCTCGCAAAACGTAATGACGTCTTCGCCCGCATCCCCCTCTCTGATCAAAAGAGAGATGGGTATATTTATACCTTTATCGGCGCAACATTTTAGAGAAAGATCTTTTCTCATTGCCAAAGCGGAGGCTACACGTCCGGATCCCGTGTAAGGTATACCGAATATATCCAATACTTCTTGTATCCCTCCATCTTCGCCATAAGTTCCGTGAAGAGCATTAAATACGCCGTCTACACCACTCAAGATCGAAGAAGGTTTTTTTGCGACTCCGTTCAGATGCCAAACTCCGTGCTTATCTATAAAGATATCCTTCCACTTATATCCCGGAATGTCGAGCGATAATATCCTACCGCCGGTCTTTAGAGAAACCTCATACTCCGGGGATGGACCACCTCTCAACACACCTATATGTTTATTGGCACCACAAGGATTCATACTTTAATGATTATAACATGCAGGGCGAAAAAGCCGGAACCCGGAGATCATTAAAAGATCAGATCCTCTCTCGTAATGATCTGTGGTATGAAAGAGCGAAACGATGAGCCTCCATATTGGCTGACACAATATCCTTTTTATGTTTTAAGACCAGGCTCTTATCGCCATAGTAACGATGTGGACGGTGGTTCTTGTCCTTACTCACGGCGATCACCGGTATTCTCAAATCCACCTCCGACAAAACCGACAAAGCGGCATTCCTATGCACCTCATTTCCGTCAACCACGATCAGATCCGGGAAACGCCATTCTCTATGTTTGACCCTGCGGAGGACCATCTCTCTTAAAGCGCCGATATCATTGATGCCCGGCTTGTCCTTTATCCTGAATTTTCTGTATTCGCTTTTCTTTACCTCACCTCCCTCTATGACCGAAAACGCCCCTACAACAAAAGTACCCGAGATATGGGCCACATCATAACCTTCAATACGAAAGGATCTGTCCTTTTCGTTCATGATCCTCTCCGGATCCTTCCAAAGAATATCGTCAAATCCCTCATAATTAAGCAGTGACATATCCCGAATATGCTCCAGAGCCCTTATCCTCCTTTGTAACTCGGATGCCTTTTCAAAACGATGTTCCTTTGATAACTTATTCCTTTCTTTTTCCAGTTTTTTTATCAACTCTTTCTTTTTCCCCCGGAACAAAAGACTTATGTGGTTAACAAGCTTTCGATATTCACGTGAAGATATCTCGCCGGTACATGTACCAGGACACAGCCCGATCTGTCTACTGAAACAGGGCTTATTGGCACCTTTCCCTCTCGACCCGAAGACCTCACATTTCTCATCCCTGAACGGAAATATTTTCCTAATAATTCTTATGGCCTCTTTCAATAGATTACCTTGAGGAAAAGGACCGAATACATAAAGAGCTTTTATTTTTTTCCTGTTCTTACTCAGTTCCCTACCCCTAACCGTAAGGATCACGGGGAACTCTTCATCGGTCATCACAACATAATTAAAACTCTTATCATCCTTCTCCCTGCTGTTAAAAAGAGGCTTGTGCTTTCTTATCAGTTCGGATTCCAACAGAAGGGCCATCAAAGCCGAATCGGTCTTTTTAAAATCGATATCGACCGCCTTAGTCAACATGTTTGATATCCAAGGACCCCTGGATTCTTCCAAACCCGCATTAAAATAACTTCTGACCCTGTCGCGAAGAGAGGTGGCTTTTCCTATATAAATAACACGCCCCTGAGGGTCTTTAAAAAAATAAACACCCGGGCTCTTTGGCAAATTTTCAATTTTCTTTTTAATTTCATTATTCTTTATCATGATAACTCAGAAGATTAAACTTAATTTACCACATATGATAAACTCAAAAAATGGGAAGGTTTCAAAACATAAAACTGAACATTGACTGGAAGCAGGCCGTGCTCTATGAGACCGCTTTGATATCTTTAGGTCTGGTCATCGGATCCACATGGCCCGAGATCTTCACGGGGACCATAAAGTGGGTACTGATCGTGGTATTCGTAACAGCCGGAGGATACATTTCTTTACTGTGGTTGATACAAAACAAGAATGGTATCTCTTCGAATGAATATTAAGGTATTTATATTTTTTAGATCCGAGCTTTATGCCAAATCTGCTTTTTTACATCACGGTATCAACCCGAAGCACGCTCTCCTGAATTTGTTTGTACCGTAGTGCTTTTTTTGTTACAATGCCAATATTATCAAAACTCTAAAAGAATTTAATAAATCATGGAAAATAAAGATGAAAAACAGATCCACGAATCGAATGCCCCGAATAATGAAACAAGTAAAAGTTCCGGCAAAGGGGCGGGAAATTTCGTAATATGGGCGATCGTCATTCTTGTAGTGGCAACCGTCGCCACCTTCGGCATCATAAGATGGGGAGCTCAAGAAACCGGAGACGATCAGGTGTTGGCTACGATCAACGGAGTTGAGATCACAATGAGTGATATCAGTTCGGACCTCGACCAGGTAAAGACCCAATACATGGCTCAAGGAATAGATATAACCCAGGATAAAGAGATGGAGAGCATGATGATAATGCAGATCGTCCAAAACCGCATCCATCAAGAGATCCTAATGGATCATGCCGAAAAACTGGGACTCGACATAACGGAGGGAGAAGTCGAGGAAGAATACCAGATATTGGCGGATCAGTTCGGAGGAACCGTCGGACTTGAAGGTGCTCTACAAGACGCAGGCATGACGGAAATGGAGCTAAGGAGTGATATCCAAAGAAGTCTTCTTATCAGACTCCTTGCTGAACGGGAAGGCGGACTTGAAGTGACCGAAGAAGAAATTCAAAATTATTACGATCAACTACAAGCTCAGATAGGCGATGATCTTCCCCCCTTGGAGGAAATACGCGATCAGTTGGAGCAGGAGCTTAAGAATGAAAAATTAAGCTTCGCATTGGAGGCGATACTGACCGAAATTGAAGACGATTACGATGTTCAGATACTGATCGATATGCCTGAACAGCCGATGATGCCCCCCATGGAAATGGAGGCGGAGCCCCACGAAGAGGATGTTGATGCTGAAGGTGTCATTTTGGAGGAATAAACGACCCCATCCGAGAGCTGTTTCCTGTTATCTGTACCAAAACCGATAAAATGGCAATCGAAAAAACCTTATCACCTATTTAGGAGATAAGGTTTTTTACGATCCCTACCGGACATCATTCTTCTTCGTCCTCCTTTTCCGCACCGATCCTGGCAAGGTTGGCTTCCCCTCTCCTGGGAGCCTCTTCGATGCATTTAAGAATGACCCTTTTTACATCATATGGTTTCTTGGACTGGCGAAGTATGACCTCTCGAGAAGCCCCCGCGGTCTGAACATGAACATCACCGAAATCCAGATAAGTGGCTATAAAACCCTTAACATCGACTGTAATATCTTGAACGCGTCTCAAACTTAGAGTTTTGGTCTTTCTTGAGAAAAGACTTGATTGATCTATATCCACAACTCTCATGTTGGTTATGTACCAAACATCCAAGTAATACTCGGTCCATTGAACGACCGTGAAAATGACCAACATTAAAAGCCACCAACAGTAAACGGCCGCCACCAAAGCAAAAGAAGGTCCACCCAACTCTACATGATCAAACACATTCACGGAAAAGACCCTAAGGGCGATAATGATCATCAAAGGTACAAAAGCCAAGATGACAGCTCCGACAACGGGTGCCAGCATCACGAACCAATGTCTGCGGACCTCCTTTACCAGCCTTTCTCCTTCTTTCATTTTTATCATCATATTCCTTATTCTTTATCTAAAATAGCGATCAAAACCTCAGGACATAAAGGTAAACAGCAGTAAAGCCAAAACGGAAACTCCCAGTAGTCCGAATGAGAGAGAAAAGTAGGTCTTCTTAATTAGCTTTACAACGGGGTCGTCCTCTCCGTATCTTTTCCAGTGATAATGCAATATCAAAGAGAATATGATAAATATCAAAAGGACTACCATCATAGCTATCCAGAGTATAAAACTTGGTATGGTTATACCTCCCGTCATTTTAAATATTTAATGTTTAAATTATAACACATTATCAAAAAACAAGGTCTCGAAAGCCAAAAGAATCCACAGAAGTTCGAACTATGTGAAAAGCCAAAGCGTAAGATCCAAACTCATCTCCCATCTGACCCACGAGCGACCTCACATAGGTTCCGCTGGAAGATCTTATTTGAAAACGCACCATGGGCAAGGTGGATCCCTTAGCAAAACTCCTTTCCAACTTTGACCAACTTTCAAGGACGGCCGGCTGTCTGAAATCTCCTCTTACCATCGCCACCTTCTTCTTCGCCATTCCGGTCAGAAGAGGAACGGGAACCTGTAAAACATCAACGATCTCCAGTTCATAAATATTTATGATGCGTTTAGGCAAAGTGACATCTCTTCCTTCACGTGCATATTGGAAAAGAGGGACCCCCTCGACAGTCTTTGAAGAAAAGGCGGGATACTTCATTTCTCTTTCTCCCCTCCATTCTGAAGATATATTACCGATGAATCTCATTAGATCATCAGATGGATCTACGCCTTTTTCTACCATCCCAAGCGGGTCAAGACTGTCGCTCTTAACACCGAACAAGACATCGAAATAATAGCTCTTGTCATAATTGAGATATTCTTCGCGCATCTTGTTGGCCTCTCCCGCCAATACGACCATCACTCCTTGAGCCAAGGGGTCGAGTCTTCCGGCATAACTTAATTTTTCACACTCTATCTCTTTAAAACGGTTTCTGACCCTGCCCAAAGCTTCCAGTGGGGTTTCTCCCGGCAATTTATACATGGCAAAAACATCTTTCATATTCTTCTTGTTAAAGGCCTCAATTTCTCGTACAATACTATGCATGAACAAAAAATCCAAGCTGTCGACCGACAACTACAAAGGGGTTAGAGACTTCTATCCGGAAGATCATCGTATACAAGAATACATGTTCTCAAGAATGAGAAAGGTTGTGAAAGACTTCGGTTATGAAGAATACAACGCCTCCCCTCTGGAATATACGGAAATTTACAAGGCCAAATCCGGAGAAGAGATAGCTAAGGAACAAACCTATACCTTCAAAGACAAAGGAGACAGGACCATATCATTAAGGCCGGAAATGACACCGACCGCCGCCAGAATGATAGCCAAGAGGAACAGAGAGTTGATCTTTCCGGTTCGATGGTACTCCATATCGAACATCTTTCGTTACGAAAGCCCTCAAAAGGGCCGTCTACGAGAGCATTACCAACTTAACGCGGACATATTCGGGGGTGTTCCGGAAAAGGCGGATCTGGAAATGATCGATCTCACACACCGGCTCATGAGAAATTTCGGCGCCAAGACCACCGATTTTACGATACGTATGAACGACAGACGCATCCTTGGAAGCCTTTACGACATTCACCAAATAGATGAAGATGATCGACCGTCGGTCTCTAAACTTCTGGACAAAAAAAACAAGATCAGTGAAAAGGAATTAATAAAGGAAATGACTCGTTACCTTGACAAAGAAAGAGTAAAGCTTTTTCTCGAAACCATATCGACGCCCACCAAGACGTTGGAGGACGTTGGTCAGGAACACCCCGCCGTAAAACACATTGTGAGCATCATCGAGGAGCTGAGTGTGGTAGGTATAACCAATATCATTTTCGATCCGACACTGGTTCGAGGTTTCGATTACTATACGGGATTTGTGTTTGAGGTCTTTGACACGGACCCGGATAACTCTCGCTCCATCTTCGGTGGCGGTCGTTACGATACGCTGATATCTCTTTTCTGCGACAGAGAGATACCCGCCGTCGGATTCGGCCTCGGAGATGTCCGGCTGTTGGAGTTTTTAAAGAGTCATTCTCTTCTTCCCTTGAATGAAACCGAAGTGAAAGTCATGATCTGCCACATGAATGAACATCCTTACGCAAGAAGTTCGTCAGTTGCGAATGTCTTTAGAGACAACAACATCCCTACCGAGGTAGATATTAGCGGGAAAAAGATCAAAGACCAGATAAGCAAAGCCTCCAAAAAGAATATTCCGTTCATCGTCGTGATCGGAGAGGATGAAAAGATGAAGGTAAAGCACCTTGATTCAAAAGAAGAGCGCGAGATGACGATCGAAGATGCTATTGAATGGATAACCGAAACACTTATAACGGAAGGATCATGGCAAGAAAAATAGTATTCGACATAGAGACAAAGAACAGTTTCTACGACATCGAATCGAACGATCCGGCGGAACTTGATATATCTTTGGTTGGAATTTATGATTTCACGGACAACTCCTACCACTCATATATGGAAGAAGAATTCGGGAAGCTGTGGGAAAGAATAGAGAATACCGACATACTGATCGGCTACAACTCCAACCACTTCGATATTCCCTTACTTAACTCGTATTATCCGGGCGACCTCTCCATACTTAAAAGTATCGACCTGATGCAAGAAATAAAGAATAAAGCGGGGCGAAGGGTGAAACTGGATGATGTTGCGGAAGCCACCCTTGGAAAAAAGAAAATCTCGCACGGATTGCAAGCTATAAAGTGGTGGGAGAAGGGAGAGATAGAAAAAATACGAAAATATTGCCTGGAAGATGTCAGAATAACAAAAGAGATATACGAGTTCGCATTTAAAAACGGATTTCTTAAGTACGCCGACGGCAAAAAGATCCAGACCATACCTATTGAAGTTTCAGACTGGGAGAAGAAGAACGGCAGTGTCATGACCCATACTTTACCGATATAATTGACCCTATGACGAATAAAAGACTTATACCAATATCCATAATCGTAGCCGGACTTATTGTTTCCGGGTCCATACTTCAATCAAGCGACCTGTCCTTAAACTTTTTCGATAGAAACGAAAAATCTCAAGAGGTCACCGGCATATCTCCCATTAGTCCGGAAGAGCCTATTCTAGGCAATCCCGAAGCCGACATAATAATTGTCGAATATTCAGATACGGAATGCTCTTTCTGCATCTCTTTCGCCAGAGAAAGGGATAGAATAATGAGCTTTTACGGTGAAAGTGGAATGGTCGCCTGGGTGTATCGAACTCTTCCGGTTTTAAATAGTGTATCAAAGAAAAAAGCCATGGCCCTGGAGTGTGTTGCCGAAGAGCACAATGACCATGTATTTTGGGAATACCTCAGGATGATCCAAGAAACCGATATCACCGACCCGAAGAACGGCGGAACGGATACGGAACTTCTCAAACAACCTCTTAAAAAGATCGGGGTTTCGACAGAATTCTTGTCGAATTGCATTGAAGATGAGAGATACAAGAATAAGGTGCAAAGAAATATTCAAGAGGCTGTGGCCTCCGGAGCGGAAAGGACCCCCTTCTTAATAATACTGCTTCCGGAAAGATTATCTTCTTCTCAAGAAGAACGAATAAAGGAGACGGTAAGAGATATCCCGGCGGATCTTGTTCTCATCCCTTCGAATTCCGACAGACTTTTGATCAACGGATCGGTTCCGGCAGAGATCATAAAGGAGGTTCTAAATGCGATACTTCTCCATTGATGATCAGATTTGGCATTTTATCGAATTTGGTTAGGATAGAAACCGGAACCGGTATGCATTCTGCGTCTCATTTCGCAATACTCACAATCACCCTCCTCGCAGGATCTGTCCCAAAAGGATAAAGAGTATACCTCTTTCACCATCCTGTCTATCATATCTTTAATGTCGTAAACGTCGTCATTTGATATCAAGAATACCTCTTTTTTATAATTACCTCGTTCATTCGGTTCAATAAAATCTATAACTCCCCTGGAAACCGTACCCTCTATTTCCAAAGAAGAATCGACAAGAAGCTTGTAAAAGATCAACTGCCTCTTGATGTTTCCCTCAGAATTTTTGGTCTTTCCTTCTATCACATTCCTGCTTACGGGTTTACTGGTTTTATAATCCACCACCGTATAGTCACCGTTGCCCTCTATTTTGTCGATCTTACCGGTCAAGATCACGGGTTTGGGTAGAGGATCGATATTCAGAGAAACATCCTTAATACTTTTTTCGTTCAAAATGTCCGATGACCACTCTCCCGAGTATTCATCGTAATAACCTTTTAAACATTTCTCTCCCTTCTGAAACAGGGTCTCTTCATCCGTCGGCGAAATAACCTGACGAGATAACGCCTCCTTAAAGGACTCCAGAAGAAATGCCTTTCCGGGGTCACCCTCTTCTTTGTACAGATCAAAGAACCTTTTCAAGCTCTCATGAACCGCCATTCCAAATCTCTGCTTCAGTGTGTAAGTTCCGGGAAAACGCATCAGATTTTTGTAGAAATATTTCCACGGACATTCCAAATATGAATTAACGGCCGTTATCGATAGGGGTTGATCCAAAAAAGTTCCGACGATATATTCTCTATCGGCTATTGATGGACCTGCGGATGTAGCCGGTTTGAACGCAAACTCAGGATCAATTTTCCCCAAAGCCACACTACCGGGATCCGTGGTTTCGATATCAAGGATCCCGGGATCTTCGATATCGCCAATGAACATCGATGGTATCTGCTCTTTGCCATCTTCTCGAAACCTTGAGAATGTCAGAAAGACTCTCTCCCTGGCCCTCGTCAAAGACACATAAAACAGCCTCCTTTCATCCTCATTATCTCCGACATCGAAAGCTCCGGAAAATTTGGCCGGAAAACGAAAGTTGTTTCTGTTTCGAACGTTCCCCCATTTTTTATCAATAACGTTAACAACAAAAACATGATCGAACTCTCTACCCTTGGCGGAGTGGGCGGTCATCAGCTCCACTCTTCCGTCAAAGTACGCATCTGAACCCTTAAGGGGAAGTTTGTAAAATTCCATCGTTCTTATATGTTCAACAAAAGAATAAAGGGACGGCTTCTTCGAATCACCGGCGAACCTGTCCGCTTCTTTGAAAAAATTCCTAATCCTGTTCAATGAAACGGCACTTTTTGAGGAACCTAAAATTTCATTGATGATACCCGAGTTATAAACCATCTCTTCCAAGATCGACATTATGTCCACATCAAAAGATCTCCCGTTCCATTCCTTTATGGATGCATATGCCTTTATCATACTATCCGGCTTTGAAACACCGGCCCTTCCCAGTTCCTCCTCGTTCTCCAGGACATCGGACATCAAAGCACGATCGTAATATGCGTAGCGACTAACCTTTAGAACGTCGATCTGATCCACACCGAAGATCCCGCCATGAAGAGCCTTGAAGATCTTTTCGTCGTTGATCGGATCACAGGACGCATCAATTAGATCGATCATATCCCTGACATAAGGATCCTCTAAGAGATCTTTATCCGATCTTATTATATAAGGAACACCGATCTTATCCATGGCACGCGCATAAGGTGTCGCATCTTTGTGCTGTCTGTAAATAACGGCTATCTCCCCCGGGGGAGTGCCCTTTTTTATGAGATCTGAAACTTTTTCAGCTACGAAAAATGACTCTTCCGAGACCGAACCGGCTTCTTTCAAGAGAAGCGGTCTTCTTTCCCTGCCCGACATGGCATTCAAGGTTTTATGAATACTTTCATCAAAGGAACCTCCGCTTTTGATCAGTTTTTGAGCGGCATCGAGAATTATCTGCTGTGACCGATAGTTCTCGGTCAAATAAATTACCTTGATATCGGAATAAAGGTCTCTGAAATACATAAAGTTATTCAAAGAAGCTCCCTGGAAACGGAAGATCGCTTGCTTCTCATCGCCAACGATGAATATATTCGGTTGCTCATGTAAAGACACCAGCTCCTTTAGGACCCTGTTTTGTGAGCCGTTCGCATCTTGGTGCTCATCAGCAAGGACATAATGGTTTTCTTCCTGGATCATGGCCGAGAACTCCTTGTCTTTCTCCATTTTATTTATAACCACCAAGATCATGTCGTCATAATCATAGCAATGTTCTTTTTTTAAATGGTCCCGGTAAAGTCTGAAGACCTCTGCAAGCTCTTTGTTCTTTTCAAAGAATTTTACCGTTTTTAACGCCTCCCCCTTCATCCTTCCCTTGTTCTTGCCTTTTGTATTGTAAATATCATCCCTTTTATAAAATTCCTCCTCTTCTTTCAAGACCTCTGCCTTGAAAATACTCGGATCGGCCCCTTCTCTTTTTAAAGAGTTTATTGATCTTAAAACTGAATTGACATAATAGGAAGGATCTCCCATGGGAGAGAGGACCGAGAGGTTATTTTCGGATAATATCTTTTCTATAAGAGATATCTGCTCCGATTCCGGTATATGTCTTGCACCGATGATTTCCGGGAATTCTTCAGGAAAATCATTGATCAAACTGTTACAAAAACCATGAAATGTATTTATTTTCACTTTATGCGCGTCTGATCCGATGATCCCGATAAGTGCTTTTCTCATGGAAATAACCCCGCTCTCCGTATATGTAAGAGCCAGGATATTCTCCGGATCCGTATCGGTCTTTAGAAGGATCGATGCTATACGCATTACAAGGACCGTGGTTTTTCCCGTTCCCGGTCCGGCAACAACCATAACGGGTCCTTCTATGCTGTCAACGGCCTCCTTCTGGAGATCGTTCAGTCTCTTGTATCTTTCTTTATAAACTTCCTTCAGGTCGGACATATCAAATAACAGTATAACCCGAAACTTACCTTAAGTTTAATCCACCGAGTGAAGGTGTCTGATCCTTATCCGGTTTTCATACGCATATAGTCCACGGCACCTGTTTATAAAAGAACGCACCCGGTCGAGGTGCGTTCATAAAGATATTTTCAATTGATATTGGAAACCTCTCCCGATCGATCCTAATAATAACTTTTTAGCCTTTCTATGTTCTTATGTTGCCTTATCTTCTCGTGAGCCTTGGCTTCTATCTGACGGATACGCTCACGAGTGACACCGAACTCCTGCCCCACTTCCTCAAGAGTATGGGTGATGCTGTCTTTGAGTCCGTGTCTCATCTCAAGGATACGCCTTTCTTTCTCCGGAAGATCGTCAAGTATTTCCTTTATCTGATCGGAAATTATTCTGCGGGAAGTTGACTGTTCGGGAGAAATTATCTTATCGTCGGCTATGAAACTTCCCAAGGTTGACTTTCCATCGTCATCGTCACCGACCGGACTTTCCAAAGAGACGGTGCTCTGGTCTATCTTCTCTATGTGATGTATCTTTTCAACATCGACATTCATTTCCGTAGCTATCTCTTCAGGTAAGGGGTCACGTCCCAGATCCTGAGAAAGCCTCCTTACAACCTGTTTATACTTCGCGATGGTCTCCACCATATGCACCGGAACCCGAATGGTCCTTGACTGATCGGCCAATGAACGGGTGATGGCTTGCCGTATCCACCACGTTGCGTAAGTTGAGAATTTGTAACCTTTTTTCCAATCAAATTTTTCAACGGCCTTGAACAGCCCCAGGTTTCCTTCCTGTATGAGATCGAGAAGGGTCAGATCGGGACTGCGACCGACATACTTTTTTGCGATCGAAACCACCAACCTCAGATTGGACTTCATAAGTATCATTTTGGCGTCTTCATCACCCTCTTCTATCCGCCTGGCCAGTTCTTTCTCTTGATCTCCGGTTATCAGTGGATGTTGTCCTATCTCTCTCAAGTACATCTGAATGGAGTCACTGGATGTTTCTTCCCTGCCGGTTCTACTCAAAAGTTCATTCTCTTCTTTGGAATCCAACAAGTTTCCGCTTTCCAGAACATCTACACCGGCAATACCGAACTTTTCATATAGCTCTTCCAGCATGCCTATATTCTCTTCTATGTTCGGAAAATACTTCAAGATCTCGTCAAAACTGACAAAGCCCCTATCTCTTCCCTTGATCAAAAGTTCTTCTATCTTATCTTCCATCTTGCCCGTACCGGCTTTTAACATTTTCTCTTCTTTTATTACTCCTGAAGTTTCAAGGACTCTTTTCTCTTTCTTCTCCACGGGCTTTTTTCGAGCCTTTGTTTTATTAACCGCGACCTTCTTCTTTACTGCGGTCCCTCTTTTTTTCACCACCCTTTCGCTCTTCTTTTTAGCCATCGAAGCCTTGGGTTTCTTGACCCTTCCACTTTTTGAACCAACAGATCCGCTCGCCTTCTTTTTTACGGAAGGCTTGGTGGTCGGTCTTGTTTTTTTATTTTGTTTTTTCCTAGCCGGCATAAAAATTTGATATATATATATTAAAAAACTTGATATTATTCCAATATATAACGTACTCCTTCTTTTTCTCTCTCCGTACGGATCCTATCAAGCTCCCGGGAAGACTGCTGGAAGTCCGATAGGATCTTCTCATCGTTATCGTCTTCTCCGGACCTTTCCTTTATCTTTTTTTGTAATTTATTTATTTTTTCCTCCAGTATGGCCGTTTTATAACGGAACACTAGTTCATTACTATAAATCACAACGCCTGAGGTGTCAAGCTTATCGTATATCTCCAACTCCACCGGTCCGCCGAACGGTCCGGCTTTAGATTCCGCTTCTGATACCCTTTCGGCAAATTCGGGATCGGCAGAATCTATCTGGGCTCTTAAGCGACCGGGGGGATATACGGGTTCGACCGACTCTTCCAGCCACTTTAATAGATCGGCGGTAAGCTTTATTATCTTTTCAACCTTCGGAATGTCCGATCCGTCTATCAGTTCATTTATATTCCCCATTCTATCGACCTCGATCTCCGGATGAAGGATCTCTTTCTTACCTCCGATATACCTTTCGGCATCAGCTTTAACGTCATTTATCGGAATATCTAACTTGTCCGCGATCGATCCGAGGAAGTATGATCGGTCCATCTCACTTTCTATCAAAAAAAGCATCGGAAAAACGTTATCTCTCACAGCCTTTATCTGTTTTCTTTTTTCCTGAAAAGAGTCTTTGATGTGATCTATGGAGTGCAGGATGGCATGAGACGCGTTCCTTAATATTTCTTTCCAATCGGGTACGCTTTCTTTTATACAATCCGCCGGATCCTTACCTGCGGGCAGGTTAGCTATTTTTACATCCATTCCTTCGCTGAAAGCCAATAATGCCGTTTTGTAAGCCGAGCGTATCCCCGCATCGTCGGAATCAAAAGCCAGTAGAACGTTTTTAGTGGACTTACTCAATCTTCTTATGTGCCCTTTTGTGACCGAAGTTCCCGAAAGAGCCACCGTGTTCTTGATACCCGCCTGATGGGACATTATAAGATCGAACTGACCTTCCACAACGATCACGTAACCCGCTCTCCTTATGGAGCGACCGGCCTTATCTAATCCGTAAAGAACTTCAGACTTATTAAATATCTCAGTATCCGGACTGTTTAAATATTTAGGAGCCTTATCGGTGGGAACAAGAGCTCTTCCGGAAAAAGCTATTACGTTACCGGAAGCGTCATTAATGGGAAACATCAGTCTGCCCCTAAAAGTGTCATAGGTCTTCCCCTTATTTTTCTTTATCAACCCTGAATCAACCATGTCTTTCTCGGATATTCCTTTATTACCCAGATGATCGTATAAAGCTCTCCATTCGTCCGGTGTATAGCCCAATCTCCACTCGTTACGTGTCTTTTCGGTAACACCTCTATCTTTCAGATACCTCAAAGCCTCTTTCGAGCTCAGTAAACTATTTTCAAAGAACTTGGTAGCCTCTTCAGTGGCAATGAACAACCTATCTTTCTTTTCTTTAAAGGGGTCATTCTTCGTGTCCGTTATCTCCACTCCGGCTCTGTCACCCAACAACTTTAATGCGCCCCTAAAATCCAATCCTTCAAACTCCTGAATGAATGAAAAGATATCTCCCGAAGCCCCGCAACCGAAACAATGGTAAGTCCCTCTTTCCGGGGTCACAATGAAAGATGGTGTTTTTTCCTTATGAAAAGGACAGTTTGCTTTATAATATGAACCGGAGGATCTCAACTCAACGTATTCACCTACCACCTCCGCTATATTAAGAAGCTCCTTTATGCGATCTTTGTCTGAAGACATAAGACTTTTAGCAACTTTTAAAGTTGCCGGGTGTTTTTATCTTATTCACCTTCCTCGTCTCCGCCAACCTCCCGAGCCTCGATCATTTCCTCTTTAAGTTTTCTAACACGTTCCGCTTTCGGGCTTCCATCAAAACCGGTACCGGCGGGTATAAGGCGACCAATAATAACATTCTCCTTCAATCCCGTTAATTTATCCTCCCTGCCTTGAACCGCGCTCTCCGTTAAAACTCTGGTGGTGTTCTGGAAGGATGCGGCTGAAAGGAAGCTTCTTCTGGTCAAAGCAACCTCGGTTATACCCATGACAACGAGATCACTTTTTACTCCCTCTCCTCCCTCATCCTTTATTCTTTTCTTTTCATCTTCGAGAATGACCTCTTCGACTATCTCTCCGCGCATGAAAGTGGTATCTCCCGGTTGCTTCACCTTTATTCTGGAGAACATCTGTTTGACCACCACCTCTATGTGCTTTCTTGAGACGGATTCTCCCTGAAGTTCATACAATTTGCTAATTTCATCAATGATATAATTCTGGGTCCTGTCCCTTCCACCATATTTGAAAAGCTCATCAAGGTCCGCCGAGCCGTCTGTCATTATGTCTCCCTTTTCAACTCTTTGGTTTTCTTTTACCAAAACCACCCTCAGGGGGCTCGCCGTGTGTTCGACCTCACTCTTGGATCTGGAGGACGATTTCTTGTCCGAAATATCCGGTAAAACGGTTATCACCTTTCCTTTCTGACTTTCTTTTATGTCAATTACCGTACCACTTACGTGGCTAACAATAGCCGGATTTTTAGGTCGACGTTTTTCAAACACCTCTTCCACCCTGGGTAAACCTTGAGTGATGTCGCCTCCGACGGAGGCGGCGCCTCCGGCGTGAAAGGTACGCATTGTCAGCTGGGTACCGGGTTCACCTATGGCCTGAGCGGCAACGGTTCCGACAGCTTCGCCGATCTCGACTATCTTATTATTACCGAAATCAACGCCGTAACATTTTACACATATGCCCTGCCTGCTCTTACACGTAAGAGGAGAGTAGACCAGAACCTCTTCTATTCCGGCTTCCTCTATGGCTACCGCGTCATCCTTTTCAATGAATTCGCCTTTCTTGAAAAGAGTCTTTCCCGAAGAATCTTTGACGTCTTCAGCCAAGAATCTCCCTTTAACGGCCTTGACCATTGAATCACTTATTCCGGAGGCCGTCTTTTTGCTAACCAAAAGACCCTCCTTGGTCCCGCAGTCTTCTTCCCTGACTATGACATCTTGTGCAACATCGAACAGTCTTCTTGTTAAATAACCGGCCTGTGCCGTCTTTAAGGCGGTATCGGTCTGGCCCTTCCTCGATCCGTGGGTCGTTATGAAGTACTCGATCGGACTTAGACCCTCCTTACTGCATGAGATGATCGGGAATTCCATTATGTCTCCGGCCGTCTTTTGGATCAGACCTTTCATTCCGGCCATCTGTGTTATTTGAGAAAGAGATCCCCTGGCGCCGGACTGCCACATATCATATGCGGAGTCCGTATTTTTGAAGGTATCGGGCAAAAGAGCCTCGACATCATTTTTAGCTTTATGCCATATCTCGATATTCTTTCTTATCCTTTCATTCGCTGAAAGCAGACCCATTTCATAATGCTCAAAAACCCTGTCGGATTCTCTTTTCGAAGCGGCGATCACCTCTTCTTTCTTCTCAGGAATACGAACCTCATCTATTCCCCATGTAATTCCGGAATGTGTCGCATACTTGAATCCGAAATCCTTTATCTTGTCCATGATGGAAGGAATATTCTCTATACCATAGGTTTGTATAAGGTCGTCCACGATTCCCGCCATCCGCTTTCTGTCTATCTCATCGTTGACGTAAGGGAAATCACTCGGAAGAACACTGTTGAAGAAAAGTCGTCCAACAGATGTTTCAAAAAGACCTTCGTTGAAATGTTTGTACTTTGGCTTGTCGGAAGCAAGCACCTTGATACGTGCTCTAAAACCTACGTGACCGAAGTCATATGCGGTTATGGCCTCATTGGGACTTGCGAAGATACGGCCTTCCCCTTTCTCGCCTTCAAGGACCTTCGTCATCCAGTAACACCCCAAAACTATGTCGAGAAGCTTCGAACTGATTATCGGATCACCGTTACCGGGCTTAAGTATGTTCTTATCGGAGGCCATGATGTCTCGAGCTTCGAACTGAGCCTCTTCCGAAAGAGGTACATGAACCGCCATCATGTCGCCGTCAAAATCGGCATTAAATGCGGGACAGACCAATGGATGTATCTGGATGGCGTTACCTTCTATCAATAGAGGCTTGAAGGCTTGCATACCAAGACGGTGAAGAGTTGGCGCACGATTAAGAAGAACATATTTCCCTTCTATGACATTCTCCAATATCTCCCAAACTTCCGGGGTTCCCTCTTCTATCAGCCTGCTCGCTCCTCTTATGTTATAGGCCAACTCTCTCTTTAATATCCCCGATATAACAAAAGGTTTAAAAAGTTCCAGGGCCATATGCTTGGGCAATCCGCACTCGTCCAGAGACAACTCCGGACCTATAACGATGACCGACCGTCCTGAATAATCAACTCTTTTACCGAGCAAGCTCCTTCTCAGGATACCTCTTTTTCCTTTAAGGTTGTCGGCAAGTGATTTAAGGGCGATCTTTTGAGCCTGTCCGGAGATCTGGGAGCTTCCCTGCCTCATTGAATTATCTATCAAAGCATCAACAGCTTCCTGAAGAATACGTTTTTCATTTCTTAAGATAACCTCCGGTGCCTGTATATCCTTTAATTTTTTAAGTCTGTTGTTCCTGTTTATAACCCTACGATAAAGATCGTTAACATCGGAAGTGGCATATCTTCCACCGTCCAGTGGAACCATGGGCCTTAAGGCGGGAGGTATGACGGGGATGTGAGTAAGAAACATCCACTCCGGTCTCAGATCGGCCGATATCAATGACTGAACCAACGAAAGCCTCTTGGTGAGCTTCAGCTTTTCAGCGGCGCCGGCCTTCTCGTGTTCTGAGAGAAGATCCTCTTCGAGTTTTTTAAGATCTATCTGCTTGAATATCTCATAAATGGCCTCAGCCCCTATACCAGACTCGAACAATGATCCATAGCGCATCGAATACTTGTGGCACTGTATCTCATTAAGGACCATTCCTTTACGAACGCTCTTTATCTCTTTCTTGGCCGTCTCCAGCCTCTCTTTTAGAGCTTCCTTTTCTTTTACATCCAGATCCTTGACCTTTGCCTTATACTCTGAGTCAACCTCCTTCAACAACCTGGCCCTTTCATCTTCATCAACATGGGTAATTATATAACCGGAGAAATACATTACCTTTTCAACGTCCGACATGGGAATCCCCATTATAAGACTTATCCTTGAGGGTATACCCCTTAAAAACCAAATATGGGCGACCGGAACAGCCAACTTGATATGACCCATACGTTCACGGCGAACCACCGATCGGGTTATCTCGACCCCACACTTCTCACATATGATCCCTTTGTAACGAATTCCTCGATACTTTCCGCAGTAACATTCATAATCCTTTTCCGGACCGAATATCTTCTCATCAAAGAGGCCGTTCTTCTCACTTCTTTGCGTACGATAATTTATGGTCTCGGGTTTCGTTACCTCTCCATGGGACCAAGACTGGATCCGCTCCGGTGAAGACAGCTTCAGCGTGATCGAGTCGAAATCGTTTATCGTGGCTCGTTTTTGTTGATTGTAGGAACTGGTTTTCATAATAATAGGCGAACTACTTATTTTTTAAATAATTTTTATTCTTTTTTGAGATCTATATCCAATGCGATACCACGCAAAGTGTTCAACAAGACGTTGAATGAAGCGGGGGTGTTAAGCTGTTTTATCGGTTCACCCTTCACCATGGCATCAAAAGCGGCGGAACGCCCCGATATGTCATCGGATTTTATGGTAAGCATCTCTCTAAGGTTGTAAGCGGATCCGTAACCCAATAGAGCCCAGACCTCCATCTCTCCCAACCTCTGACCTCCGTTCTGCGCTTTTCCTCCGAGAGGCTGTTGGGTTATCAGAGAATACGGGCCAATGAATCTCATGTGTATCTTGTCTTCCACCATGTGGTGAAGCTTAAGAATGTACATATAACCTACAGCAACGTCTTGATCGAAGGCTTCTCCGGTCCTTCCATCATAAAGCTTCGTCTTTCCGCTTCTATTAAAGCCGATCTTCTCAAGTTCGTCTTTTATCTCTTCGGCATTAGCCCCCGCAAAGGGCGGTACGATCGCCTGATACTTCAGTGTGTTGGCGGCCATCCCCAGGTGCATCTCCAATATTTGACCCAGGTTCATCCTGCTGGGTATACCAAGAGGTGTCAATATAACATCAACAGGTGTACCGTCGGACATGTACGGCATATCTTCCTCCGGGAGAACCTTCGAAATAACACCTTTATTCCCATGCCTGCCGGCCAACTTATCGCCGACGATGATGTTTCTGATCTGAGCCACTTCAATATGGATCCTCTTAATGATACCCGACTCTAGTTTGTCCCCCTTTTCTCTGGAGAACACCTTAATACCTATAACTCGACCTCTTTTTCCTCCCTCTATCCTTTTGGAGGTATCCTTGACATCGCGAGCTTTCTCACCGAATAGAGAACGCAGAAGTCTCTCTTCCGGTGTCAGTTGAGTCTCTCCCTTGGGGGTTATTTTACCCACAAGTATATCTCCTGTCTCAACCTCGGCTCCCATGCGGATTATCCCATCTTCATCAAGGTTTCGAAGTTTGACCTCGCCCACATTGGGTATGTCGCAAGTTGTGACTTCGGGTCCGAGTTTGGTATCCCTTACGTAAACAACGAACTCTTCTATGTGAATACTGGTGAATTTGCTGTTTTTTATGAGACGCTCCGATATAATGATGGCATCCTCATAATTGGCTCCCGACCAGGACATGAATGCCACGAAAACATTCTGACCCAAGGCTATCTGACCGTTATCACTTGAAGATATGTCAGCAAGAAGATCACCTTTTTTGACCTTCTGACCTTTATTTACTGCGGGACGCTGATGAAAACAGGTAAAACTGTTGGTTTTTAAGAACTGTATCAAAGGATATGTCTTTTCTTTTCCGCCTTTAACTCTCATAACTATTTTACGAGCATCGACATAAGTTACCTCACCGGGTTCTTCAGCACAGATAACACGACCCATATCCTTAACGGCCCTGTCCTCGATCCCCGTCGCAACGATCGGCGCTTCAGGAACGATACATGGAACCGCTTGTTTTTGCATGTTGGAGCCCATAAGAGCCCTGTTGGCGTCGTCATGACTCAAAAAAGGAATAAGACATGTTGCGATGGAAAATGCCTGACCGGTTGCCACATCTATATAATCAACTTCTTCCGGCGGAACCATTCCATTAGAACCCTTTATTCTAACTGAAACCTCATCTCCGAGTAAACGACCTGATGCATCCATGTCAACTGCGGCATGAGCGATCTTGTGGTTCTCTTCCTCAAGGGCACTCATGTATGATATCTCTCCGGTTACGACACCTTTTTTAACTTTCGCGTAAGGAGACTCTATCATTCCGAATTCATTAACTCTCGCGTAAAGAGTAAGTCTTAATATGAGTCCGATGTTGGCGCCTTCAGGAGTATGTACGGGACACAGGCGTCCGTAGTGCGAAGGGTAAACATCACGGACCTCAAATCCGGCTCTGGCTCGATTCAACCCGCCGGGACCTAGTGCCGATAGAGTACGGAGATGCTCTATCTCCGTCAAGGAATTCTCCTGTTGCATGAACTGGGAAAGCTGATTGGTGGTGAAGAACTCCTTAATACGGGCCTGTAACGGTTTTGGGCTTATGAAATTGACCGGAAGGGTCATCTCGGTCTCGATGGTGGACATTCTGTTCTGTATATTCCTCTTCATCTGGGCCATCCCCACTCTTACTTTCTGTTGAAAAGTTTCATCAAAATATCTGACCCGACGAGATCCCAAGTGATCTATGTCATCTTCCTGTGCCTGAGGGTCGCTGTTAAGTTCGGCAATGTGACCTATTATAAGTGAAAGATCTTCATTGGTTATCTCTCTCTTTTCGATATCCTTCTTATCAACAGGTAAATTGAATCTTTGATTGAATCTAAACCGTCCGACCTTTGAGAAATCATATCTATCCGAAGAGAATAGAGAACGAATAAAAGCCAGGGCATTCTCGGGTGTCGCCAGATCTCCGTCACGAAGTCGTTTGTAAAGCTCGACCGCGGCCTCATCAACCGTCTTGGCGATATCCTTTTCCAGTGTTTTGTTTATATGATAAAGTGCTTTTTCATTACCTGAGAACAAAGCCTTTATCTGTTTATCGCTCTCGGCTCCCAATATTCTCAGCAGCGAGGTTACCGGCATCTTCCTTTTTCGGTCAAGACGAACATATATTGCTTCATCAGGTTCGGTTTCCATTTCTATCCAAACACCTCGCAAAGGTATGATCTTGGCACCGAAATAACGGTCTCCCTTTATTATCGAGGATGTGAAAAAAACACCGAAAGAACGAGCGAGCTGAGGAACTATAACCCTCTCGATTCCGCTTATTATGAAAGTGACGTTTTTCGTCATCATCGGGACCTCGGACATGAAGATCTCCTGCTCCTTCTCGGTTCCCAATACTTTGTTCTTGAGTGTTACCTTCACTTTAAGAGGAGCCTCGTATGAAAGTTTATACTCCTTCGCTTCCTGTTCTGTCATAGTCGGCTCTCCCAACTCTATATCACCGAAAACGAGCTCGAACTTCTTCTCCGAAAAATCCTTTATCGGAGAGAACTCTTGAAACACTTCCTTAAGACCGTTTTTGATCAGACGGTCAAAAGATTCCCGCTGGTCCTTAACGAGATCGGGGATCTCCATAAGAGGTTCCCGATAGGCCTTGAAATGTTTTTTCGGGTAAAAACCGACACTGGTTGAAGAAGAATTTGGACTCATAAGCTAAAAACCATTAATATTTTTTATAATAATTATCTCTTAAGACACAAAAAACTCCGCCGGACCAAAAAATTCGGTCCGTTACGAGAACAAACTAAAAACCTATAAAATAATAGAGGTCAATGATATTGATTATCCTTTAATGATTATTCAAGTGTCTCCGCCTTGAGATGGCTGCCTCAACTCAATCAAAAGCCGTATATGAAAAAACATATTACATCCTTATGAAAAAAAGTCAACAATACCGGATAATATTCTTTAAATACAACCTTTCTAAGCTCTCCCTCTCCTCCACTTTTCTATTTTGGAATGATGGCCGGAGGTCAACACTCCGGGGACCGAATACTTTCTTTTTCCGTGATAAAAGGATTGCGGTCTGGTGTAAACGGACCGTCCTGCAGAGCGACCTTCCTCCAAAGAGTCAGGGTCCCCCAGCACCCCTCTTATCTGTCTGGATACGCAATCTATGACCGCCAGCGCCGGGATCTCGCCTCCGGTCAAAATATAAGATCCCATAGATAAGCGTTCTACATTATCACCCCTATCTTTAAGGACCTCATAAACCCTGGCGTCTATACCCTCATAACGTCCGGACACCAGTACCAAATGGCGATAGTTCGAAGATAGATGTATGGCGTGATCATTGGTAAATCGCTTTCCTTTTCTGTCAAAAAAGATGATCTTAACATTCTTCTTTCTTCCTTTGGCCTTCATTATCGCCCTTACGACAGGTTCGGGACGTATCACCATTCCCGGACCTCCTCCGAACGGTCTCCCGTCGACCCGCTCACGGGGGTCTTCAAGATAATCCCTTAAGCCGTAGAGTTTAACTGATACTCTCTTTTTTTCGATCGCCCTTCCGAGTATGGAGGTTTTAAGATAAGGTTCCACCACCTCGGGAAAGAGGGTAATAACATGAAAAGTTATCATGATAATATATTTTTAACATCAACAGATCTATAAACAAAAACCCCGGTAAGTCCGGAGCTTTCGTCGGAATGAATAAGATATGATGATACCAGTCTCATTAGAGCTTCAGATCGCTCATGGCTTCATCTACATCTTTCTTCGCAGGTTCGTCGGAATAGCCTTTGTGTCCGCCTGAACCTCCCTTTGGCTCATTTATCTTAAGATTAACGCGGGCATTGTTCTTCATTCCCACAACTCTAAGTAAAGTCCTAATAGCTTTGGCGGTATTCCCGGATCGGCCGATGACCTTTCCCATGTCGGCCGGATCAATATCGAGAGTCATAAGAACTCCCATTTCGTCGACCTTTCTGTCGACCTTCACTTTGTCGGGATTATCAACTAAAGACTTTATCACATACTCTAAGAACTCCTGATCCTTTTCCATAAATTCAGAATTAACTCGTAAAAAACAATCTATGCAGATAACTCGACCGTTGGGGCGACAGGATGCCGCCACAAAATGCCTGCTTTACGAAGTTTAAGCATCTTTTTTGAATCTGTCAATAACATCTATAAACAAAAAGGACCGATCAAATTCGGCTTAAAATATATAACGATCCTCGAGCGCTCATTTCTCGGATGCTTTTTTTGCAACCTCGTCGGGTTCATCTTTGGTTGTATCGGACCCCTCCTCTTTGGTTGTATCGGACCCCTCCTCTGCCTCGGTCTCGGTTTTACCGCTTTCGATCTCACCGGCCGGTTCCCCTTCCTCGGCATCTTTCTCGGACCCGGTCTCAAGCTCCCCGTTCTCGGATACCTCACCTTCGGTCTCCTTACCACCTGCGACATCCTCTGAAGCGGAACTTTCTTCATCCGCCACCCCCTCAGAGGTTTCGGATGCTTTTTCCTCTATTTTCACATCCTCTTTTTTCTCATCGGGAGCTTCGGTAACCAAGGGTGTTTTTCGAGGCAAGACATTCACCTTTTCACCTTTGATGACTCCTTGGGTTATCAAAAGGTTATGAACGGTCCCGGACAACTTGGCCCCATTTGAGATCCAGTACTCGACACGCTCTGACTTGATCTGAGTCCTTTCTTTTTGGGTCGGATCATAGCTTCCCAATATCTCCACAAAACCGCCACTCTTCGGTCCTTTCGTGGATTCAATGACAACTATACGGAAACTTGGCTGATGACGCCTACCGACACGCTGTAATCTTATCTTCAACATGATGGCTATCCTAGCAAAGCCGACGACAAAGGTCAATTGCCTCAAAGTTCTTTAAGAATATCAAGAGACGATTTTTTCAAAATAAGTTTATGGTATATTATAAAACTCAACATGAAAAGATCATCGAGCAAAAAAAACGTTAGGGACAAAAAAAAGAACATCTTTGAAGGGGTAATAAGCATAACCTCCCACGGCGTGGGTTATCTCGGGTCTGAAATATTCAAAGAAGACATAGAGATACAAGAGAACTTTTTAAACACGGCCTTGCACGGCGACGAGGTGAAGGTCTCGATTCGATCCCTCAGAAAAGGCCGGAGGATCCAAGGCGAGGTTATCAAGATCATCAACCGAGCAAGACAGGAATTCGTTGGCACCATAGAAAGATCCAACGGGACCTATTACCTAACTCCCGATGACAGAAGATCCTACAGGAGTTTTCAGATATCCGACCCCCCAAAAAACATCCGCGAAGGTCACAAAGCGGTGGTTAAAATGATCCGCTGGGATGACCATAAAAAAAATCCTCAAGCAAAGGTGGTTTCGATCATAGGAAAAGCCGGCGAGCACAACGTTGAGATGAACGCCATAGTGAAAGAAAAAGGATTTGAGACCGAATTTCCGGAAAAAATTCTTATAGAGGCGGAAGGTCTCAAAACGGAGCTGTCAGAAATATCGATCGGCAAAGAAGGTCGAAAGGATATGAGAGACAGAAAGACGTTTACGATTGATCCTGAAAACGCAAAAGATTTCGATGACGCCCTGTCTATTAAAAAAACCGTAGGAGACACATGGGAGGTCGGTATCCACATTGCCGACGTTTCTTTCTACGTTAACGAAGGAGAGAAGATCGACAAAGAGGCCCGCAAAAGAGGAACTTCGGTCTATCTGGTGGACAGGACCATACCGATGCTCCCCGAGGTTCTTTCAAATGATCTTTGCAGTCTGAACCCCAATGAAGAAAAACGCGCCTTCTCCGCCGTCTTCTCCATAACAGAGGATGGGGAAATAAAAAAAAGATGGTTCGGAAGAACATTGATCTCGTCCGACAGAAGATTTACATATGAAGAAGCGCAGAAGGTTATCGACGCCGGAGAGGGAGAAATGGCTGAAGAGTTAAAGATAATCAACTCGATCGCCAAAAAACTCAGAAAGAAAAAATTCAAAAAAGGAGCCCTCGACTTTGATACCAACGAGGTTGGCTTCGAACTGGACGGTGACGGGACACCGAAAAGAATATATATAAAAGAACGCCTTGACACCAATAAATTGATAGAGGACCTGATGCTTTTGGCCAACCGCGAAGTGGCCCACTTCCTTAATAAAGGGACCAAGCAAGACAAAGGAAAAAAAGGAAGTGTTATATATCGAATTCACGATCGCCCCGATTCGGAAAAAATGGAAGATCTTTTGATTCTCTTTAATGCTCTCGGACACAATGTTTCCGTTGAACCGGATGATCTGGGACCGAAGGACCTCAACAGAGTGCTTAAAGCGGTAACCGGTAAAAACGAAGAAACGTTGGTAAAGACCGCGACCATTCGTTCAATGGCCAAGGCCGTATACTCTACAAAGAACGTGGGACACTTCGGACTGGCTTTCAGATACTACACCCACTTCACCTCTCCCATTCGACGGTACCCGGACCTGGTGGTCCACCGCCTTCTCTTAAAAAGACTTAATGGAAAGAAGATAAGCTCCGACGAGGTGGCTTCCCTTGAAGCTATAGCAAAAGAGTCAACAGAGGCCGAAATAAAGGCAGCTGAAGCGGAGAGGGAATCCATTAAACTCAAACAGGTGGAGTTCATGAAGAAACATGAAGGTAAGACCTTCGATGCCGTAATATCAGGAGTAACAAGTTGGGGTCTTTACGTCGAAGAGAAGACCACCCTTTCCTCCGGAATGATACATGTAAGCAAACTAAATGACGACTTTTATGAATTCGATGAAAAAGCATTCGCCCTCATAGGAAAAGAGGCCGGAAAAAGGTTCACTTTGGGTGACGGAATAAAGGTAAAGCTTCTAGATGCCGATCTCGACGAAAGACGGCTGACATTCGAACCGATCTGGACCTGATCAGAAACTTTTTTTGTTTATTCTTCAAAGAACTTATAAAACCGTAATGGGGCGTTTTTTCTTATTATTCTCAGTAATTTATCAAATAGATCGTTCAGTAAGAAGCCCGAATCTAAGTTTGAAACATTGACAATATTTCATTTTTAAAGCATTATCTAGACAGAATTCTTTGATAACGAACACAAAAAAAAAGGAGGACAAAATGGAATATCTCACGGTATTTTTAATTCTTGTAGCGATCCTGGCGCTAAACGCCATCTCTGCCATAGTGCTAATAATAATCCTATCGAGTATGGGATGGTGGTTCTTTCAACCGCCCAGAGGCACTGCGGTCTTTAAGAACAGAGGTGAGAACCTTCAAGAAATTTGGGTCAATGTTGGCGGATATAAACTATCCAGTGCCGAAGACTCTGACGGACGAAGATGGATCGTAAAAACAAAAGATGAAAAAGAAAGATTGAAGGTATTCTTCAGGGACGTGAGCAACTACACAAAACCGTTCCATGAATTCCTATGGGAAAAATTCGGTATTCGGTTTATCAGCCCGTACTGGCCGCAGGTCTACATCCACAGATTCAAAGTGGACCGAAAAAGACTCGAAGAAAGCGGTGGAACAGGCGGGCCGGCGACGGAACCGTCCCTCAAAAACAGAATTAGGGTATCTCCCAATCAGGGTAAGGAAGTTGACAATCTTCTTTTCGTTTCCTACCGCCCGGTTTATAAGCAGGGGGTTGAATTGGCCGGAGATAACTCGAAGATCAACCTGCTTCTATTGCCGACGTGGCAACTCGTGATCCCGGTTACTCCCATATACTATTATATGGGTAATTTCTACCCTCTTTTGGACGGTGCGGTGGAAGCGGGAATTGAAGACTTCTTCGCCACTCACAGGGTGGCTGTCCATAAAGGTAAAAATGCGACAGATCCCAAAAGAGGTGAATTCGCCCACGATACATATGATCCGGACATAGGCGACCCTGACGGAAACAAAGGTGACGGATACAAAGAACTCTACGAACCGGCTCCCTTGACCTATGCATTCTGGATCAAACTTAAGAAAGCTCACGGCTCACCGATCGAGAGGCACATGATGCTGTTCAACTGCACCGCAACCTACTATCAACGAATAGTGGAAGAATACATGGACGCCAGAGAGAAGCTGGAAGATCTCAAAAAGAGAGGTAAAAAGACAGATAAGGATTATTATAAGGCTCTAAAAGAAGCGGAAAATGGGGAAAAGGGCCTTAACGATATCCTGAGTCTGTTGGATGAGATCAGCCACGGGATCTACAAACATCTGAGACACGACGATGAATATCAGGAAGGTAACGGACCTTCATCAGTTGAGAAAGAAATGACGAAGTCCGAAAAGCTGGAAGCGAAAGGGCTGGGAGGAGAAGGAATAGTCCCGGGAATCGGATTCGCGATGAAAGCTTTTCGTCTTGTTGACTGGGAGGCGCACGGCGATACCAAAAAGTTAGCCGAAGCCCTGCAAGCGAAACAAACTGAAATATACACGGCTCAGGGCGTCGTAGCGCAACACGAAGGCCTTAAAAAGGCCGAGGTCCTTTTAGGAGAGGGACGATCAAAGGCCTTACGGCTCATGATCAAATCTCAATCCGACCTCGGAGTTGATCCGAACATTGCCTCGGAAACCGTCAGGGAGATCGAGAAGAGCTCCAATGTGGGTTCCAAAGAGAGCAGTGTAACCACATGGTTCGAGCGAAGTGGAGGCCGAGAACATCCACCTGTGGCAATTCCGCTCAGTGAACCGCCCGGATCAAAACGCTCCAAAAACGATTCGGAGCCCGCTCCGAGGGAGAAACCGGATAGCTGATGTCTTGTGTTCAAAGGCCGATATTCTAATATCGGCCTTTTTCTATTTTAAAAAAATCTGGATGCTGTGCGAAATAAGTTGACTAAACCGGCAAATTATTTTACTATTTAACCGGTAGAACTTTTTAAACTTAAAGGAAGGAGGGCACAGATGATGCACTACATAATGATCGCAATTGGACTCATTTTACCGATGACGTTGATCCTCTTGGTGTTAATAAAAATAGCCAAGAGGATCTCAGAGAGTAACGGTGTCACCGAATCCATACCCGGCACTTCAGGAATTGCCGAGTTTCTTGCGGCCAAAGCAACGCTTTTGGTCGTATTGGGGTGTTATCTCTTGTTAGTTTTACTAACCAGGGAATTGCATCCCCAATTATGGAATTGGTTGTGGGAAGTCGAGGTCTTTTGGCCCATCCAAATAACGGTCCTTGCCATTGCCCTACTCTTCATGTTCGGACCCAGATGGGCAAAATGGTTGATCGCTCCCGCGCTAATCCTGGTCATAGGGATCTATGTTATCGAAAAGATCCCTGAACCGGAAAGATATCCTGAATACCGACCGTATTTGGGAGAAGTACCGAGGAGCGAACTGTTCAAGTTCCTCGAAGACCCCGAACCACCTCGGGACCTTGTCGAAAGGCAAGACAGAGGTGAGATCTGGAACCTGAGGGTGGTTTACGCCGACATCATAGACCACGAATCGTGGTCGCCTGTAATAACAATCCCGGTTCCACCCCGGGGGAATTATTACAGGATAGAACCTGTGTCATTCCCGGGGAAACTGGAGGTAATGAACCGAAGTAGACACCTCGGTATATACCCCTCAGAAAAAACCCGGCCGGTGGAAAGCAGGCCGTTACGCCTGCAATACCGGAGTGTCGACTACTTTGAGACGGCACTGGTGATCTGGGCGTGGACCCAAGGTCATCCTTAGATCTTTTGATACGGCGAAGGGATCCCTTCGCCGTATTATACTTTCAATATTATCCCATTTTCATATCGCTCAAAAGTAACCGAGGCGCTAAACCGGTAAAAAACAAGATCCGCCGTACGCCGGATCTTGTTTTTTACATCTCTTTACCTTCAAAAGGTGTCAATTGGATTCTATTGCGATTCAAAAGGCATATCAACTCCAAACGAGCGTGTAACCAGTGCGAGGATCGCATAAGCACTTACCATGATTATCATCCCGACAATTCCCCAAACCATATGGCTCTTACCTTCTGTCCGCGCTTCATCGCTGTCGGAATTCGCCAGGAACTTAATCAATCCCCAGACGAAGTAGATTGAGGCTAAAAAGAAAAGAAGGAATATGATCGGGTTGAGTATCTGCCGATTGATCGCATTTAGAATATCTGTTATATCCATATTTCAACAAAACACCTTCACATTGCTTGATTTGAACCTTGATGAATGATCAAGGTTCAGGATTCTCAAACGATACTATTTACCCGGGGTTTCCGGAGGTGTAACGGTTCCGGGTCCGACCAGTGCGTCCTCAAGGAAGTTTACAAGTCCCCAAACGGCCACCATTACAAAGAGTGCTATTATTCCCCAGAACATTATGCTCTTTCCTTTGTTCTGTTCTTCCGGATCTCCTGCGTTCAATATGAACTTTGCGACTCCCCAAAGGAAGAATACAAGTGCAAGAGCGATTATGAGGATCACTATAAGATCCAGGATCGCCAAGATGTTCTGTATAAGACCATCAAATCCGCCTTCGACTATAGCGCTTGCCACCATGGGGGTCAGGGCCACAAACCCGACAACACTCAAAGTTAAATACAACTTTTTCATATATGTTTATAATAAACTATTAATAAATAAGCTTTTAAGGCTTAGTTATAATGATAATAGATTTCCTCAAATAATCAATTAATATGGGGATAAGTTGGGACTCGGGGTTAAATTTCAGATACTCGGAATATCCCAAGGATCCTCTATTCCTCCATTGCCGAAAATTGCCGACTGAAGAAAATTAATTATACCCCAAACAGATATCATAACGAAAAGAGCTATGATACCCCAGAACATCACCTGTTTCCCGGCCTCTCTCCCCTTTTCATCACCGGCATTCAAAATGAACTTGGCCAGTCCCCAAAGAAAAAACACCAATCCCAAAGCCACAACGATAACGACAAGACCATCGATAAGGTTCCAGAAAAGAATAAGGATGTCATCTAAAGTATTCATAATACCTTTACCTTTAAACTAATAATTGGGAATATTAAACCCTCCACTTTCAGGTAAATAACCCGGCGAGGTCAAACCGAAGAAGGAACCGGCCACAACATAAACAACCGCATAAAATACAGCCAAAACCAAAAGTGCTATCAAACCCCAAAGCATAAAGCTCTTACCTTTCCTTCTTTCCGTCTCATCCCCCGCATTAAGTATGAACTTCGCCAATCCCCAGAGAAAAAGAAGTAGACAGAGTGCATACATAATGACCAGTACGCTGTTAACTATGGGTCTTATAGTGGTCAATACAAATTCCCTGAATGTCATTCCCTGAGCAAAGACCGGCTCGGGAACCGTTAATAGATAAGCGCACAGGATTATATAGTAATAGTAAAGTCGGTTCATGATTATTATATGGATCTTTTTCTGCAGACTACATTCAACCTCACGGTGTTATCTGATCTATGGTCGATTCTATCATTGTAGCCAAAAGCCAGGCGCCCAAAAGTATAAGACCTCCTATGACCGCCCACAAAAAGGCCGATCTGGCTCTGGAGAGCTGTTCCGTATTGCCCTGGGCTGTGACAAACAAAAATCCGGAATAAATTATGGCCATAACCGCTATCAGGCCTCCGATCGGAACAACGATGTTCTGAAGGATCATTTTAATGAACTCATAAAAACTGTCCACCGTCAAAGGATTCATAGAACCCGGCGGATTGGTTCCTTGAGCCGAAACCAAAGCCGGAAATGTATTAATGACCAACAAAGAAACCAAGACCGAATAGTATGCATGACGGAAATTGATCAAGATGGTATTTATTTTTTTCACATTCATTTAAGAATTAACGATTAAAAAGGCGTCCACCTTGTTAGGGGAGGACATTCTCCCGTTATGCCTTCAACGGTATCGTATCTTGTCAAACCGACAATTATCATATGAACGATCAAATAAGCGGCAAGAGCAAAAATAAGTCCGATAGCCACCTTTTTGAATACTGAATGAGCTCTGCTTATCTTATCCTGACTTCCTCCGGATGTAAGATATAAAAAGCCGGCCCAAGCGAACGCAATTGCGGCCAGAGGAATTACTATCCAGGCGATAAAATGAACAATGTTCCAGCCAAGCTGAACAAGATCACAAAAATTACAACCATCCTCGCAAGGAACCAGCGGATTTTGGGCCCGTAGAACAAAAGGGGTCGAAAGTACCGGTATTGAAATAAATAAATATTCAAAAAATTTTGATCTTATAAGCATGACATCAAAGATCTCTTAATGACGATTCAAGTTGCCGACGAGCTCTTTCGACCGCATCGAACACCTCTGAATCTCTATCGACCACTGTTACAACCATCTCAGAAAATATCTCATCCGTTCTTTCCGGAAAGGGATCGACCCAACTGAACGATCTTCTGGCGGCTTCATAAAAGACCGGCAACTGAAACCGCTCCGTATCGGGTCTCACCAAAAGATCATTCCTGGAAGGAGGTATCCCCTGGAGGCTCGCTGAGAGCATGTTCAAGGAATTACCCGACGCCATATGATCAATAGCCCTTAAAGCGGCGGGGAAATTTTTGGTTGAACGCATTATGACCAGGCCCGTGACGTTGCTGTAAGAAGAAGTTAAACCGCTCTCATTTTCAGGAACCAAGGCGACGTCAAAATCAAGAAAAGGATTTGCTTCCTTTATTCTGGCATAATCGGAACTCATACCGAAGTAGACAACCATTTTCTCATCAACGAAAACATTGAAAGAATTCGGCATTCTTCTGTTCCAGGTATATATAAGCCTTCCCGGGTCGGAGAAGTCCGTATAAAACAAAAGGGCCGATTCGGCGGGCCTTACCGGCATATTGAACCGGTCGGACAAATTAACTTTGAAGTTTTCGGGTCTCCCGTCAATTATCTTTCCACCGGCTTGAAATATCAGGGTGCTCAATATGGCCTTGGAGTGTTCAATGTTGTCATATTCTCCCAATCCTGCAGCACTGACAACGATGTCCCTTCTTTCCTGTCTTACGTTATCTGTAACAAAGTCGGCAAAATCACCCCATCTAACCGGAGGACGAGGATACCCGGATGCTCTGGTGAAGGTACGGTTCCAGTACATGACCAACGGATCAACCAATACGGGCAAACCGTATATGAATCCTTCTTTCTGATCCATAAAAACCTCGCCGGCCTGAGTAAAAATATCCCTGAAGTCACGTTCCGAATAATGACTGAAAGGAATACGCACGATCCTTTTTTCATGCCTGGTCACCTGATCTTGAGAGATCAGCGCCATATCCGGACCCCTCCCCAACGACATGGCCTCCAAAAGCTCTTCGTCAAACCTCCTTTCCGGAATATATTTGTAGTTTACCCTTAGTTCCGGATGATCCGAAAAGTTTTCTTCAAGCCACCCTTCCATGACCTTCTCATCAACCGATCCCCAAAGTTCGAGAAACACCAAATACCTGGTATCACCCCCGAAATTGGCAAGCGCAAAAACGGCTGTCGCCACCACAGCGGCAATACCGAAGATGCCCGTTACCACAAGCTGAAAGGTTGACATTTCTTTTAAAGAAGACATGGAAAAATTTTATTGAACCTTCTTGAACAACAGCTTGTAATGATGAGCACCCGCTTTGATCTCTTCCACAAAATAAAAAGAGGTCGATTGGCATATGCTCTTTATCTCCTCAGGAGATACCAAATACTCCTGAGGAGGTCCTAACCCACCGAATGAATCACTCCAATCGATGACCAGAAGCTTACCTCCGGGTCCTGTTATCCTGAAAAGCTCCTTGACCAGAGCCTTTTTATCGTCAACTTGAAAAAAAATATTTGAAGCTATGACCGCATCGGCAAATTCATCCGCTATCTTCGTTCCGCCCTCCAATTCGGCATTGCCCCATATCGTCTCTACTATCGATACGCCCTTTTCCTTGGCGTCGGCGGCAAGTTTCTCTAAAACATTCTTCCTGACATCAACAGCATATATCTTTCCCTCATTATCCATCTTTTCGGAGGCCGCGAACGTATAATAACCCGAACCGCATCCGATGTCGGCAACATTCATACCCGGTATTATGTTCAGTGGTTCTATAGCCTTTTTCGGATCAAGAAAAATCGACATGCTGGTATTATAACACAAAGACGGTTCTCAAAACGGTATGATGTGGGTATAAGTCAAGTGTCAAAAACAAACACCGGCGGCCAAAGAATCGCCTTGTCTGAGCTTCATTATCCTAACTCCCTGTGTCTGTCTACCCAATCTGGGCACCTCCTCAACGGTCAGTCTGATCACGTTACATTTCTTGGAAACCGCTATCAACTCGCGCTCTTCCTCAACCACCCGCGCAACAATGATAGCTCCCGTCTTATCGGTGACGGAGGCTGTCTTTATTCCGGACCCTCCCCTTTTTTGCACTTTATATTCAGAGAGTGATGTCTTTTTACCGTAACCTTTTTTTGTCAATACCAGCAACACGGGATCTTTATATCCCTGTCGTGCAACATCCGCACTTATGACGACATCGCTCGTTTTCAGCCTCACTGCGCGCACGCCTACGGCGGCACGTCCCATAAGACGGATATCTTTGGACTTGAATCTTATTGTCTGGCCCTTTGACGTCGTTATAACCGCGGTGTCTTTCGGTCCGATAAAAGATGACGAGACCAGACTGTCTTTCTTATTCAATTTTATCGCTATCAATCCGCTTCTTCGAACCTCATAAAAATCGCGCGCCTTCACCTTCTTTGCCGTTCCGTGTTTAGTTACCATGAATACAGCATAATCTTCCTCTTTTTTGATATCACTGGGCATGGCGAGGACCGAGCTTATCTTTTCATCGGAGGCGAGAGGAAGAAAATTCATGATCGATTTGCCTTTTGTCGATCTTCTTCCTTCGGGTATCTCGTACATCTTCAGTTTATAGACCTTACCGGCATTGGAGAAGAATAGAACATCACTGTGAGTGGTGGCCGTCAAAAACGTTGTAACAAAATCCTCTTCCTTGGTGTTTAGGTCAATAACCCCGATTCCTCCTCTTTTTTGAGTACGATACTCCTGAGGGCTGGTCCTCTTGATATACCCACCGGCGGTCATTACGAGAACATTCTCCTCATCGGGTATAAGATCTTCGGTCGAAAATGATCCGACACTGTTGGGAGAGATCGTGGTAAGTCTTTCATCACCGAACTTTTCCGCTATCTCTTTTGTTTCCGAGATGATTATGGAACGGACCTTCTTGGGGCTTTTAAGTATGGCTTCCAGTTTCTTTATAAGTATTTGGGTGTTCTTAAGGTCATCCTCTATCTTCTTTCTCTCCAAACCGGCCAGCTTCTGAAGACGCATTTCAAGTATTGCGGTCGCCTGTCTATCAGAGAATTTGAACTCCTTCATTAAATTCGAATGGGCCACCTTTGTATCTTTTGATGACTTGATCAGCTTTATTATCTTATCTATGTGATCAAGAGCTCTTTTCAAACCCAAAAGAATATGTTCCTTGTCACGAGCCTTGTTAAGATCGAACTCCGTTCTTCTTCTTATCACCTCGAACCGATGGGATATGAATTGCTCCAGTACACCCTTAAGAGAAAGTGTTTGAGGAACCCCGTTGACCAATGCCACCATATTCACATAAAAAGTATCTTCCAAAGAAGTGTGTTTGTACAAAGCATTCAGAACCGTCTGCGGATGAGCCGTACCTTTAAGCTCAACGACGACACGAATGTCCTTGGCGGACTCGTCTCTCAATCCTTTTATTCCCTCGATCCTCTTATTCTTTACGAGATCCGCTATTTTCATGATCAGATCGGCTTTATTTACCCTGTATGGAATTGACGTTATCAATATGTACCTTCCTCCCCCGCTTCCTTCCTCTATGGAAGCGTGACCTCTTGTTGTTATCCCTCCGCGACCGGTCGCGTACGCCTGCTGTATATCATTTTTATTAAAAGCCACTCCGCCCGTCGGAAAATCCGGACCCTTAACGAACTCCAGCAGTTCTTCAGTGGACGCCTTGGGGTCATTGACCATATGAATTATGGCATCGGCGATCTCGCGGATATTGTTGGGAGGAATGTTTGTTGCCATTCCGACCGCTATACCCAAAGTCCCGTTTGCAAGCAGATTGGGGAAAGTGGTCGGCAAGACAACGGGTTCCTTTTTTGTTCCATCATAATTTGAGCGCCATCCAACGGTCTCCTTTTCGATATCCTTGAGCATCTCGCCGGACAACTTTGACATCTTAGCCTCCGTATACCTCATGGCCGCAGGAGAATCCCCGTCTACGGAACCGAAATTTCCCTGACCTATTATCAGAGGGTACCTGTAAGTAAAAGGCTGTGCCATCTTTACAAGAGCGTCATAGACCGATGAATCTCCATGGGGATGATAGTTTCCCAATACTTCACCGACGATCGCGGCCGACTTTCTGAATTTGCCTCCGGCGGTCAGGTTCATGTTATGAGCGGCATAAAGAATACGTCTATGAACCGGCTTTAAACCGTCTCTTACATCGGGCAAAGCCCTGGAAGTTATGACCGACATCGCATAGTCAAGATAAGAATCTTTCATTTCCGTGACTATGTTATGGGGAATAACACTCCTTCCTTCCGGGGGTATGTTCTTTTCGTCTTTGTTCTTTTTATTCTTGTTTTTCATGTATAAATGTAATGAGACCAAAAGTATAACAAATAAAACCTAATGATCGCCACTTTCATCTTCAAATACCGTATTCCACCACGTACTCTTCCTCGGGATCAACCTCGATCGCATCGTCAACCTCGCTCAATTCGGCACCCTCTCCCTCCTCGATACTTTCCGGTACATCTTCATCCTCAGGCTGTTCTTGATAGAGGTCTTCAGGTTTTGTAAAAATTTCATCCTCTTCATCATCCAAAAGACCCTCGGTTTGATATGTCTCGGTTTGGTGAAATCCAATTTCATCAAAAAGGGACCTTGCGCCCGTTATCACACTACCGGCCTCGGCAAGGAATTCATTGGTATATCGACTTAAGACACTAAACGGACTGGGTTCTCCTCCCGACCTGTCCTTTGATACCGAGACACCTTGAATATAACTACCGGAGATCCAGAATATAAATATGAAAGCCGTAAATCCAACGGACATACCTAAAGCTATCATCTTTCTGGTTCCCTTGGGTTTTTTTCGCAACCGCTCTAACAATGAGAACATGATTCTTTTATTTTAATGGTGAAAGAACTTTTATCTCCGCATTCTTCCCTTCCAGATCCTTCTTTTTAAAGGTCAATTTATCGATCGGATCCATCTCATCCTCTCCGCTCTCCTTCAATAGTTCGGAGACACAACTTTCTTCGATCTTGGTGTAATGACAAGGGATGACAAATTTGGCCTCAAGTTTGATCGAAAGCTTGTAGGCATCAGCCGGATCCAGAACGTTACCTCCCGCTATGGGAACGAACAAGACATCGATCCCGCCGATCTTCTCAAAAACATCCGAAGACAGATCAATGCTATTGAGAGCTCCCAAAAAACAAAGGTTCATCTGTTCCAATCTCATCGTATATATCGTATTGAAATTCCGGCCCTCATAATTAGCCGGTGAACTTATTCCCGTAACCGTTATGTCTTTTATCTCGTACTCACCCGGACCTTCTATTACAAAGGGTGTTTTGCCGTTCTTGGTATTGTTATCGACTCCGTTAAAGTCGGGATGCGCCAAGCTTACCAAAGTTATATCGGACCCAAATCTGGCAGGTTGCTTGAAATTCACTGACTCCTTAGATGCCGGATTAACGGAAATAACCGTATCACCGAACTGTATCTTGAATGTCTGCAATCCGCTGAAAGTAATTATCATAATGAAGCCATATTAACATAAAAATAGAGGTTCTTAAAGAGTGGAATAACGAGGCCGAAGATGGCCGATCCTCAATCTTGCGATTCGAAAAATTGTGTAGTATACTCGTCAAAACAAATTAAAAGCGGTTACCTGGTAACCCCGAAACCATTACATGTATGGTGACGAGCGAGAATTAACGACGATCGCCGTA
>SLDR01000024.1 GCA_007125155.1 Candidatus Campbelliibacteriota bacterium | reverse complement strand
TTATTATTACAACACTAAGCGGATACATACCGCCTTAAATATGGCACCGGTTGCCTTTGCCAGGCAAAGTGAAGTATTATTGGAGAAAGAATTGGTGTCCTAGATTTGGGGTACCTGCCAACTCTTAAAACCACTGAATCTCAGTGCATTTAAAGAATGTGCAACTCCTTTTGAGTCGGTAACTGTTGGAGGATTAAGATCTAAATAAAATAACTTAGAATCTCTCTCCGGATTATTTACAAAACGTTTTTGATACCAAATAGGAACATAATGATTGTTTCTGTATTCATTAACCATTAATGCGAATAATACTTATAACAACGCCAAAAAACCACCCTTCAGATGATTTTTTTCTAGTAGCTACACCTTGATATGTAATTTCTCAGAATAGAACCTATGATTTCTATCAAATCCTGATGAGTCTAGGGCACCCCCTTAGAGGGGTTCGAGCCCATGACTGGTTCTGAATATGCATTACTAAATATAGCTACTTTGGAGACCTCGGTCAGTCTCACATAACTGCTGCCCGGCAGGGACTCGAACCCCGATTTCCAGGACCAAAACCTGGCGTCCTGCCATTAGACGACCGGGCAATAATGTTTCATTCCGCTTAAAAAAGATTAAAACAAGATCGCTCGTGCTCATGATACACCAAAATATAATGCGCCTCAACTTATAGACTCATTATCTTCATCATTAAAAACCAAAAGCGAGTTCACTCTTCCCGGCCCGATCTGAAATTTGACATTTTCCTGGAATGTGTTTAAATTTCCGGAGGTGTCAAAGTGCTGTAAATTAAAATCCAAAAAAGGAGGAGAAAATGAGATCGAAAAAATTTTCATTTTTACTTTTAGCCTTTCTTCTTTTAACTCCATACCTTAAAGGGTGCGCCGCGCCAATGGTTCCGTTTGCCGTATCCGCCATGAGTTACGTTCCTCTACTGGCGGTTTCGGGTGCCTACGTCTACTACAACATTCCCAGACATCTTGAATTGGAAAAAGATACGGCGAGACCCTTCGCCAGAGATTATGAAGGAAAAAGGATAACCTCCATCTTGGCGGACGACAGAGTTGCTTACGAGGGACTGGATGGGTCGGGAATATTTGAGGACGTGAAAATAACCGGACCCGGGACGGCGAAACCGAGGATAACTGATGAGGCGGCAAAGCTGGCTCAAGAATACGGAACGGACGGATATTTCATGATGGAGTATTCGGGCATGGCCGGATCGGGAGAATACGGGAGATCCCGTATAAGATTGGTCAACAGATCGGGAGAGGTCGTATATGATCAAACCATTCGTATCGTGAGGAAAGGCAGTGCCCACAGTGGAAAGATTCCCACACCTGAGGAAGTCAAGAAGATGGCGGTTCAGGGTTTCTTCGATGATCTCAGTGATCACGAAGACTTTGCCATCAAAGAGAGGCCCCCTCCCCTGGCCAAAATAGATCATTTTTAATTAATTGTTTTTTTGCACTTGAACACCTTCCCGCTCGGCTTGTATAAAGCCGAGCGGTATTTTTTTTTAAATTTGACAAATATATACCTAAAAGCTAATATTGCGCTTAATATATTTTTGTTCTTTCAAAGTAAATACCAAGGGAGGTATACATGATAAAAGAAAAAAACGGACAAACAAGAAAGTGTCCAATATGCAACCACGTGATGGTGGTCAAAACTTCAACCAACGGTAAAAAGCCGGAACCATGGAAAGAGGTAAAATTTTCGAAAGAGGAATTGGAAGTTGGCTGGCAGGAGAAATTCTGCACATGCGGGTCGATCCTGAAGATCTTCTGTGATAAAACCAAGGTCGAGATATCGGCTTTAGCTACATTCAAAAAAAGGTGATTTTACAAATGTCATGTATCCTTAAAGCCCCGTAACTCATTACGGGGCTTATCTTTGAAAAAATTCTTAACTCTCTTTGATAACGCCCCCAATTAAAGGGCTGTATTTGACATAAGGAGAAAACGTGATATTTTGAAAAAAGTTGGTGTTTTTATATTCAAACCCGAAAAGAGGAGGATGTGCGATGGAACAGATCACCCGTACCAGTGAGGTCGTATCTTTTTACGGACACAGAGTGGACATTGAGGAGCGAAATTGCCCTAACCCGAAGTGCGACATGGTGTTCCCGGTGATACTTGGAATCCAGGGGGTGGAATCCGATTCGGAAAAGGAATTCTTGAAAGAAGCCGTGGTATTCAGTGTCGAGGACCTGGAGAAAGGAGGTGTTCAAAAGGAGTGCCCAAACCCAAAATGCCGATGGGTTATTGACATCCCCTGCGTAGGGGATTCAGTTGCGGTAACTTTCCCCATTAACCCTTCGTAGATCTCATCTATCTGATGCTCATTCCAAAAACCCTCGTGGCGACCCACGAGGGTTTTGCTGTTAAATTCAAGAAACCGAACTCACTTCCCTATCACATCAAGGAATGCGACCTCCAAAGGAAAAACTTTTACGCTTGAGACCCTGCAGAGATCGATCGCCTCAAGAAAGACCTTGAGTTCATCCAAAGATATGACCGGGCTTTTATCCGAAAGAGATCTTATAAATTCATATTCCTCCTCGGACAGCTCCTTTTTAATATACTCCCCCGCCTCGGTGGAATTCCTT
Organism: Candidatus Campbelliibacteriota bacterium; assembly: GCA_007125155.1. Classification (GTDB taxonomy): domain Bacteria; phylum Patescibacteriota; class Minisyncoccia; order Phycocordibacterales; family CSBR16-193; genus SKVL01. The sequence goes on along the minus strand of SLDR01000024.1, from coordinate 4,111 downwards.
AAAAGAATTATGAAACGCAACTTTTGCATGACTCGCTGAAAAAAAAGCTCCGGCTCGAAATTCTCTTTCTGTATCAATCGAAAGACCGAAAGGCCCTTTTCCGCATCCTTCTCAATGATCGCCTCTATTAACTCATTCACAAGCCTTGTTCCCGGAGCACCGGTTATCTCCTCGACGTCTTCGGCGAATATCTCTTTTGAAGTAACGGTCGAGGTTACCTTTTGAAGCGTTCCCAAAGCATCCCGGAATGATCCGTCCGCCACCAAAGCTATCAGATGCGCCGCCTCCGGATGGAGTGATACCCCCTCTTTGGAGGAGACCGATGACAGAAGCTCTTTGACCGTAGCCAATGTGGGCCTGCGGAAATTGAAGACCTGGCATCTGGAGGTGATCGTGTCCGGCAGTTTATGCGGTTCGGTGGTAGCCAATATGAAAACAGCATGCGAGGGCGGTTCTTCCAATGTTTTCAAAAGAGCATTGAACGCCTCTTTGGTGAGCATGTGAACCTCGTCTATGATATAGACTTTATGATCCGATTCAAAAGGCAAAGACGAGACCGTCTCCCTCAACTCTCTTGCGTCATCGATCTTTCGGTTCGAGGCCGCATCGATCTCTGTAATGTCATTTTCGCTCGTACCCAAAGCGCGAGCGAAGATCCTGGCCACCGATGTCTTGCCGATCCCGCGTGATCCCGCAAAGAGGTAAGCATGCACCACATCTCCCTTCTTGACCGACTGATCGAGTGTCTTGACAATATGGTCTTGTCCTACAACGTCACTGAACTTATCCGGTCTGTATCTTCTGTATAAAGCGGTGTGTTTTTGTGCCATGACGTATAATATATCAAATATCTTCCAAATTGGCTTCCCTTAATAAAGATCCGGGTTTTATATAATAAAAATATTGAATAAATGATCATTTACCCTCCTTTGGGCCGAGTTTGAAATGAACCCGGCCCGGTTTGAATATTCAAACGAGTAAGGAACCTTTAACTGAAATAAATTATAAATTAGCACCGGAAAATATCAACAAGATGAAACCGCTCTTTTTAATGCCCCTTCTAAATCTCGAACACAAATAAAATGGCGGGCTTCAAAAAGAAACCCGCCGGTTGGAGGATCACCCCAATGGAGGAGGAAGGCAAACCCATTATAAAAATATCATCTTTGAAATATGCAGTCAATAATTTCAATAAAAAACAAAGGGGCGAATTTCTAATGAAATTCGCCCCAAACTAAAGGAGGATCACGACTCTAAAAGGCACATCTAAAGACAAATATACACTAAACTTAGAATAAGTCAAGCCTTTAAAATAAAATGGCGGGCTTCAAAGATCTGAAACCCGCCTTACAAAGAATATAAAAGAACAAAAACTTAGAATATACGAGTCCGAATCAAAAGTCAAGTTCTTGTTGAGGCCGCTTTTTTATATATACCCGCTAGCCAAGTCCCGCGACCCCTCTCTTCCTTACCTTTACCAACATCGACACATCCGACAATAAAATAATAAAAAATATAACATCTCTTTTTTAAATGCGATACCACTAAAACCGTTAAAGGCGGACTTCAAAGATCTGAAGCCCGCCTCACAATGAGTATAAAAGAACAAGAACTTAGAGTATTAGAGGCAGACATTTATGTCATAGCGCCTCTGCTCGTCAGGCGCTCAAACGGCCATTGTTATTTTGGATCTCTTCATACCTTAACCTCCTTTTTTTTGCTCGAGTTTGAGTTTAAGTTTGGGCCCAACATAAAAGGACATACAAAGACGCCCTGAACTTAAATATATGGTCAATATTTCAAACAGTCAACCTTCTCCGACTTTACAATAATAAAAGGCGAACCTAAAAAGGTCCGCCTCTCCTCGCCATTAACCCAAACAGCTTTTACATAGATCACCCCCTTAAGAAGTTTGCAGAAAAACACCTGCCAAAGATTATATACAACAACACAAAATAGTCAATAAAATGTGTGATGCCGTTTCAAATTTCATCACTTCATGTATTGGAGATCTCTAAAAGAAAAACGCGATAGATGCTCAGCAAATATCGCGTTTTTAAGATCAAGCAAAAAGAGCTATTCCCATTAAAATATAGAAACCCTTGGAAAATTTTTTGTATGGATCGTCAAATTCCGACGTTTTAGAAATTAATGCAATAAATGCCGCCGAAAGAGACAGAAACATAAGAATAGGAATATAGATTTGAGTGCAATGGAATTGAGTGTACTGAAACTGAAACCTGTCTGAAACAATGACCAACAAGGTTGAAGGTATTATGAGTGCAATAAAGAGCTCACCCTTCAGAACTTGAAGATTAAACAGTGCCATAATAACCATTCCGGCCAGCAAAAGAACGACTCGAAAAATAAACACCTTTTCTCCTTCTCTTTCGCCGGTCTTTTCCAGTTTTTGTATCTTGTTGTCTTCATAAAGGACTACCTCGCTGTACCTTTCCAGCTTTATGCGGTGGAAAAAACCATCACGAACAAGACCGCTGATTGAAATATCAACGGGAAACTCTATTCCGGGATTATCCAACGCCTTTTGTTCCACAGCTGTAGGAAAGCGCCAACTGTCCGAAACCGGATGGGCGATACCTGTCTCATCATCGATCATTTTTACATAATCTTTCTCGGCAAAAGCCGGTTGAATGCAAAAGAATAGCGAAAAAAGGCAAGCGACAATAAACCACAGCAGTCTTTTCATCTCCTATTCCTCCTTTTTTATCTTTTCTGAATATTTGATTTAATCAAAGAACTTAAGCATAAGTTATAATAAACATTCAGGTCTTTGTCAAAGTTTCTACCGAATAAGCTCAAGGTATAGGTCGGCCGATCTTCGGGCCGAGAATGTCCTCTTTGCATGTTCACTCGCCTCCCCGGTGTCCGGCTTATCGCGCAGAACCTTTGCAATGGCGTCCGCCATCGCCTTGTGATCCCCGACCGGCACAAGCTCACCATACTTCCCTCCTTCAAGTATCTCTCTCGGTCCGCTCGGACAATCGGTCGAGATCACCGGAACACCCAAAGCCATAGCTTCGATCAAAACGTTAGGGAGCCCTTCCCAGCGGGACGACAATACGAAAAGATCGGCCCGAGATAGATAAGCATGGATGTCATCCATGAAGCCGGGTAAGCTGACACTTTTCATAACACCGAGTTCTTCCGCCAGGGCCTGGAGCTCGACTCTCTTTTCTCCTTCTCCGAAGATAATTAGCTTCAAGGGCTCCTTCCTTCTTCTTGAAACGAAGGCTTTTATCAAAGTGGAAAAGTCCTTCTGGTCATGCAATCTTCCGGCCGATATTATGACCGGCTCCTCTTTATCCTTGAGCCAAGGATGGCCAATACTCTCTTTCGCTCTTTCAAAGATCCCGTCAGTCACCGTCGGATTGTGTATCACCTTGATCCCGCCCCTATCAATGTTCAAAGTTCTTGAGAGGTCATCCGCGGAACCTTCGGAGTTCGCGACCAACTCATCGACAAGCCTATAGAATATGTACGCTCCGTACTTTCTTATATACCTTTTATGCCTTTTGGTTCCCTGGAGAGAACATGAGAGGGTGTTTGCAACACGTGCAATGATCTTCGTTCTTGAAAAAGAAAGGAACTTTGCCAAAACGGCAATGATGGTCGTGTGCTCCATCGAAGCGATCAGAGTGTCCGGACTGTTTTTTCTCAAATAAAAGATCAAAGGAAACAGACTTAAAAGTATCCTTCCGGCATTGAGATCAACGATGTTTACCCCCTCCTCCACCTCCGAGAGATATTTACCTTCCTTCTTGGCTAAAACAAGATCAACGGATATTTCCCTCCTTGAGAACTCATTGGCGAGGTTCACCATCATCCGCTCGGCCCCGCCTCCGTAAAGGGATGGCATAAAAAGTGCTATCTTCTTGTTTTCAGACATTGTGATAATTATCCATTTTTATATTCAATTTATCAAAAGTAATTGGTTACATTATTGGAAATAACATACTGATATTATTTTTTGAGAACCATCTGTCTTAAAAATAACTTTATCGAAGTATCTAGATACTCAACAACAAATTTTTTTATACATCCTTTTATACAATCTTAAACTTATCATTGCCAACAAAAGATTAATGTAATT
>SLDR01000016.1 GCA_007125155.1 Candidatus Campbelliibacteriota bacterium | reverse complement strand
GACACCGAGTCCTCCCGGGCGCGCTGGCGAACGGAGAAAGAGCATTTCTGCTCTTTCGTGTGGACGAGAAAGGCGGAGTCATGTCGCGAATACTTGGAGCGACAGACGAGCCCGGGTAGGAAAGGCACTTAAGCCTTTAACCCGTCATTCTCTCGATCTCTTTTTGAACTTTCTCTAATTCTTTCATGCTCGAATCTCTCTTTGTTTCGGCCTCGCTTATCTTTCTTTCCGCCTCTTTGATCTCTTTTTCTTTGCCTTGTATTTCTTTCTTTGTTTTTTCTATTTCCATCTTTATCTTACCGTTCTCATTTTCGTTGGCCTTGAGATCACTCTCTAGTTTTTTCAGTTCGCTCTCCTTTTGGACTGATTCTGACTTAAGATTATGGTAAAGATTCTTGTTGTTCGCCAATTCTTTTTCAATTTCCTCGAATTCTTTTTTTACCAGATTCAACTGCTTCATATTTTTTTATTGAGATCTATTAATTTTCTTATTTTATCACATTTTTATTTAGCTAAAAATAAAAATTTATGATAAAGTGGAAAGGTTGAAATCGTAGAGAATATTGATCTCTAAAAGGCGGGATTAATTTAGTGGTAAAATGTCAGCCTTCCAAGCTGAATACGCGGGTTCGATTCCCGCATCCCGCACAAAAACACAGAGCGCAACCCTTGTGGTTGCGCGACAATGTTTTTGTAGCCGGAGGTGGGAATCGAAAGACGGAGGCGGTAAACAAGATCCCGAGCTGTGCGAGGGAGGCTTGTCGCCGAGTCGGGGTCGCGAGTGCTTAGTAAATGAAGAACGCAGTGATGAATTTACTTAGCAACTTGTGACCGATTCCCACTCCGCTAAAGCTACGACGGGACAAGTCCCGCATCCCGCACAAAATAAAGACGATAACGCGGAGCGTCGAAGGATAGTATTTTGGCGAGGATAAGGGAATCGAACCGAAGTCGCCGCGAAGCCCGATCTTTGGAAATTTTCACTCTAGGAATGCCATGACAGATCGAGGACCGGTCAGTTGACCCGGAATTTAAAATAAAGCTTTTTTGGAAACTTTTTAAAAGTAAGTAACTTTTCATTTATGCAAAAAAGGCCCTTTGAGGGACTGTAATTTAGGGATATTTAATGTATCCTTATAAAAAGACCGGTCTTAACTGTTCCTGTCTTTTTATTGGAGCCCTATTTTCTTTGTTTTTTAAGAAAAGCCACTAAAAAGACGGTTTAAGGACAGAAACTGTGGATAACTCTGGGGATTTGTGCATAAAAGACAGGAAAAGTTCAGGAAAATTGTTTTTTTGGATCACATTCTTTTACAAAAAATGTTGAAAACAAAAGGGAGTAAGAAAGATAAAGGAGACAAGGGCGAAAATGCCGCTGTCTTTTATCTTTCCGAAATGGGCTTTGATATTGTAGATAGAAATTTGAAGATCCAAGGCGGAGAGATCGATATTGTCGCCTTTAGAAATAACAGGTTCCATTTTATCGAGGTAAAAAGCTGCTTCGGTCGAACCGCTGAAGGTGAAATGGAGATGTCGGAAAGGATCGGTATAAAGAAGATAAAAAAAATTGAAAAAACAGCTCTTAATTTCCTGGAACGTGTCGGACGTGAAGATCACCCTTGGTCCATAGATCTTGTAATGGTCTTTTTTTCTTACAGTGGCGATCTTTTAGAGATCAAGATAATGGAAGATATCTTTCTTTAATCGGTTGTCTTTATATGTTAAACTATGTTCGCCTGAATAACGTTTATTTAGACATAAGTTCATATCACGGAGATATTTTTGATCGGGGAGTAGTATAATGGTAGTATACACGCTTTGGGAGCGTGAGGCTCGAGTTCGATTCTCGGCTCCCCGACACTTTTATCCTTTTAAAGGATCCTATCAACGTTAAAGGTTTTCTTTGCAAGCTTTTATAACTTCTTTGGTTATATCTTCCGGAAGCAACGATGATTTTACTATGAATTTTTTGGCTCCCAATTTCTCAGCCTTTTTTTTAGCCACTTGATCGGCCTGGTTGCTTAGCATTATTACAAAAGTTTCGTTGATCAGATCTTCCTTATGGGCCTCTTCGAGGGCCTCAAAACCATCCATGTCCGGCATGAATATGTCTAAAAGTATTACCTTGCAATCATCCTTCTTTTCTCTTAGTTTTTCGAGCATCTCTATCCCGGAATGCAGGAACTCCGTTTCGATCCCTTCTTTATCAAATACTTTTTTATATATCTCACAGATGAAGGGGTCATCATCAACTACGAGGATTTTATCTATTTCATTGTTCTTTTTCATCAGTTCGTCTTTTGGTTTTAATTATTAAGGTATGAAAAGTAAAGGAATATGTGTATTATCTCTTTATGATTCTTTAGATCAATAATAATAAAGAATAACACATGACCGTTTTTCTTCAATTGGAACGTTTATAAAAAATATTTGAATCGATCCGGAGCGGACCGGAGAATATGTTTAAAAAAAGAATCGAAAATTTTGAATGTGAGAACTGCAACGAATTCGTTCAAGGCGATGGCTACACAAACCACTGTCCCAAATGTCTTTGGAGCAAGCATGTCGACATCGATCCCGGTGACAGAATGTCATCGTGCGGGGGGCTAATGAGGCCTGTAGAGTATCACTATTCCGTTTCTGAAAAATGGATAAAGCATAGGTGTACGAACTGCGGGTTTGAAAAAAAGAACAAAATGAATGGCCGGGATTCGTTGGACCGGCTTGTCGGAATGTGAACATTTTGTCCACAGTTTATGCCCAACGGTCTTTTATTTTTTAAGGTGTCCGATCCTTATGTCTGTCTATTCCCGTCGCCGTGATGATCGTTTTCGGTTTGGTATGTTTGGAAATAGATACCGAACTTTATTTTATTTTTATTTATCTTTTCCATCAGAGAAAATGGAAGTTTCATAAGTGATCGAAGTTTGTTTTTTAAGATATGAAATTTCGATGAACACCGGGTCCTTATTGTTTTTGAAAATTTGATCTCTAATGATCAAATGCATAAAGAAATTGCTAGAGAACGTGTTTTTTGTTAACATTGAATTTGGTCAATTAATTTTTATTAACCGCTTGATCGCATCCGGACGGTTCGTTGTTAAAAGAGTATTGCGGACATAGTTTAATGGTATGACGCGGCCTTGCCATGGCCGAGATCGGGGTTCGATTCCCCGTGTCCGCACACAAAAATTCAAATAAAAGGATATCAAAAAAACCCCTAAAATAGGGGTTTTTTTGATACCTAGTTTTTAAAAATCTATGAATTTCTTACGGCATCCTTCAAACCTTTGGCGGGTTTAAATTTAGGTACTTTCATTGCCGGAACGTTTATTGTCTCACCGGTGCGAGGATTACGCGCCTGACGCGCCTGACGTTCTTTCGTTGAGAAGATACCGAGGCCGGCAATGGAAACATCTTCTCCTTTTTTTAGACAGTCAGTTATGGTGGAGATCAGGGTTTCCATTACTTCTTCAGATTGAGTTTTTGTGCCTCCGATCTTATCATGTACCACTTCTACAAGTCCTTGTTTGTTCATAATTTTGGATTTTTTAATTAGACTTATTTGTATTCGACCTTACGCGGTTAATTGTGTCGCCGCGTTTAAAAGTAGGCGTAAAACTATTAATTTATTTACACCTAATATAATTATATACCTTATAAGGCTTATTTGGCAACGTATTTATGTACTAAAATGACCGATCGAACTATCTCGCGTACTCTGTGACGCGGGTCTCTCTTATTACGTTAATTTTAACCTCTCCGGGGTACTTCAGCTCCTGTTCTATCTTTAGAGCTATGTCTCGTGCCAACTTTTTAGCTTCCAGATCACTTACCTTCTCCGGGGTTACGAATACTCTGACCTCCCTTCCGGCTTGCAGAGCGAAGGATTTCTCTATACCCTCGAAGGAGTTGGCTATGGATTCAAGTTCTTTCAATCTTTTAAGGTAATTTTCCACGGTGTCCCTTCTTGCTCCCGGTCGGCTCCCGGATATTGAGTCGGCCACCTGAACTATTATCGATTCAATGGTCTCATAGGGATATTCCTCATGGTGAGACTGCATTGCTTTGATTATATCTTCGTTTACATTGAATTTTTGAAGTATTCGGCGACCTATCTGAACATGTGTCCCCACGACTTCATGGTCCACCGCTTTTCCAATGTCGTGAAGGATCGCACCGGTCTTGGCAACAGAAACATTTGCACCGAGTTCTTCGGCGATCATTCCGGCTATGTGGGCCATTTCGATGGAATGTTGAAGAACATTTTGCCCGTAACTTGTTCTGAAGTATAGCCTTCCCAAAAGAGATACCAGTTTCGGGTCGAGATTATAAATACCGCATTCGTAAACGGCCTGCTCTCCCTTTTCTTTAATTATCCGGTTTATCTCTTTTTGAGCAGTATCAACCGCTTCCTCTATTTTGGCCGGTTGGATCCTTCCATCCAGGATCAGATTCTCCAAGGCTATTCGGGCCACCTGTCTTCTTATCGGATCAAAAGAGGATATTGTGATAGAACCGGGAGTGTCATCAACTATTATTTCGACCCCGGCCGCACGTTCAAAGGCTCTTATGTTTCGTCCTTCTTTGCCTATGACCTTTCCCTTTATTTCATCAGATGGAATGGATACCGTTGTCGACATTACGTCGGATGCAACAAAGTTGCCAAGCCGATGAATTGCGCTGGTAAGTATTTCTCTGGCTCTGTTTTCAAGTTTTTCGGAGCCGATATTCTCCAATTTGCGCATCCGAACCAAGAGATCCTCTTCGGCGTTCTTTTCCATTTGCGCCAAGAGCTCCTCCTTGGCCTCATCTTTGCTGAGACCCGTTATTTTTTCGAGTTCTACAACTTTTTGCTGATCCAAAGATTCAGCCTCGGCCTTTATGGCTTCAGCCTGAGCCATTTTTTCTTTTATCAGGTCTTCTTCTTTGTCCAGGTCGATCTGACGTTGGTCGATATATTCCTCTTTTTTTATGATACGGTCCTCGGATCTTTTGATCTGTTTTTCTTTCTCCTTTATTTCTTTTCTGCCGTTTTCGAGGATCTCTTCTGATTTTTTTTCGGCTTCGGAGACTATTTTTTTAGCCTCATCGCGAGCCTCAAGCATCATTTGTTTTATCTTTAGCTCCATTGAGCCACGTTTTCCCATTGAAATTATCCAACGAAGAAAGTATCCGAAAGCTACACCCGTGATCAACGTAACCCCCAGTAGGAGCAAGATTATTTGTATTTCCATGAAATTATTTTAATTTTCGGCTTGCTTTGTCGTCTCAAGGATCTCGATTCATTTAAGATCTGCCCCGACGGAACCGACCTTGGATCAATTGCTTGGTATAAAACGAAAAAGAGGGTTTTTCGTCTACTTCAAACAAGCTTGGTTATAAAATGCTTGCACTTTTTTAAATGCACTTCTTTTTACAAGAACTTAAGACGTGTTTGATCCTTTTTACAAAAACAGCCCCTTAAAAAGTGTCTTTTGAGTCTAAAGGTTCGCGATCAAAGACATCTCTTTACTTGCCGGAATATATCTTGTCTATTATTCCGTATTTCTTTGCTTCTTCCGAAGACATGAAAAAATCCCTGTCAACATCTTTTTCGATGCCGGACAGTGCTTTTCCGGTATTTTTGGCCAGGATCTTATTCAGCTTTTCTCTTGTTTTTATTATGTGCTTAGCGGTGATCTCTATATCGGAAGCTCTGCCTTCTGCACCGCCCCAAGGCTGATGTATCATAATCTCGGAATTCGGAAGAGCAAATCTTTTGTTTTTTGCTCCGGCTGACAATATTATGGCCGCTCCCGAGGCGGCTATACCTATGCAAACGGTGGACACGTCGTTTTTGATGTGGTTCATGGTGTCCAACATCGCAAGGGTTGATGTTACCGATCCTCCGGGGGAGTTTATGTATAGCTGGATGTCTTTTTGAGGATTTTCAGACTGAAGGAATAATAGCTGGGCTATTACCGTATTGGCCATATTGTCATTTATGACTCCCCCTAAAAAGACTATATGCTCACGCAAAAGACGTGAGTAAATGTCATAAGCTCGCTCTCCGAACTGGGATTTTTCTATAACGGTAGGTATCAACATAGGTCTGGTCCGAGATTATTGCTTAAATATAACACAACATCTTTTTTAAACAAACATTTCTTAAAGATCAACCTTTTAAGGGTTTACCGAGAAGACCTGATCGAGGGAGATCAACGGGTGTTCGTGATATTTTTATCAGGACACACCCGGTTATTGATAGAGTATCACTTTTTCTCCGATCTTTTTTCGTTTTTATCCTTTATTTCATCCGAGTTTTTCTCTTCCGGTATTTCAGTTTCTTTATTATTTAGTGAGCTTAAGAATAGAAGTGTTTTTTCATTTGTCATTTGTGAAGCCACGAACGTTTTGACCTTTTCCGGGTCAGCTTCTTTGTAATGTTCCAAAAGATTTTTGGTTTGAGCTTCAACGATCTCCGGATCGGGCGTGATGCTCTCTTTGGAAGCGATCTCATTTAGGACCAATTGGGTCTGTGCTCTTTTTTTGGCGTTCTCTCTCCACTCGGAACGGATCTCTTCTTCGGTCTTTTTTATCTTCGATAAATATTCAGGAAACTGCAATCCGGCACGTTCCACATCGTCTTTCAATTGGGCCATCATTTTATCAAGCTCTGATTCAACAAGTATTGCCGGCAAGTCAATTTTTGATTCGTTCACGATCCCTTCAAGAATAAGAGTCCATAATCTTTCTTGCTCTTTGCCTTTTTTCTGTCTCGACAGATGCTCTTTTATCTTTGTATGGAAATCATTTAAATCAGAGAATTCTCCCAACGAGGATACAAATTCATCCGTAAGGGTGGGGAGATCTTCTTCTTTTAATGATTCGGGTGAGGGAACCTTCTCTCCCTTCTGCCTCCTTTCCTCCATGACGTGACTGGCTCGAATGTTATATAAGGTCTCGTTCAGTTCCTTATCGGTGATCTCGGGATTTTCAGATAGGGGATTTTCGGCCAATACTTTTTTTGCTATTTTTTTATAATCTCCGACCTCAACTTTCGGCATGGTTGCTGTTTTTATCTTGAACCCCAGATCGTTTTCGGGAGCTATCTTCGTTATCGTCACCTGAGGTTGACCTAAGGGAGATATTTTCTCGTTACTCAAAATTCGGGGATACTCATCTTTTATTAATGACTCGGCCGTTCTTTGCATAAGGGCACCTTGTCCGATACTCTTCTCAACCACTTCCAGGGGCGCCTTTCCTTTTCGAAACCCATCCATTTCGAAATCCGTTCGAGCTTCTTCCAAGGTTTTTTTGTATTGTTTAGCAACTTCTTCAGAGGGGATCTCCGCGGTTATTTCAACCTCAGAGCTTTCCTTTTGATCGATAGAAATGTTTTTACTTATTGGTTTCATATATTATTTATCATTTATTCACAAGGTCTGACGCAGTATATCACGCGAGTTATCATTACCCAAATCACAAATAAGTACGGTTTTTTGTAATTGATGATCAAAGACCGCCCTTTCGTTTTTTTAACGAAAGGGCGGTTTGACTCATTAACACTCTTAATTATTCTTCTTATTCTTCGAACTCCAGATCGATTATCTCGGGTTCTTCGGGAACTTCTTCGATCAGATCGTCTTCCTCATCCTCCTCATCATCTTCAAGTTCATCATCCAAAACGGGTTCTTCTTCGACCGGAATGGTCGCATTGTCTTGTGTCCAGAAAAATACCGCACCCAAAACTATTATTACTATAATAAGGATTATCCCTATAAGAGGGCCAACGGGATTCTTGTTATCTTCGGATTCGCGTTCCGTATGAAAGACATTCTCTTCTTTGTTCCCGCTTATATTCTCCGTGTGAATTTCTTTATCTTCGTTTTTTTCTTCTTGCATATATATTTATTAAGCTTGTAAAGCGTTTTTGACCTGATTAATTATAACATCCTTTTAATCTTATCCCAAAGGTGTTGACCGCCATCTCGCCTCGCGGAATAATAAAAAACCTCCTCATATTAACGATAAGGAGGTTCTTTTGATATGGATCGATCCTTGTACCGCGACCCTTAGGGTCGGTCAGTTACCTTTTTGATATTTTTTCGAGTAAAGGTCCAGACTTCTTTCAAACGCCTTTTCCGCCTCTTTCTTTCCCTTAAAACCCTTGATCACAACCTCTTTTCCCTGCAGTGCTTTATATGTGGAATAAAAGTGTTTCATTTCTCTCAGAGTATGCTTATTTATATCCGAAAGATCTTTGGTGTCTTTCCAGCGAGGATCGTCGGCGGGCACCGCTATTATTTTGTCATCGGGATCCCCGCTGTCTATCATTTGCATTATCGCCACAGGTCGAGTTCTGACAAGAATACCCGGATAGAGGGGGTAGGTTGTCAGTATAACGACATCCAGCGCGTCATCATCGTCCCATAGAGTTTGTGGTACGAACCCGTAATCGAAAGGGAAATCCTGGGCGGTGTGCATTACTCTGTCAAGCGCTATTAAACCGGTTTTTTTGTCAATTTCGTATTTGTTCTTTGATCCTCTAAAGACCTCGACAATTACATTTATTTCATTCTTTTTTCCGGCCGGAAGATCGTGCCATAGATTCATAGTCAATTTTTGGTTAATTTTTAATATTTAATGATTTTTTAAATTAAGCTCAAAGGCATTTAATGACTTTTTTCTTTTTCGTCATTCTTTTTTTTATCCGTCTCGTCCAATTCTTTTGATTCTTCAACGTCTCCTGTCTTTGTTTCCTCGTTTTTTTCTTTTTCCTCTGCAACCCCTTCACCTTCATTGTCCGTATCCTCATTTTCCTTTGTGACACCCTCCTGAACTGTCTCTTCCAGGATCTCGAAATCCCCCTTTTCGTCCGCCTGCGCCACGGATTCTCCCTCAATTGATTTTATGTCGATCCTCCACCCTGTCAGCCGGGCCGCAAGACGGACATTTTGACCTCCTCTACCGATGGCCAAAGACTGTTGATCTTCTTGAACTTCCACATGAGCCTCTTTGTTTTCTTCATCTATTTCGACATTTAAGACCGTTGCCGGAGAAAGGGCGTCGGCCACGAACTGCTTAGGATCGTCAGACCATTCGATTATGTCTATCTTTTCACCCCCCAGCTCGCTCATTACAGTGGAAACTCTGACACCTCTTTGTCCGACCAGTGAGCCGACAGGGTCGATGCTGTCATCATGTGAGAATGTTGCTATTTTACTTCGTGAACCCGGTTCCCGAGCGATCGATCTTATTTCTATGACCTTGTTGGCCACTTCGGGAGCCTCGGCTTCGAAAAGTTTCTCCAGGAACATCGGGTGGGAGCGGGAGAGCCTTAAAAACACCCCCCGAGGGCTTTCTTCGACGTGGTAAAGATAGGCTCGTATGCGTTCCCCTTGGCGATATCTTTCACCCGGTATCTGTTCTTCGTAAGGAAGTATACCCGTAGCCCTTTCCATGTCCACGAATATGTTTCCTCTTTCAATACGTTGAACCGTTCCTCTTACTATCTCTCCTTCTCTTTCCCCAAATTCGCTCAGTACCGAGGCTTTTTCCGCTTCGCGTATCTTTTGCATAATGACCTGCTTTGCTGTTTGGGACGCTATCCGTCCATATTCCTTACCGTTATCCAGAGGAAAACATATCTCTTCTTCTATCTGAGAGTCTCTTTTTATCTTTCTGGCATCTTCAAGGAATATATGCTGTTCGGGATTGAAGATTATTTTGCCCTCTTCAAGGGCTTTCTTTCTGGCCTCTTTATCAGTCGTGTCATCTTCGAAGACAACAGTGTCTTTGTCCACCACTATCTTGACCTGTTCAAGTTCGGCCGATCCGGTATTTAGATCGAACTTCGCCCTTATTATCTGACCTCTTTTTCCATATTCTTTTTTATAAGCGGTTGCCAAAGCCCATTCTATGGCTTCCACTATTTTTTCTCTGGGTATTCCCCTTTCTTCCTCAAGCTGATTTAAAACCGAGTTTATTACTTTTAGATCGAACATGTTATTCAAATGATCTCGTTACACTTAATGGCCTTGTTTTTGGCCGGAACGAGGAAACTTTTAATGACCCGGGATGTTTTACTCTCTTTAGATCGTTTTCTCGATTCGTCCTGAGAGAAGTAACCCAAGAACTTCTTTAATTCTAACAAGTTTTATTATAAACGAACAATGTCCGCGAAACCGCGAACATCATTGAAACAAATATACTTCCTCGATTCTTTGATGTCAACAACGGCGTTGGAACGATCCGCTCTTTTCTTTGTTATACTGTTAATCATGCAGATCAACGAAGAGAGACTTCGTGAATTCATTTATGATTCGGGTTTGGTGTCAAAATCAGATCTTACCGAAGCGCAGCGCGAGGCTGATGACACCACCAGAAGTATTGGCGAGGTTTTGGTTGAAAAAGGAATATTGAGCGAGGATGATATGCGACGATCTCAGGCTTATGTTCTGGGGATACCTTTTGTCGATCTTAAAAACGAACAGCTTGATTTCGATGTTCTGTCATTGATCCCCGAGCCCATCGCGCGCAATCATAACATCATAGCCTTTCGCAAAAAAGGTCAAAGCAGTCTTGAGGTCGCCATGTTGGATACGGAGGATCTGGCGGCGATCGACTTTATCAAGAAAAAGACCGGATTAAAGATCCTTCCACGCTTAACTGACGGGGAGTCCGTGAAACACGCTCTTCTCCAGTATCAAAAGAGCTTAAAAGCCGAGTTCGGTGACATAATTCAGAAGGAGGCAAGTTCTCTAAAGACGGTCCCGGAAGCCGATCAGGACGACCTTTCCGAAGAGGATCTTAAGAAGTCCGCCGAAGACCTGCCTGTAATAAGGGTTGTTGATACATTGATCAAGCACGCGATCATTCAGAACGCTTCGGATATTCACATAGAGCCTTTGGAAGACAGGCTCATTGTTCGTTACAGAATAGACGGCATACTGCGTGATGCTATGGTTCTCCCTCAAAATGCCCTTTCCAGTATCGTTGCCAGAATAAAAGTTCTTTCCAATTTGAAACTTGACGAGAAAAGACTTCCTCAGGATGGGCGTTTTAAGACGGAGCTCAATAATGAGAGGGTGTCATTTCGAGTTTCGACTCTGCCGACCTACTACGGAGAAAAGGTAGTTCTAAGGCTTTTAAGGGAACAGGTCTCCGGATTCAGCCTTGAAAGTTTGGGTTTTCATGGTGACGCACTTGAGCGCATACATAATGCCATAAAATCGACAACGGGAATGATATTGACCACGGGGCCTACCGGTTCGGGTAAAACAACAACTCTTTATACCGTTTTGGACATATTGAACACTCCCGAGGTCAACATATCGACAGTGGAGGACCCGGTGGAGTATCAGATGAAACGTATAAATCAAACACAGGTAAAGCCTGAAATAGGCCTGACGTTCTCTAACGGTCTGCGCACCTTACTCAGACAGGACCCCGATATTATAATGGTCGGTGAGATACGCGATAATGAAACGGCCGCGCTGGCGGTGAATGCTTCCCTTACCGGACATCTTGTTCTCTCCACCTTGCATACCAATTCCGCCGCGGGCGCCATACCGAGATTGATCGACATGGAAGTAGAACCGTTTCTTGTTATGTCGACCGTTAATGTTATTATCGCCCAGCGTTTGATAAGACAATTGACGGATGTAAAGGAAAAATATTTGATGGATGATGACGAGATATCGCAACTTGATAAGACCGTCGATCTTGATAAGGTGCTGTCATATCTCAAAAGTCAAAATATTATTGAAAAAAACAAGAACTGGAAAGATATCCCTTTTTATAAACCGAAGCCGTCACAAGAGAGTGAAGACGGATATAGAGGCCGTTTGGGGGTTTATGAGGTCCTTCAAGTTTCATCCAGTATTCGAGAGCTTGTTTTTAAGAATGCCTCCGCAGATGAGATAGACGCACAGGCCAGAAAAGAAGGAATGCTTACAATGATGGAAGACGGACTATGTAAGGCCGTACAGGGATATACCAGCATAGAGGAGGTCCTTAGAGTAACCCATGAATGAGACCGACCATGTGAGTGGTATTGTTATGATCTTTAAATTTATTTAAGATGCCCACCTACACCTTTAAGGCAAAAAAAATATCCGGTGAAGAGTATACCGATACACTTGAGGCTGAAGACAAGCTCAAGTTGTACAAAGAGATCCATAAACGGGGCGATTCGCTTATATCGGTCACCGGTTCCAAATCAAAAAGAAAAGGATTGCTCGGTTCATTGAGTTCAAAAAAAATCACCCTTTTCTCTTCCGTGAAGGAGATAGAGAAGATAAACTTCGCACGACACATGAGCTCGATGCTGTCGGCCGGACTTCCCGTCTCCAGAGCTCTTTCGGTACTGGAAAGACAGGCAAAGAATCCGGAGATGAAGAAAGTGCTTGTTTCCGTGCAGGACAAGATAAGGGAGGGGGGAACCTTAAGTGGCGGATTGGAGCAGTTTCCCGGGTCTTTCTCAAAAATGTTCGTTGCCATGGTCCGCGCCGGAGAGGAAAGCGGGAATCTGGAAGAAGGCCTGGATACCATAGCTCTTCAGATGGAAAAGAATTACGAGCTTAAAAGACGTGTCCGCGGAGCGATGATGTATCCCATGGTCGTTTTGGCTATCATGATCATTATAGGCGCCTTGATGCTCACCTATATAGTTCCGACGCTTACCGATGTTTTTGATGATATGGGAGCCGAACTTCCCATTCAGACCAAGGCCGTAATATGGGCAAGTGATACGCTTGTTAATAATTTTCTTTTGGTCTTTTTGTCCTTCGTGGCATTGCTGGCGTCGGCTGTGGTTTTTTTCAGAACCGATAAAGGCGGACGTTTCATTGACTTCGTTTTGCTCAGGACGCCTTTTATAAAAACCATAGTAAAAGAGGTTAATGCCGCAAGAACTACGAGAACTTTTTCCTCACTTCTTACCGCCGGGGTTGATGTCGTGCCGGCTTTGGCGATAACGGAAGACGTCATTCAGAACTCTTACTATAAACCGGTAATTCGTTTAGCCCAAGAGAGGATACAAAAGGGCGAACAGATCTCGGGGGTTTTTATTGAGAACGAACATCTGTTCCCGGTCTTTGTGGGTGAAATGATGAGCGTTGGAGAGGAAACCGGAAAGATAAGCGAGATGCTCAAAGGAGTAGCCGTTTTCTTTGAAGGAGAAGTTGATCAGAGGACCAAGGATATTTCCACCATTATTGAGCCTGTTTTAATGGTGTTCATCGGTGTAGCCGTCGGATTCTTCGCGATCTCAATGTTAATGCCGATGTATTCTCTACTTGAGCAGATATAAAAAATAGTAAGTACAAAATATATACCGAAAAACGTGTATGGATCATTTAGATAAAAAAACCCTATTTTTGATCGGGGACACAAGAGGTTTCACATTGGCGGAGATACTCATGGTGTTGGCAATTCTGGGGATCATTTCCTCTTTACTGCTGTCGGTTTTTTTTAACTTGAATCGTTACAGAGCCTTGGAAAGGGATGCGGCCGAGGTCAGGGCGTATCTCGAAGAGGCCAGGATATATACTCAAGGATCCCACCATGCATCATCTTACGGAGTCCGTTTTGAAGAAGGATCGGTGGAGCTTTTTCGAGGTGATTCCTGGGAAGAAAGACACGAAAGTATTAAAGATCATGACCTCGATCCTTCTGTTTCGATCTCCGTTGAAGGTCTTAATGGGAATAACGAGGTGGTGTTTCAAAGGCTCTTCGGCGAACCTGATGTTTCAGGTGAGATAATCCTTTCGGGCTTCGGAAGGGACATCATTATAGATCTTCTTTCAAGCGGGTTCGTGGAATAGTTTTCACAGCATGTATTTATTGAAAAAAAATCTTCATTTATTTAAAAAGAACTACTTAAAAAAAGACCGTGGGATAACAATGGTCGAGATACTTTTTGCGGTGGCCATAATGTCTTCTTTTATAGGTCTGTTGGTTCTGGCTTTGATGTTCCATCTTCAGATCGCGACAGCGGGACCCAAGCACACCGCCGCTGTTTTTTTGGCCGAAGAAGGAATAGAGGCGGTTAAAAGCATAAGAGGCAGGGGGTGGTTTTCGGGGATAGAAGAGATCGAGTGCGGGGTTCCCTTTTTTCTTTATGTTAGTGAGAATGAATGGCGGGCCACCACCACCGAGCAGATAACGGACGGTACTTTTATCAGAAAGATGCGCCTGGAGGAAGTAAGGCGGGACGAGAACAATAGAATAGCGGAAGAAGGGATCTTGGACCCGGGTACACGTTTGGTAAATGTGGAAGTAACCTGGGACGGGTTGATGGGTCGAAGCAAGGCGGAGATGTCGGCTTATGTGACCAATATTTTTGAATAATCATGAAAAGAAGATCCGGATCCGAGAAGCGAAAAATGGAAATGGAAAAGGGATTTTCTCTTGCAGAGGTCTTGGTCTATCTGTCGATATTGACGGTGGTTCTGTTAATTCTTATCGGAAGTTTGATAATGATGGCGCAGGTTCAGGAAAGAGTGGTCGCAGGTAAAGCCCTGGAAAGGTCGGCGGTTATTTCTCTTGATAGATTTTTAAGAGAGGTTCGTTTAAGCGATTCGATATGCAGAGCCGGGTCCGTTTTTGATGAGTCTGAAAGCGTTTTGGTACTCAACAACGAGAGTGTTTTCGGAGGTATAAGGTTTTATACCGATAACGGCTCTTTGTATATTGAAAAAGAGGGACTGACCCACCGGTTGACCCACAAAAATACCGAAGTCCGGGAATTCATTATTACAGAGATCGAATCGGGCGGAATCGAATCGATAAGGGTCGAGGTGGTTCTTGAGCATCCATACAGTGACGGGTCAGTGGAGCAAAGATTTTTTACCACGGCGATATTAAGAGGATCGTATGAGAATCACAAAGATTTTTAAAAATACAAAGAAAAGTCCGGGAGAGATCTTTTTTTGGTACGAGAGATCGTCTGAAAAAAGAAGATCCAAGGAAAAAGGCCAGGCGGTCCTGATAGCCGTACTTTTCTTTGTTTTCATTTCCATGTCCATGATACTTGCCCTGTTGGCTCCGACGTTATCTCACCTTAAAAGTTCAAGATCACTTCACTCTTCACTCGAAGCTTTTGCCGTTGCGGAAAGTGGAATGGAGGATGTTGTTTATAGATTTAAAAAAGGAACGGAGGTGGAAGAGGAAGAAACGACTGCTGTCGGAGCGGGAGAGGTTCGGATCTTTGTTCTTGAAGGTGGCGGGATCGGTATTGCAGAAGAGATAAACATCAGAACCCAAGGTGTGATGCCCGGAAACATTATAAGAAACCTGGAAACTAGGCTGATACTGGGAGATGGGATGGCGTTCAACTACGGAGTCCACGCAGGCGATGGGGGGCTTAACATAGTGAACCCAAACGCCAAGGTTATCGGTAACGTCTTCTCCAACGGGCCGATCAGCGGCGGATCCGGACCCAAGAAACAAATAGAGGGTTCGGCTATTTCGGCCGGACCCGAAGGTTTGATAAATAATATAAATGTACATGTCGACGCGAAGTCCGACATCATAGAAGGTTCTCATGTTGAGGGGAATGCTTTTTACCGGGAAATAATAAACACGACCGTGTCGGGCGATATGCATCCGAATACCGAACCGACGGAGAAGGGCGATCTTCCGATATCGGAAGAAGAGATAGAGAGATGGAAAAATTTTGCCGAGGAAAGTATGGTTGTTTCCGGAGACTATGTTTTGACTGCGGGCGAGGAATCGCTGGGCCCCGCCAAGATAGAAGGCGACCTGATACTATCGGGACATGCAAAACTTAAGGTCACCGGCACCGTTTGGGTCACAGGTAATGTTGAAATGAGCAATCAGGCCGAATTATCTTTGGATGACGGAACCTTTGGATTTACGAGCGGTGTGATCATCGGCGACGGAGTAATAGATCTGCGGGACGGCGCGACGGCAAGGGGGACAAGCCATGGTCGCAGTTACTTGCTACTCCTTTCCACTTTTGACGGGGACGCCATAATTATCGGCGACGATGCGGATATAGATGTTGTTTACACATCGAGAGGGTTTGTTGTTCTAAGGGACGGAGTTGATCTCAAATCAATAACCGGATACGGGGTAAGGTTGCAGGACAATGCGGTTGTTACGTATGAAGGAGGGCTGGCTGATGCGTTTTTCTCGACCGGACCCGGTGGAGGCTATAGTATTTTTACTTGGAAGGAGGTAGAGTAAGGACCCGGTCCGCCGAGATCGAATTACAAACTAAAAATGAAAGCATGAACAAAGACAAGAAATATTACATCATCGGTAACTGGAAGATGAATCCTGAAAATAAAAAGGACGCGAAAAAGATCTTTGGTGAAATAAAAAAGGCCTCTCAAAGAAGAAGATCGAAGATCATCATATGTCCTCCCTTTGTCTATTTGAACGCGATGTACACGGGAAGGTTGCCTAAAAGTTTGAGCATCGGAGCTCAGAACTGTTTCTGGAAAGAAAGAGGTTCTTTTACCGGAGAGATATCACCCACTCAGCTTGTAGATATGAAGGTCGAGTACGTGATACTCGGACATTCGGAGCGAAGAACATTGGGAGAAGATGACGGACTTGTATCAAAAAAGATCAAAGCCCTTTTAAGCAACGGTTTAAGGCCGATCGTTTGTGTGGGCGAGAGCGAAAGGGACGGGGATGGAAGATATCTGAACTTTCTGGAGTCTCAACTGGATACTGTTTTTAGTGATGTTGTTTCGGCGGAGTTGGATCGAGTGGTGATCGCTTATGAGCCGGTGTGGGCAATAGGCAAAAATGAGGACGATGCGATCACCGGCCATTCTCTTTACGAGATCGTGATTTTGATAAAGCGTTTTCTTTCTCGCAAGTACGGGAAAGAGAGGGGTTTTTCGGTTCCGATAATTTACGGCGGTTCCGTTTCACCCTCCAACGCCGAAGGAATACTCGGGGAAGGGAACGCCGACGGTCTCTTGATAGGAAGAGAAAGTCTTGATCCGAAAAGTTTTTCAAAAATTATAGAACTTGCCGATAACCTGTAAAAATTTATGACAGTATCATCATTATCTGATATCAAAGACGCGGACGTTAAGGGGAAGACATTCCTTGTTCGTATTGATACGAATGTTTCCCTTGAGGAAGGAAGTGTTAAAAGTGATTTTCGACTTCGTGCGGTGTTGCCGACATTCGAGTTCTTGTTGGAGAGAGGCGCGAGAGTCGTTGCCGTCGGACACATGGAGCCTTCGCCCGAGGCGAGCATCGAGGCGGTCGCCGAATACTATAAAAAACTTTTTCCGACCAGTTTTATTAAAAGTTGTGAACCGGAACACGTCCGTGGACATGTTGATGTCCTGAAGAACGGAGAGGTGCTTTTTTTGGAGAACCTGAGATCTCTCCCTTACGAGAAGGAGAACGATGAACACTTCGCCCGAGCTCTCGCCTCTTTGGCGGATGTTTACGTCAACGAAGCGTTTTCGGTCTCGCATAGAGCGCATGCTTCCGTCGTGGGAATCCCTCGTCACCTGCCGTCTTTTGCCGGCTTTTGTTTTGAAAAAGAGATAAGAGAACTTTCTTTCTCGTTTTCGCCGGAGAGACCTTTTGTTTTTATTCTTGGAGGTTTAAAGTTCAAGACCAAAGCTCCTCTTATAGAGAAGTTCATTTTAAGATCGGATGTTGTTTTCGTGGGAGGCGCTCTCGCCAATTCTTTCTTTAAAGAAAAAGGATGGGAGATAGGAGTGTCGGCTTTCGATGAGGGAGTTGATCTCAGTGGTCTTATAGAGAAGAAGAATCTCTTTCTTCCTGTTGATGTCGTTGTTGAGAACGAGGGAGGTGCTTCCGTGGTGGTTGAGGCGAGCGGTGTTTCGGGATCGGACAACATTGTAGATATCGGACCTGAGACCATGAAGATCTTGATGGAAAAAATATCTTCAGCGCAACTGGTGGTATGGAACGGACCGATGGGTAATATTGAAAAAGGATTCACTCGTTACACTCATGCGGTCGCGGAGGAGGTCTCTCGCTCGAAATGTTATTCAATAGTAGGCGGAGGTGACACGATCGCAGCGGTCGGTGATCCGGGCCCGGACGACCGTTTCTCTTTCATATCTACCGGAGGAGGAGCGATGTTGGACTTTCTGGTAAATGAGACCTTGCCCGGTATAGATGCATTGAGGAAGTCACAGAAAGACCGGTCTTAGAGATATGCTCGGACCACCTTTGTCTGGCGTTACACTTTTAAGTCTTTGGAAATATGGGAACGTATCCTTTCAGCCTCTCTTTCCATCTCCCCTTCTTCGTATTCACCCGTCGGCCAGAAGATCGGAATGCCGTCAGAACGTTTTCTGGGTATGAGATGAATGTGGAAATGGCACACGTCTATTCCGACGACCGCCAGTGTGACGAAGTCTGCTTTGTACGCTTTTTTTATGTTCTTCATCAAGCGCTTCGCCACCTTGAAAGCGTGAGAGACCACCTCGTCGGGAACGTCGGTCATCAGCGGGAAGTGGTCTTTGGTTATGAGGAGGGTGTGGCCGTAAGTTACCGGGTTGATGTCTAAGAAAGCTTTGACGAGTTCATCTTCATAAACCTCCGCGGAGGGTATCTCTTTTTTCACTATTTTACAGAAGATGCACTCTTCCTTTTTTTCATCTCTTTTCATGATCTTTATCAGCTTCTTTCTTTATATGTTAACATATCCACTATGAAAAAATATCTCTTGAAGAAGGCGCCTCCAAAGAGATATCTTGCGAAGTACCCGGACCTTGAGCGGATCCTTCTTTACCAAAGGTCGGTAAAAGATGAAACGGAGGCGGAGCGTTTTTTGAAGGTCTCTTACGAGAGAGATGTTCATGATCCATTTCTGATGACCGACATGGATAAAGCCGTTTCACGTATTTTGAAAGCAATGGAAAAAGGTGAGAGAATAGCCGTTTTCGGCGACTTTGACGCCGACGGCCTCTGTGCCAGCGTCTGCTTGAAGGATCTATTTTCTCGGGCCGGTTATGACAACGTAACGTTTTACATCCCACACCGACATGAGGAAGGTTTCGGGGTGAGCACGGATGCTATCGAGATCCTGGCCGAAGACGGGGTTTCTTTAATGATCACGGTTGATTGCGGTATCGCCGATGCGGAGGTCCTGGAGGGAGCCGAAGATCGAGGGATCGATGTGATAGTGACCGACCATCATGAGCCGGTCAATGGTATTCCGGGTGTCGTTGCCGTTGTCGACCCCAAGCGCAAAGACTGTTCGTATCCTTACAAGGATCTGTGTGGTGCGGGTGTTGTTTTCAAATTGATCCAGGGTCTGCTTTCACGTGAACGTTTCGGGATACTTGAAGGTCATGAAAAATGGCTTTTGGATCTGGTGGGGATTGCGACGATATCGGACTCGGTACCTCTTATCGGAGAGAACCGCGCTCTGGCCTTCTATGGACTTTTGGTTTTAAGAAAATCTTCCAGGGTCGGCATATCAAAACTGTGTCGTAAACTTAACCTCTCTCAGAGAAACATCACGGAAGATGATGTCAGTTTCATGATAGGCCCCCGGCTTAATGCCGCCTCCCGAATGGGGGATGTAAGGGATGCGTTCATTCTTCTTTCAACTTGCGATGAGACGGAGGCCGGGGAGGCGGTCAAAGGGCTGGAGAGAGTCAACAATGAACGTAAAGGAGTGGTGGCTTCGTTGGTTAGAGAGATCAAAAGTAGCAGGTCAATTTTAGTCGAGCATGATGTGATCGTTGCAGGCAATCCCAACTGGAGACCGTCCCTCCTTGGATTGGTCGCCAACTCTCTGGCGCAAGAATACTCCAAACCCGTCTTCCTCTGGGGAAGGGACGGGTCGAGGGTGATCAAAGGGTCCTGTCGTTCGTGCGGAGGTGTGGATCTTTTGGAGTTGATGGGTTCAGTCGATGGTGCATTTGAGCAATTCGGGGGGCACCGTTTTGCCGGCGGGTTTTCGGTTAACTTTGAGAGCATACACTCACTGCGAGAAACACTCAACATTGCTTACGCTAAGAACGGGATCAGCGTGACGGAATTGCCGGTGGAAGTTGATGCGATAATTTCTCTTGATGACGTTACCGACACTCTTTACGAGAGAGTGGAAAGGTTCGCTCCTTTCGGTGTCGGTAATCCGAAACCGGTCTTTAAATTTAAAAACGTATCCTTCAAAAGCGTTAGAACTTTCGGAAGACAGAAAGAACATCTCGAGATCGTTTTTGAAAATTCCGAGAGAGAAGATATCAGGGCGATAGGTTTTTTTATGTCGACGGAGAGCTTGGATAAGAAGCCCGTCGAGGGTGATCGAGCCGATCTTATTGCAACGATGGAACGTTCGTATTTTAAAGGAAGAGCCGAGCTTCGCTTGCGGATAGTAGATGTCGTCTGACTTTCGTTCATCTCTATTCATCCTGATAAGTTCTACCACTCGAGCTCTTCGACGAGCATTGGTTGACAGAGGGTGATCTTGTATTAATTTCAAAATTTAGAAGCATCCGCCCTCTGTTAATTTGAAATTCAAGTCGGAAAAAGAAAAAGAGGTTGACTCGGCCGAGTCAACCTCTTTGTTTTTTAATGTACAGTATTCATGAAACTTTATCAGCCTTTACCAGGAACGGGCGGAGGGGTTTTTCGTTGCAGGTCATGCAACATCCTCTCCCGCTGTTTTATCTCGTAGTCCCTCTGCTCGATCATTTTACGGAGAAGCTCATTGTTCTCCATAAGCAGTTCGGCTTCGGGAAGTCCTATTTCATCTCTGACCTTTTCCGGTTCCGGAGCACCCAGTCGGGCGTATTGCTCGGGGGATATTCTGGCGATCATGACACGGGCAAACGGTTCGTGTCGATGCGAGCTCTGCCCCCGGGCGTAGCCGATACCGGCGGTACCGACCCCGGCACCTCTCTCGTCGCCTCCACCTATCTGGACCCATGTCGCCCCGAGTGAAACTCCCCAACCGGAAGCCTCGAGCACTCGGCGAGCACCTTCGTTCATCGGTACCATTATGTTGGCACCGTGAAGGAGGGCTTCTTCCGCCAGGACGGAGAACACCGCCTCTGATGGAGTTTCGGCCCTGGTCGCGTTCGCTACCAACATGCCGATAAACTCATAGGCTTGCGGTCTCTCCATCACCAACTTTAGACGGTCGGAACTTCCGAGACCTTTCAGAGTGCTTCTTGCACTCAGATTTACGTTCCTGCGGTCCGATGCTTCGGACCAGTTAATTATGTCTTCTCGAGTCCATTCCATCTTCATCTCAGAGAATAGAGATAAAGATGAGAACTCATGGGTCATTAGAGGTTGAGAAAAGTAACCCGGCAACATTGGAAATCCGGGCAACATTCCAGCGGGGTAGTTCCTTTTCTGCTCCGATCCTTCAAAGGTCGGAGAGAAATACTGGTGGGCCTCCGTGTGTGCTTCGGCTGATGTCTCCTGCGCTTCGGCAGGTTCCATTTTAAGAGGGATCAATAATGCCATTATCATGGCGATCAGGGACCATCTCATTTTTCTCATATTACCTCCTTCTTGAGATGGGATGGACCTGATCGCCCAAGCCCATCCCGATTTGTTAAGGAATCAGCTTGCTCTCCACTTTCATTCCAGACTCGGCTCTGTTGATCGAGCCATTCCAGCCGTCCACGGTCGTTACCGAGGTGTGGCTGTAGCCGTCTACCATTCCCTCGAATCCTTGTCCGAGGTGACCTGAGCATGAATAAGCTCCGAGTGCTTTGGCTGTGGCGAATCCGGAATGATGAGTTTGATGTGTTTCGGTTCCCGCCATACCGGAAGTTTCCCATCCGCCGGTCACGACCGGTGTTTCGTGGTGCATATTGTCTACACCGCTTTCCAGTGCGGTTTGTGTCCCGACATTGGTACCCTTACCTACGGTGGTTAATCCCTCATGGGTTATTTCATATCCGTAGGATTCCGAGTAGCTAAGCCCTCGCGCATTGATGTATGCGCTGTAGCCTTGATCGGCTCCACTTTTATGGGCACCCTGGAAACTCCCGCAGGCTCCTTGATGTGCGAATCCGCGGGTGTCCGGATCTTTCCAGTTGCCACCGTACCAAGAATTGGCACCGGTTTTCATATCAATTCCGCCACTTATGGAGCCGGAAAGGTGTCCTTTCCCTTCGATCTCTCCTTCCAATCCTGCCCCGGAGATAGCTTCCGCTTGGCTTACCGAACCTATACCGAAGCTCGTATCTCCGATCTCTGGATCGAACTTGTAGCTCTCGGTCTTACCGAGTGCACCGCCCAGGGCTTCCGTATGACCTTCAATGTCACCTCCCCAACCGCTCAAGGCGGAGTGGCCGTAACCTTCGGCATCATAGGATCCCATGGTTCCATGGTTCTTCCAACCCCTGAAGCTTTTGTCATCGACGCCTTGACGTGCTTCCGATTCCAAATTAAACCAACCGGAGCAATAAGGTCCGGTGCAGGCCGAGGCGGGGTTTGCCAGAAGAAAGGCGATCACTAAAGCGAAAGCGAAACTTAAAACTCTTTTCATAACTTCTCCTTTTTTGATCTCGGGTTTACCACAATTCACATTTGCCGAACATAAACAAACTTATTTACTCAGGCATCACCTCCTTTTAAGGTTTGGGGATCTCCCCCTAAGGTGGTGCCACGCCAAGTTTGTTTTTTTGTATGGCACCGGACTGTTTCGATTTTCGTACCTCCTTATTTTCTTATGAAGGCTGTTTCAAAATCAAACAGGACCTTCTCCTCTTTAAACTGATGACTTTCACCTTCCAAAATTGCGATCCGCATGTTTATCCGTGGATTGGTATCCTCGATCTCTCTTTTTACGGAGAATGTTCCGTCTTCCGATCTTCCCATGTAGAGAGTTCGGGAAACTGTGTAAGGCCAAGATTCTTCCTTGTAGTCTATTGTATAGACTACGAATAGAGTGTAGGGCCTTTCATTTGGATTCACTATTCTGACTCTTCCGCCAACAGCGAAAGTATCCTTGGGGAGCTCTTGGAACTCGTTGAATCCCAATCTTAAATAATCAGCGGGAACCATTCGAGACCCTTCTTCCTCCAGCAATATTCTTGCAATGTAAGCTTCCACCGAGATTCCGGTCTGGAAATTTCTTTCCATGTAGACCGTTGTTGGCGCGGGAGTCCCGTCATCGAAGACTATTTGAGGTTGTTTGGCTGAGCATCCGGATAGGACCAATAAAGCAAGTCCCAAAAGGAACGCCAGTCTTTGTTGCATTTCTTACCTCCTTATTATATAAGTTTCATGAATTTTCAATGAGCAAGATCGTTACTGTAATTGACATTACAGTAAATTGCTTGTAAAAGAATACATACTTGAAAGAATTTTGTCAACAAAAAACTTTAAATTTTTTCTTTTCAAAAACTACAATGTATAATATTTCTTATGACGAAAAATGCCGGAGAACATATTATCATATTTACCGATGGGTCATCTCGAGGAAATCCCGGTCCCGGCGGATGGGGCTCCGTGATCGTTTTTCCGGGTAAATCGAAACAGGAAAGAAGGGTTGTTGAACTCGGAGGGAGGGAGGACGACACGACGAACAACAGAATGGAAATGAAGGCGGTAATAGAAGCGCTAAGGTATGTTATCGAAAGATATATGAATGAAAAAAGTCGTCCTCTGTTGACCGTTTACACCGATTCCGAATATCTTGTAAAAGGCGTTACCGAGTGGATCGGTCTATGGGAGAAGAGGGGGTGGAGAAAGAGAGATGGCGATCCTGTTAAAAACGAGGACCTGTGGAAGGAGCTGAAAGCGCTAATGGGGAATATGTCAATTTCTTGGAAGCATGTTTCAGGTCACACCGGTGTGGTCGGTAACGAGCGTGCGGATGAGATCGCATGTGCGTTCGCCGACGGTAAAGACCCCGGTCTTAAGGATGTAAGTTTCGAAGAATATGGTAAAAATATCTTTTCATTGGAACAGACACTTACGAAAAAAGAGATCAAGGCGGGTAGCCGTTCTTCCGCCAAAGCTTACTCTTACGTAAGTTCGGTCGAAGGGGAGGTTCGATCTCATAAGAGCTGGGATGACTGTAAGAAAAGGGTGGAAGGCATCTCAGGCGCCCGTTTTAAAAAGGTTTATTCTCCTGACGAGGAGCGGGAACTGATAAGGGATTGGTCGGCTTGAAGAGATAGTTTTTAAAATTTGGAAATGCAAGCAACGAAATAATGATAATGTACGTTGCAACGACCCATATGACATGGATCTCAAGCTCCAAGCTACTCATCGGCAAGGCATCCAGTAAGCGAGCACTCTGAAGTATGACCTCCAGAGCCATGAGAGCCGGTAGGGCGAAAAGGGACCCCAGAAAGGACACGAACATCCCTGAAAAGGCAGCCGAAAAGGAGCTTATTATAACGACAGGCAACAGCGGTACCGCTATAAGGTTCGCCATTGGAGCGGAAAAAGATATTATTCCGAAATTGTAAGCCACGATAGGCAGAGTTGCCAAGTGTGCTCCGAGCGAGACCGACAATAACGAGATCAATCCGTCTTTCAATGAAGAAAGAGTATTTTCAGATGTTAAAAAAGACTCGTTACGTCCAAGGATCCTTTCGAAATGCGGAGTTAGGTAAAGTATTCCGAATACGGCAAGAAATGAAAGTTGGAAACCGATATCGTAGACCAAAAGAAGGGGGTTGATGGCAAGCATTAAGACGCCCGCTATAAAAAGAGCTCTTGGGGCATCGTATATTTTTCCCGTTTTAAAGGCGAACAGGAATATTATGGCCATTATTCCCGCTCGAACCGCCGATGCCGGTGCGCCGACAAAAAAAACGAAGATCACTATCAATAAAGATACCGCATAGAATGAAATGCTCCTGTTGTGGCTGATCAAAGAAGAGAACAGGACCAGAATGATCCCGGCGATTATCGTTACGTGCATGCCGGATATGGCTATGATGTGTCTTATGCCGGTTGAGCTGAAAAGGGATCCTATTTCCTCCGGCACCCGGTCTCCGTCTCCCAGTATCATTGCTCCGGCTATCGTGTTATGAGGGTAGGGAAGAGATGAGTGCAAGGAAGTTCGCAAAGAGTCTTTAACCGAGTACATCAAACTCGCAACTGATCTCTCGCCCTCATCCTCGACCCTGATCTTTGGCATATACATTATGGCATCGATACCCTCCTTTCTAAGATAGGCCCGGTAGTTGAAATTTTCAAAGACGGGCGCCTTACGGATCTCACCGCTTACTTTCAATTTGGTGCCGTATGAGAATTTGGGATAAATGTGAGTGGTAAGGAGAACCTTTGTTCCGTCATCAAGTCGGACGGTATATCGAGAAAGTTCTCCGGCTGTTTTACTCTCTGAAACAACCTTGACCACCTCATCGGCCACCATCCTTTCGATATTCTTCCCCGACAGGTCCATTTTACTCTCGGCATAGATACCGCCCGTCCATAAAAAGATAATGATAAGAATGAAGATCGGCGACATCTCAGACCTTTTTACGTCCAGAGAGTAAAGGGTCGCCAAAAAGGATATTGATATCAAGGTAAAAAGAAAAAAGATGAAATAATGATCAAAGAGAGAAGTTAACAATATTCCAACGGCAAAACTCGACCCCGCCGGTATAATGTATTTAACAAAGAAACCCATGTTGGTTATTATAGAACAAGCATGAAAAGAGGTTTGGGAATAGCTGTGAGTTGCACTTCCTACACGATCGCGGTCGTGACGCTGTTGACCTTGAATATTCTGGTCTATTCCATTATCTTCATTGAAGGATCACGGCCACCTCTCACCATCCATTATTTGGCAGTGGGTCAGGCCGATGCCACTTTTATTGAAACGGCCACCGGTAATCGAATGCTGATAGATGTGGGTGGCGGAAGATCAACGGCGGACACGGTGGCGGGTCTGCTACCTTTTTATGACCAGCGGATAGATGTTGTTTTGGTGACTCATCCCCATTCGGATCACATGGACGGTTTGGTCGCTCTTTTGGAATATGTCGACGTCGGATTGGTGTTGGATTCGGGTTCGGGTCACACCACCGGGGTGGTCAAGGACTATCTCATTGCTCTTGAAGAGAATAATGTTGATAAGATCTACGCCAGAAGGGGTATGATCGTGAATCTGAGCCGAGAAGTAAAGGTATATATTTTATTTCCGGACAGAAATACCCGAGCACTGGACCCCGATAACGCCTCCGTCTGGGCAAAGGTCAAGCACGGAGGCAATTCTTTTCTTTTTACCGGAGACGCCTTTGTCGCCATTGAAGAGTATATGGTCGATATGGACGGCGAAAGATTGAGAAGCGACGTTTTTCAGGCCGGACATCACGGTTCGCGGACATCCAACAGTTTCGACCTGCTCAACTCCGTAATGCCCGAGTATGTTGTGGTCTCGGCAGGTGTTAACAATCGATACGGCCACCCTCACAGTGAGGCCTTGGAAGCGTTTGAGTATGTGGGTGCCGAAGTCCTGGAGACTCCCAATGATGGCAACATAGTGTTCATCTCCAATGAACACGGAATTGAAAGGATAAAATAGATAACATTTACCTTTTTATCTTAAATGAACGAATGACGAAAGATAGAGAGGCTCGCTACTCTCTTCGTCTCTCCGTTAGTTAGTTGGTGTCGATCTAGATCACCCCGGCCTCCTTCAGTGTTTTATAGGCTCCTTTTTTTTGGATCGTCTTCAATCCTTTGGTTGAAATGCTGACAGTCACCGTTTTTTTGAGCTCCGGAATATATATTCGTTTTTTCTGAATATTGGCTTTTCTTCTGTATTTACCGGTCGGATTGAACTGGGTTGCTCGGACGCGGTTGGAATATTTGCCTCCCACTTGACTGCTTTTATTTGTTATCGGACAGATCTTTGCCATGATTTTTAATTTATGAACCGTTATGCTATCATGAATAACCTGTAAAGTAAACATATATAATGGAGTTTCTCTTTGTAATAGTTGTTCTTATACTCTCTATAGTCATTCATGAACTCGCTCATGGGTATGCCGCTCTCGCTCAAGGTGATCCGACCGCCAAGTATGCCGGAAGGCTCACG
Organism: Candidatus Campbelliibacteriota bacterium; assembly: GCA_007125155.1. GTDB lineage: Bacteria > Patescibacteriota > Minisyncoccia > Phycocordibacterales > CSBR16-193 > SKVL01. The sequence goes on along the minus strand of SLDR01000016.1, from coordinate 25,031 downwards.
ATGAATCCGATCAAGCACCTGGATCCCGTCGGTTCCTTCATCGTACCGCTAATTCTTTATATTTTACCGGTCGGCGTTATCCTTGGATGGGCAAAACCGGTACCTTATAATCCTTACAACCTTAATAACCAGCGGTGGGGGGAGTCTCTCGTGGCCGCCGCAGGTCCGGCTTCAAATTTGGTGGTGGCCCTAATTTTTGGTCTGGTTGTTCGTTTCGGGGCGGGCACCCTTTCCGAAGATGCGATATTGCTTGCCAGCTTGATAGTAATTATTAATATAATCATCGCCATTTTTAACCTGATACCTCTGCCACCGTTGGACGGGTCGAAGATACTTTTCGACCTTCTTCCGAGATCGGTAAAGGTCTCGGAGGCGCGGATGTTCCTTGAAAGATACGGTCTTTTGATCGTATTGGCCGCCGTCATATTGGCCGGGGGGATCATCTTTCCTTTTATTATAGGTTTATTGGCTTTGATATTCACCGCTTTAACGGGTGATGTCGGATTGATAATGGAAACTCTGGATAGATTCTTCTCTCCTTAGATCCGAAGCCTTTCACCTTTATTCGGATCCTTAACTCGAACTCTGTTTCGATCCTCACAGATGAAGAATTTGCCACAAGTTATGGCGGTTCTTTTACTTAAGCCGAGGAGTAATAGATTTTTATTAACGGCCTTGGTGCTTAGAGGGATATCCGCAAGTTCATTCGACATAAAAAACTTGCTTTTTTCTTTAACTTATAATAACCTATTTGCTATCGTTCGAGGTTGAATATGACTTCGTGTGAAGTTTATTTTTTTGTATCATGCCGACAATAAATCAATTAGTAAGAAATGGACGCAAGAAGATCCGCAAAAAGTCTAAGGCGGTGGCTTTGGCTCGTGGTTTCAATACGCGTAAGAACAAGCCGACCTTCTATCCATCCCCCTTCAAACGAGGTGTCTGTATAAGAGTTACCACCAAGAATCCGAAGAAGCCCAACTCGGCCATCCGTAAAGTTGCGAGGGTTCGTTTGACGAACGGCATGGAGATAACTGCCTATATCCCCGGCATTGGTCATGGACTTCAGGAACACTCCGTTGTTCTTGTTCGAGGCGGAAGAGTGAAGGATATCGGTCTTCGTTATACGATAGTTCGAGGTAAGCTCGATGCCGGTGGAGTTCAAGGCCGAAAACAAAGCAGAAGTCTTTATGGAACTAAAAAAGGTTAACATATGAGAAGTCCGATCAAAAAAAGACCTCCGGTCAAACCCGATTACCGACATCAGTCGGAAAAGGTCGAAAAATTCATCAATTATGTAATGCTTGACGGGAAAAAACACACCGCTAGAAAGGTGGTATATTCGGCCCTTGAAGAGATAAAAAAAGAAACCGGAACCGATGAGCCTCTTGAGGTCTTTTATGAGGCCATTAAGAATGCCGGGCCGGTAATGGAGGTTCGGTCCAGAAGAGTTGGTGGGGCCAGCTATCAGGTTCCAAAAGAAGTTCGCCCCGAAAGAAGGCAGGCCTTGGCAATGAAGTGGATAATAAACGCCGCTCGTTCAAAGTCCGGAATGCCGTCTTACAAAAAGCTTGCCTCTGAAATGATACTGGCCAGCAAGAATGAAGGAGAGGCCGTTACCAAAAAGGAAAACACCCATAAGATGGCGGAAGCGAACAAAGCATTCGCTCATTTTGCATGGTAGAACCTTTTGATCTTATTTATAAGCTGTTTCAATAAAATATGGCAAGAGACTTTGAACTAGAAAAAGTAAGAAATTTTGGCATTATTGCTCACATCGATGCCGGTAAGACCACTGTAAGTGAGAGGATACTTTTTTATACCGGTATTTCCCACAAAATGGGGGAGACTCACGCCGGTGAAGCTATCATGGATTGGATGGAGCAGGAGAAAGAAAGAGGTATCACAATAACCTCTGCGGCGACAACCGCTTTTTGGGCCCCCAGTTGGATAGAAGAAAGAAAGGACAAAAAGAATCAATACCGTTTTAATATAATAGATACTCCCGGACACGTTGACTTTACGGTTGAGGTGGAAAGGTCGATGAAGGTCCTTGACGGAGGTGTTGTGGTTTTTGACGGGGTTGCCGGTGTTGAACCTCAGTCCGAGACCGTGTGGAAGCAGGCTGATAAGTATAAGGTTCCTCGCATATGTTTCGTTAATAAGCTTGATCGTACGGGTGCCAGTTTTGAGCGATCATTCAAGACCATAATCGATCGCTTGACCCCCAATGCGGTTCGTGCACAGATACCGATAGGCGAAGGAGAGAACCATGAAGGCATCATAGACCTCCTGACGGAAAAGGCTTATTACTTTGAGGGTAAAATGGGCGAGGACATTCAGGTCCGTGATGTTCCCGATGAGTACAAAGAGGATGTGGCCAAATTGAAAAATGAGTTGATGGAAAAAATTGTCGAGAACGATGAAGAAATGATGGAGAAATTCCTTGAAACGGGGAATATTCCGCTTGAAGAAACAAAGAAGGTCTTGAGGAAGGCGGTTTTGAGCAATGAGATCGTTCTGGTCTTATGCGGTTCGGCTTTAAAGAATAAAGGTGTCCAGCTTATGCTCGATGCAGTCGTGGATTATCTTCCTTCTCCTTTGGATGTTCCGCCGATCGTGGGTGTTCACCCGAAGTCCGGAGAGGAGGTGTCTCGAAAGGCTGGGGACGATGAACCTTTTGCCGCGTTGGCATTTAAATTACAGACAGACCCTTATGTCGGTCAACTCACTTATTTCAGGGTTTATTCGGGAAAACTTAAGGCCGGATCTTATGTATATAATGCCTCAAAAGGGGTAAAAGAGAGGATAGGGAGAGTCGTCAGGATGCACTCCAACCATCGTGAAGAGGTTGATGAGGTATATGCCGGTGAAATAGCCGCCGCGGTCGGATTGAAGCAGACGACAACCTCGGACACTCTTTGTGACGAAGGGCATCCGATAGAACTCGAGAAGATAGAGTTTCCGGAACCGGTGGTATCCATGAGGATAGAGCCTAAAACAAAAGCTGATCAGGAGAAGATGGGAATGGCCTTAAGCAGACTTTCAGCCGAGGACCCCACATTCAGGGTCACGACATCGGATGAGACGGGAGAAACCGTCATATGGGGAATGGGCGAGCTTCATTTGGATATCATTGTAGACAGGATGAAAAGAGAATTCTCCGTAGAAGCCGGGATAGGCAAGCCCCAGGTGGCGTATAAAGAGACAATAACCGATACGGCGGAGGCGGAGTATAAGCATATCAAACAGACGGGTGGTAGGGGTCAGTACGGTCATGTCAAGATAGTGATCAAACCTCTTGAGATATCTGAAGATGAAGCTAATAAAAAACAAGCCAAAAACGTATCAAGAAGAGAAGGTTACGAGTTCATAAATTCCATTAAAGGAGGCGTCATTCCTCAGGAATTCATTCCTGCGGTGGAAAAGGGTGTTTTTGAGGCTATGAATCGGGGAATATTGGCCGGATTTCCTATGACCGATGTGTCTTGCGAGCTCATCGATGGAACTTATCATGATGTGGATTCTTCCGAGATCGCATACCAGATAGCCGCTTCGCAGGCCTTCAAGGAAGGTGCCGTGAAAGCAAAACCGGTTCTTCTTGAACCGATCATGCGCGTTGAGGTGGTAACTCCCACCGAGTTCATGGGAGATGTGAACAGTGATCTTAACTCCAAACGAGGACAGATAGAAAAAATGGAAGAACGAGGTCACAACGACACCGTCATTCACTCTTTCGTCCCACTTTCAGAAATGTTCGGCTACATAACCCAGTTAAGATCCATGACGGCCGGAAGAGCCAACTTTTCAATGGAATTCGACCGTTACGCGATCGTCCCCCGAAATGTGGCGGATGAGGTGATCTCATTAAGAAAAAAATAGAGGACCATAAGATCGGGTTGAAGCTCTTAAATTGAATACTTCGCAGACCTCGATCTTCTCTTAAGCCCGATGTGAAAGGATCCGTATGAATCGATTCGGTGGATAAAATGTGGATTATCTGTTCAAAACTTTTTAAGAGGTGTTTGACATGTTGAGCTCTGATATTTGGCGATCAAAGCATAGGTTTTTCGCAAAAGATCTTAGGTAAAACCGTTAAAAAACTTGTTCAGAGATGTTTTTATGGTTCTTTTGTCGCATATCAACAGTAGAGATCTCAACTTTGCTGAAGGTATTTTCTCTAACGATGGGACGGGAAAGGATGAAGTGAAAGAATTATCGCGCCAAATTGTTGACATTTACTTGTTTGCTTTGCTAGTATTTGCCTACGACGGTGTGGCTTGTCCCGTCGCGTTTCTTTATGATGTCGTTGTTTCACGAATATCATAAAACGCGCAAATATGATATTGGAAGCAAGCCTTATATTTTCAAGTTACGGAGAAAAACGAAAGATGGTTCCGGAAAGGAAGATAAAAAAGAAGGTTTATTCTTTTTTATTTAAGTCGATAGGATCATAGGAATTAAAATATCGGAAGATCTTTCCAGCTTGTAAAATTAAAACACGGCGTTTAAATTTATTATTAATTTAAAAAAATAATTATGGTGGAATTCGATCGAACCAAACCACACGTTAATGTCGGAACCATTGGTCATGTTGACCATGGTAAGACTACTTTAACAGCGGCAATACTTAAGGTGTTGCAATCATCAGGTCAGAACGTAAGGCTTAAGAACGTTGACCAGATCGATGCCGCTCCGGAAGAAAAAGAAAGAGGGATCACGATCGCTCTTTCGCACAATGAGTATGAGACGGAGAACAGGCATTATGCCCATATAGATGCTCCCGGCCACGCTGATTATATTAAGAACATGATAACAGGCGCCGCTCAGATGGACGGTGCGGTTCTTGTTGTTGCCGCAACCGACGGTGTTATGCCACAAACCAGAGAGCACATCCTTCTTGCACGCCAGGTGGGTGTACCCAAGATAATCGTATTTTTGAACAAGTGCGACATGGTCTCTGACGCCGAGCTTATTGACTTGGTTGAAGAAGAAGTAAGGGAGCTTCTGGACAAGTACGGCTATGAGGGAGAAAAAGCCCCGGTCGTTCGCGGTTCTGCCCTAAAAGCTTTGGAGGCCGAGGATGTTAACAGCCAGTGGGCCAAGAGTGTATTGGAGTTGACCGGCGCGATGGATGAGTACATACCTCAGCCCGAGCGTGATACAGACAAACCATTCCTTATGCCCATTGAGGACATATTCTCGATAGAAGGTAGAGGTACCGTTGTTACCGGTCGAATAGAAAGAGGGATCATCAAGGTCGGTAATGAGGTTGAGATAGTCGGTATAAAAGAAAAGACCGAGAAAACAGCCGTTACGGGTATCGAAATGTTCAATAAATCCCTTTCAGAAGGTATGGCCGGAGATAATGCCGGGATCCTTTTACGAGGTAAAAAGAAAGATGAAATTCATCGTGGTCAGGTATTGGCCGCTCCCGGTTCCGTTAAGGCCCATACTGAATTCGAGGCGGAGGTGTATATTTTAAGCAAAGAGGAGGGCGGAAGGCACACCCCTTTCTTCAGCGGTTATAAACCACAGTTCTATGTTCGGACCACCGATGTGACCGGGAAGGTCGACCTGCCGGAAGGAGTGGAGATGGTCATGCCCGGAGACACGGTTACTTTTAAGGTTCAGTTGACCGATCCTGTGGCTCTGGAGGAGCAGCAGAGATTTGCCGTTCGTGAAGGAGGTAAGACCGTCGGTGCCGGAGTTGTAACAAAGATCGTATCTTAATAATGAACGAAAGCAAAGAAAAGAAAAAAGTACCTTCGGTGAAGGTTGATGAAAAAAGATCGGGCTCCACAAAAGGCGCCGGAAAAAGCGTCAAAAAAGGATCTTCCACGGCCAAAAAGACCTTGAAAGGGAAGACCGAAGAAGAAATGGTGCCACGGTTGCGCATAAGGGTAAAGGCATATGAGTACAGGATCCTTGACGCCTCAGTCCAGCAGATAATGGATATAGCTTTACGATTTGATGTCGAGGTTCGAGGTCCGGTGCCCCTACCCACCGAGATCAAAAAGTATTCGGTAAACCGTGCTTCTTTTGTCTACAGTAAGTCAAAAGAGCAGTTTGAGATCAGGATACACAAGCGTCTCATCGATATCATAAACCCGACTCAGAAGGTGATGGAATCATTGACGAACATGAGCTTGCCTTCCGGGGTTAGCATTGAGGTCAAAACGATTTGATCATATCCGAAGCGATCATCTGTAGAGCCTATGATCGTTTTTCGGTTTCGGTCCTTTCGATAGGTTACGCCGATCGGGAGCGAGTCGACCTCTTAGGGCGGTTTCTATTGACTGCGGGCCCATAAACTGGTAAGCTCTTACGCGTTAATTAAGTATTTGTTTCTCGGGTCTTTTGACCCGGAAACATGGAAGTCATAATTCATGAAGTTTATTTTGGGAGAAAAAAAGAATATGTCTCAGGTCTTCCTCGAGGACGGCTCAGTAGTACCCGTAACTTCGATCAAGACCTATCCTTCAACGGTCGTATTCGTTCGTGATACCGATAGAGACGGTTACAGGGCATTTCAGTTGGGAGCCGGAGAGCGAAAAGAGAAGAATGTATCCAAACCCGAAAGGGGTCATACCAAAAAATATGGAACCTTTCGCGTGATCAAAGAATTCAGGTTGGATAAAGGAGATATGCCCGCGGAAGGAGACGTGCTCGACGTTAAACAGTTTTCCCCCGGAGACAACCTGATCATTTCGTCCGTATCTAAAGGAAAGGGTTTTCAGGGAGTAGTTAAGCGCCATAACTTTGCGGGAGGGCCCCGTTCTCACGGGCAGAAACATTCGGAAAGGGAGCCCGGATCTATAGGGTCCACAGGACCTCAGAGGGTCTTTAAGGGGACAAAAATGGCCGGTCGAATGGGTGGTAATCGAACCACCGTGAAGAATGTTACCGTAGTTGACGTTTTACCTGAAGAAGGATGTCTTCTTGTTAAGGGTGCCGTACCGGGATGCCCGGGTACAATAGTTGAGATTAAAACCAAAAGTTGATCATGAAAGCGGATATTTACAATCAGGAAGGAAACAAGGTCGGCGTTATAGATCTGTCGGAGGAAATTTTCGGACAAAAATGGAATTCCGATCTGGTTCATCAGGTGGTGGTCTCGATGGAATCAAACGCTCGGAGAGGGACCGCTTCGGTCAAAGACAGAAGTGAAGTGAGGGGAGGAGGTCGAAAGCCTTGGAGACAGAAGGGGACCGGTCGTGCAAGACACGGCTCGCGAAGGTCGCCGATATGGAAAGGTGGGGGAGTTACTCATGGGCCGACCGAAGAGAAGGTGTATAAAAAGAAAATAAATAAAAAGATGAGAGCCAAGGCTCTTATGAGCGTTCTGTCTCAGAAATACAGAGATAAAGAAATTCTTTTCGTGAACGGATTCTCCTTCAATGAGCCGAAAACAAAAGAAGCAAAAAAGGTACTGGAATCCCTGAGTTCCATAAAGGGATTTGAAGATCTAAGAACCAAAAGAAGGAACGCGGCCATATTGTCTTTAAGTGAGGACGCACAGCGTGGGACTAATGTTAAAAAAAGCTTTCGCAATTTTGGAAATATTGAGATAAAAGAGACGCGCGCGTTAAGTCCGATGTCTTTACTCTCGAAAAAATATTTGATAATAGAAGATCCGGAGAGATCTCTTGTTGCTCTAGAGAGCAGATTAAAGTAAGAACATGTCGATATTCGAATCAAAGAAAAAGGAAAAAGAAAAAAAAGATCCCAAGAAAGAGCTTGACAATGCGGGTGTTGGCGGTCGTGGCCTCATTAAAAGAGCTCTAAAGCGTTTTAATACGGATGCAGTTCTTAGGGCTCCAAGAATAACGGAAAAGGCCACACTTCAAAACCAGTACAATGTTTATGTATTTGAAGTTGATAAGTCTATAACCAAACGTGATATAGATTTTGCCATGCGTTCCATATACAATGTTCGGCCTCGTAAGATAAGGACGGCCCCTATACCGACCAAGGAAATTAAAAGGCGTAAGGGGCGCAAGGGAGTAAGGTCTTTCGGTAAAAAAGCGTATGTTTACCTAAGGAAGGACGATAGTATATCTTTAATATAATATGAAGAAATTCAAACCGACAACACCGGGAAGAAGAGGCATGACGGGAATATCCTATTCTTCCGAATTAACGGCTACAAAACCTTTAAAAAGCCTCACCTTTGGAAGAAAATCAGCCAAGGGTCGTAATTCATTCGGAAGAATAACTTCTCGTCACAGAGGAGGAGGACATAAACGCCGTTTTCGGGAAATAGACTTTAAAATGGATAAAAAAGACATTCCCTTCGAAGTGAAAACGATCGAATATGACCCTAATAGATCAGGTTTCATAGGATTGGTGGCTTACAAGGACGGGGAAAGGAGGTACATGCTTCTTCCGAGGAAGGTTTCCGTCGGCAGTACTTTATCTGTGTCTGAAAAGGCCTCTGTAAAGCCCGGAAATCGCTTACCGCTGTCGGCCATTCCCGTGGGAACATTTGTTTTCAACATAGAGATCCAGCCGGGAGGTGGTGCCAAATTGGTTCGATCGGCAGGCTCCGCCGCCGAGGTCATAGCAAGAGATGCCGGATATGTCGATCTAAAGATGCCTTCAACCGAAATAAGGAAGATAAAGGATACTTCTTGGGCCACCGTAGGCGAAGTTTCCAATCATGAGCACGGACGGGTTGTTATAGGAAAGGCCGGCAGAAGTCGTCATATGAACAGAAGACCGACGGTTAGAGGCTCCGCAATGAATCCCGTCGATCATCCCTATGGAGGAGGAGAAGGACGAGCCGGTAGAGGACTCAGGCGCGCCAAAACAAAATGGGGCAAACCCGCCGGAAAGGGTCAAAAGACAAGAAAACCCAAGAAGTATTCCAACAGAATGATAATAAAGAGACGAAAGGTCGGAAAGAGAAGATAAGAAAGGTCTTGTTTTAAAAAAAGATCATCAAAAACCCCCTTTTTAAGGGGGTTTTTTGTTTACTTATTTTCTATTTTTCAGATCTCTTTATCGAAGTTCTCGAGGAAGAACCGCTCGAAGGTGCTCTCTTCCGATTCTTCTTTATTGTGAATGTATTTTTGATAAAAAAGAAAGATCACTTCCCTGAGTTCGTTTTTTTCGAATCTTTCATAATACTCCGAACTTTTTCTTTTAAGGTCGTCAAGCGTCAAAATGTTAAGCTCCTTGCAACGATCTATGAAGTTTTGTTCCTTCATTAGATCTTTAAAATCTGTTTCGTCAATGTCTTTCAATTTTTTTTGAAAGTCCTCGTACATCACGGGAGTTTCAACTTTTTGCAATAGATCGTTATAAGTTCTTATTAACTCTTCACTTAAAAGAACGAAATGATAATCCCCGTATCCTTGCTCGACGCGAAGGTTGTGGCTTCCCATTTCCACTACATTTTTCTTTTGCTCTTCAGTTAGCTTGTTCTCGAGTTTCTTAACGATAGGGTTTATGATCGGGTGTAAGAATTCGTGCTCCAGGCCTTTCGGGTTCTCAATGTGGGAATGCAATACCGTTTCGTTGCCGAATCTGAAAGAACTGAAGGAATCCTCAGGTTGTAGTGGGTCGGTCGGCATTATCGAGACCCTTTCAACATTCGTTGTTTTCGCATGAGGTTTGAAAAATTCCAATATGTCATTGAAGCGTTCTTTTGTAGTTTTAATGTTTTCTTTACGCAATTCAATATCTTTCAGGGTCTCCTCTTCCAATGCTTTTTTTAGATCTTCGGGAAGGGAACTTTCCATCTTTTCCAGTTCTTCAACGAGGCCATCTCTAATTTTGAGAGGTTCTTTTATGTGTTTTTTGTGTTTTTCGATAAGATCGAAAATATGGTCGACCCTTTCGGGTCGACCATATGTGAGGGCTATTTTGTAAAGAGTCTCATCATCCACACCGCCCTCTTCAAGCGCACCTATGCCTTCCAAAAACTTCTTTGATCCATTATCAAGAGGTTCTTTTTTGAAGAATTTGTAAGTTTTTTCTTCTATTTCATTCTTTGAGCATCTCCTATTCGGTCCGGCCTCTCTCCATTCAGAGTCGTATCCCTTTAAAAGAAGGGAGAGGAGCAGAGGGCCTCTTTCTTCTTTGACCTCAACCTCCGGGAGCTCCATTATTTCCGGGCTTGTTTCAAATGATGGGATGTTTTCCGGTGACCTCATAAAATATTATTTTGATGTTTATCAAGTTCTAAACTGCGGTGGTTGAACTTAAGGTTCAACCTTGATCTCTTTGAGCCGAGAAGGATATTCAATGTTCTAATTATATCAGAGAATAATAAAATTTGCTGTGCATACCTTGACAACTTCAGTCCTTGTTTTTGTTATCTTTTATTGACATTTATCGGTCTTTTGTTTAATATACCTAATCACGCATGTTCAAGTGCGGTATTGAAAGGTGTAGAATTATCGAGACTCTCGATGCATATTCGATGGATTTCTTCAGTGAGACCACGAAGAACGTTTGAAAGTTTCAAGTTTTATTGTCATGGCCAGATCGCTTAAAAAAGGACCTTTTGTTGACGAAAGGATAATACGAAAAATAAAAGGTAAAACTCCTAAAGAAACCGGGGTTATTAAGACCTGGGCGAGAGCGAGCCAGATATCTCCCGAGATGATAGGGTTTACCTTTGGTGTACATAACGGCAGGGAGCATATAGAGGTCTTGATAACCGAGGATAAGGTCGGTCATCGGTTGGGTGAGTTCTCTCCCACGCGCAAGTTCATCAGGCACGGAGGTAAGATGCAGAAAGAGTTGGAGCAGAAGCAGAAGGCGGCCGAGATAGCTGCCGCAAAAGCGGCCAAGGCGGGTGGGAGTAAATAGTTTTATATGGAAGCGAAAGCGACGTTAAAAATGTATAGACAGTCTCCAAGAAAAGTCAGGCTTTTGGCCGGAGGTTTGACCGGACATTCGATCGAAAGAGCGAAATCAAAACTTGATTCGGCTCCCAAGAGGGTTGCTCCCGTACTTTTGAAGCTTTTAAGATCGGCCGAAGCCAATGCTCGTGAAAAGAACATGGATATGGAAAGTCTTAGGATAACGAAACTTTCGGTTGATGAAGGTCCCACCATGTTTCGGATGAGGCCCAGAGCTCATGGCAGAGCCTTTGTTATAAGAAAAAGAACCAGTCACATAACGGTCGTTTTGGCTCCGGGTAAAGAAGAAAGAGCCAACGAAGAAGAAAACGTCGAAAAGAAAGCAAAAACAAGATCTTCCGAGGTTAAAACAAGTTCTGCTTCTAAGGAGAAGGGCGAAAAAAGAGAAAAAAAGGAAAAAGCTCCGGAAAAAAAGAAGGCCGTAAGATCTTAGATATTAATATAATTTTATGTCACACGTAGTTCACCCATTTTCACATAGGCTTGGAATAATCCGTAACTGGAGGTCTCGTTGGTTTGGAACCAAGGGTGCCTACATTAATTCATTGAGAGGAGACATAGTGATCAGAGAGTTCCTGGAGAAAAGACTGAGAGGTTATTTTGTCGGCAATGTAGACATAGAGCGAGAAGAAAAGGCAATAAAAGTTATTATCGAAACATCGAGACCGGGAATGGTCATTGGGAGAAAAGGTGAAGGTTCTACGAAACTGAAAAAGGAGCTACTTTCTCTTTTGAAGAAAAAGAAACTCATAGATAATGAGGATCTGAAGATAGATATTCAGGAAATAAAGTCTCCGGAATCAAATGCTTCCGTTGTTGCTCAAATGATAGCCGAGGGGCTTGAGAGAAGACTTCCTTTCAGGAGAGCTGTAAAACAGACCATGGAGAAAGTGATGGCCAACCGAGATGTGAAGGGGGTGAAGATCTTGGTTTCCGGTCGACTGGGTGGGGCCGATATGGCGCGAAAAGAGAAGATGAAGCAAGGCAGGATACCACTTCAAACCTTCAGGGCCGACATAGATTTTGCCAGGTTCGAGGCCCGTTTGCCTTACGGTACCATAGGGATCCAGGTTTGGATATATAAAGGGGAGGTTTTTGAAAATCAGATCAATCCCGGATCGCTGTCCAGAAAGATGTAGCTGAAGTGCGTTTATGATTTTTTAATGAATGAATATTTATGCTTTTTCCAAAGAAGGTAAAATTCAGAAAGTGGCACACAAAAAGAAGGGATGTAAGAAAGGCCACACCTGCAACGCGAGGGGTAAAGATATCCTTCGGTTCTCATGCACTGAAGGCCGTAACCGCCGGCAGAATAACATCAAATCAGATAGAGGCGGCCAGAAGGGCGGCGACACGAGCTACGGGTAAGACCGGCAAGATATGGATAAGAGTTTTTCCCGACAGGCCTTATACCGCAAAGCCGGCCGAGGTAAAGATGGGAAAAGGGAAGGGAGATCCGCAGGGTTTTTGTGTGGAAGTAGATCCCGGCAGGGTGCTTTTTGAGGTGGATGGTATATCCGATGCCCTTGCAAATGAAGTTTTAAGAAAGGCCGGAACCAAACTGTCAGTAAAGACGAAAGTGGTAAAAAGAATTTGATCGCTTGCAAGAAATTGTTTAATGGGATAGAATCTCGTATCTGAAAAAATATGAAATCTTCAGAAATAAAAGAAAAAAAAGACACTGAATTGGTAGAACTTTTGAATGAAAAGCGGAAGGAATTGCGTGATGCTCGGTTTGATACGGCCGGAAGTAAAAGCAAGGACGCGTATGTGAAAATGAAGCTCCGACGTGATATTGCCAGAATACTTACGGAAATGAGAGAAAGGGTCCGATAATTTTTATATATATTTATGAAAAATACTGAAACAGAGAAAAAGAAAAAGATATTTAGCGGAAGGGTTGTTTCTGTGGGGATGAAAGATACTATAGTTGTGGCCGTTTCTAGGTTCTTCAGACATCAGCGCTATGGTAAGTTCATCAAGATCCAAAAACGCATCAAAGCTCACGATCCCGGCAATCTGACCTCCTTGGGAGAAGAGGTCACCATAGAGGAAACTCGTCCGATATCAAAAGATAAGCACTTCAAAGTAAAGAGATAAAAGAATTTATTATGATACAGCCCCAAACCATAGTTAACGTCGCTGATAACACCGGTGCAAAGATAGGCCGGGTCTTCAAAGTGCTTGGCGGTTCCCGTCGAAGATATGCGCGCATAGGTGATGTTGTTGTCTTTTCGGTTCAAAAGGCGGAGCCCAGGAAGCAAGTTAAAAAGAAAAACGTTTTGTATGGGGTTGTGGTAAGACAAAAAGCCTCTTATCGCCGCAAGGGCGGATTTTACATACGTTTTGATGAAAATGCGGTTGTGGTCATTAACAAGAATAACAAAGATCCCCTAGGAGGCCGTATATTCGGGCCCGTTCCGAGAGAGCTTTCCGAGAAGGGTTTTAATCGGATCGCCTCTTTGGCGCCGGAGGTGATATAACAGACTTGAGTGAGTTCGCCGGTCGGTATCCGGTGCAACCTCTAAACTGAGCATTTATCAATAAAAAGAGTTGCAATATTATATCTTTTGATGTAGTTTGTATAGGTCATTATTGGAGATTTTATGAAAATAAAGAAAGGAGATCCGGTCATCGTTATTGCCGGAAAAGATAAAGGGAAAAAAGGTAAGGTTTCGAGATCTCTTCCGAAAGAAGGAAAGGTTGTTATTCCCGGTGTGAATATAAAGAAAGTTCACCTCAGGCGAAGAAGCAAAAAAGAACAGAGCCAGATCTTGGAAAGATCCTACCCGATAGACATCTCCAACGTCGCCATTATCGATCCCGATCTTAAGGTCGCCTCGAGAGTGGGTAAGAAAAAAACCGAAAAAGGTTTTGTGCGAATAAGTAAAAAAAGTGGTAAGGAAATATGAGTAAACAGGTAAAAGAAAAAGAAGTATCGGCGCCTTCTGCCTTGAAAGAAAAATTCGGCTATTCGAATGATTTAGAGGCACCCAGGATCTCGAAAGTGACCGTAAATACGGGAGTGGGATCGATTCAAAGTAAAGACCATCGTCAACTCATCGAGGACCGTTTGGCCCTTATTACCGGACAAAAGGTCGCTCATTGCGGTGCCTCCAAATCTATCGCTTCTTTCAAAATTCGTGAAGGAGACATAATCGGCTACAAGGTCACCTTAAGAGGGCGAATGATGTATGATTTCCTTGAGAAGCTTTTTCACATCGCACTTCCGAGAATGAAAGACTTTAAGGGGATCTCAAGAGATTCGATCGATGAGATGGGGAATATGACCATAGGGATACCGGAGCACACGATCTTTCCCGAAACGCCGGATGAAGAGATAAAAAACGTCTTCGGTATGTCAGTGACAATAGTAACCACCTCTTCCGATCGAGGAGAGGCGGAAGCATTTCTTGAACATCTCGGGGTGCCTTTCAAAGAGAGGGAGGCAAAGGTTAAATAAAATATCCGGTTCGTTTTGTTGATCCCTGAAAAACCGCTCTGATTAGATGATTTTTATTTAAATGTCCTTTTACCACGGTTTGACAATAACCATTCATCTTGATAGGATATTTTGTACGCTTTTTGTGGCTTGCGCGCTACCCGGCGTGCCGCCTTTTTTTAAGGTGTTCGATAAAAGCATTCAAAAGGGTTATTGATGGATTTTTTGAAAAATATCAATTGAAATTAACATGGCAAGAAAAGCAATAATAGCCAAATCTTTAAAAAAACCGAAGTACAAGTCGCGTATAGTGCGAAGGTGCTTCAAATGCGGTCGAAAAAAAGGTTATATGAAAGATTTTGATCTATGTCGGATCTGCTTTAGGGAGATGGCGAATGAAGGGCTGATCCCCGGGGTAAAAAAATCATCTTGGTAAAATAATATGAATGACATCATTTCTGACATGCTGAACAGAATATATACCGGATCGCTTGCCGGAAAGAGGACTGTTTCTTTTCCCGCAACCAAGATCACCGAATCCATAACCGAACTTCTGCATTCCGAAGGATACATAGACTCTTTTACCAAGACCGGTAAGGATCCGAAGAAGAATATAGAAGTCGAAATAAGCTACTTTTCTAAAAATGGCCTGGTTGAAGCGGATGAGAGCAGGGGTAAGGCGGTGATGAGTGGCTTTACCCGTGTTTCGAAACCATCAAGACGCATTTATGCAGGGGTTGCGGATATAAAGTTCGATCGCCCTGAAAGAAGTACGCGTGTACTGTCAACTCCGAAAGGAGTTCTTTCTGAAAAAGATGCCCGGGAGAAAGGGGTCGGAGGAGAGATACTTTTTGAAATATGGTAATAAAATAGTGATTCATGTCTCGTATTGGAAAACAACCCATTATTATTCCCCAAGGGGTAAAAGTCAGTTTTGATCCGGAAAAAAGGATATTGGCTGTTTCCGGGCCCCATGGTGAGTTGTCCAGAAAGATCCGCTCTGAAGTTAATGTTGAGTTGGATGAAGAGTCCTTGGTTTTCACGCCTCGGGGAAAGAATATTTTCTCCAGAGCTCTTTGGGGCACTTATGCATCGCATGCAATGAACATGGTTGAGGGTGTAAGCGAGAGGTTTGAGAAGAAATTGGTGGTTGAGGGCGTCGGATATAAAGTGGAGGTCTCCGGCAGATCTTTGATATTAAAGGTGGGCTATTCTCATCCGGTCGAAATTGATATTCCCGAGGGATTGGAGGTTTCGGTCGAGAAGAATGTCATCATGGTAAAAGGGGCCGATAAAGAACTTGTAGGAAGCTTCTGCGCAGAGGTTAGGAGTGTCCGAAAACCGGAGCCTTACAAAGGAAAGGGGATCAGGTATGATAACGAGGTCGTAAGAAGAAAACAAGGTAAAAGAGCCGCATAAGAAATTTTATGTCGTTAGTAAATAAAAAAACAAGTCGAAAGAGAAGGCACGCCAGAGTGAGGTCAGAGATACGGGGAACATCCGAAAGGCCCAGGATATCCGTTCATAGATCGAACAAAGGAGTACGGGTTCAGTTGATAGATGACGACAAGGGGATCACCATTGCGTCCGCTTCTTATATCGGCGGTAAAAAGGGAACTCCGTCGGAGCAGGCGAAGAGAGCCGGTCTGGATTTGGCCAAAGAGGCTAAAAAGAAAGGTGTTGAAAAAGTTGTCTTTGATAGGGGAGGGTTTGTTTATCACGGACAGGTCAAAATGGTCGCCGAAGGTGCCCGTGAAGGAGGTTTGGAATTTTAATGAATATGGAAAAAACAATAAAAAAAGTAAAGAATAACGAGAACAGCAAGACATTTAAAAATAATGACGGTAATCGAAATGGCGGAAAAGAAAACAGTTCCGGCTCTGATAAAACGAACGAAAGATCATTTCAAGGGAGAAGACAATTCAGACGTGAGTCCAGGAAACCCAGAGCTGAGTTCCAACAAAAGATAGTCAGTATACGAAGGGTTACCAGAGTGGTGGCCGGAGGTCGACGTTTTAGTTTCAGTGTATGTTTGGTGATAGGTGATAAAAAAGGCTCCGTGGGTGTGGGAATGGGAAAGGCGTCAGATACGGCGCTTGCCATCGAAAAAGCTTACAATGATGCAAAGAACTCCATGATAAAGCCGGTTTTGACCGAAAGTATGTCTATTCCTCATGTTGTGAGGACAAAATTCACTTCTTCCAATGTTTTCATAAAGCCGGCTCCGGGTAAAGGAGTCATAGCCGGCGGGTCTGTCAGGACCGTGCTGGAGCTTGCGGGTATTACTGATGTTAATGCCAAAATATACTCAAGGAGTAAAAATGATTTCAATAATGCCAAAGCCGCCATCCAGGCGCTGTTGGAATTGAAGCTTATGGAAGATAGTTCTTCTCAAAAAAGAAAAAATAAATAGTATGCAAAAAGACAGTTTAAAACCTAAAACCAAAAGAATAAAAGCCCGCCAGATCGGGAGAGGTGGAAAAAGAGGTAAAACATCGGGCCGAGGACATAAAGGCCAAAAGTCCAGGGCCGGAAGGAAGATAAGGCCGGAGATCAGGGATTATATAAAAACCATCCCCAAACTGCGAGGGCATTCCGCCGAGACCGTTCTTAGAAGAGGGTATTACGTTGTTAATTTAGAAGCCTTGGAAAGTGCTTATTCCGATGGTGAAGAGGTCTCCACTCTGACATTACTTGAAAAGGGCGTTTTGAAGGTCAAAAAAGGAAGGGCGTCAAAGATCTATGTGAAAATACTTGCCGGTGGAGACCTTTCAAAGAAGGTCACTGTGTCCGGTTGTGCGGTGTCTGAGAATGCTCGAAAGAAAATAGAGAAAGCGGGAGGAAGCGTAAAGTAAGATATTACCGCTTTATAAAAAAAGAAGAATTCACATGTTAACAGTTTTTTTTCAAAAGTTAAGTTTTGTATTTTCTGACGAAAATCTGCGACAGCGTATATTTTTCCTCTTAAGCGGACTCGTCCTGTTCACGATCTTGCGAGCCATTCCCATTCCGGGTGTTGACGCTCAAGGATTGGCTCGTTTTTTGGAGAGTCAACAGTTTTTCGGCCTTCTTGATATATTTTCAGGAGGAGGTCTTTCCAACTTTTCTATCGTGATGCTCGGTGTCGGGCCCTTCATTACAGCAAGCATTATCATGCAATTGATGACCGTAATGTCCCCCAAACTCAAGTCTTTATATCATGAGGAGGGTGAAGCCGGAAAAAGGAAATTTGTTCAATATTCCAGGATGTTAACGGTTCCTTTGGCACTTATACAGGCATTCGGATTCTTGACCCTGTTGACGAGAGAGGGCATTCTTCCTCAGCTGGACACCTTCGGAATGGTGACCAGTGTTATTGTGATAGCCGCAGGATCGGTTCTCCTTATGTGGATAGGCGAATTGATAACCCAGTATGGGATCGGTAACGGCGTTTCTCTTCTCATATTTGCCGGAATCGTGGCCAGTCTTCCGGGAATAGTTGCGGAGAGGTTATTTGATTTTGATCCGGGCCAGATCCCACTTTATTTGGGATTTCTTGCGGTTGCGGCGGTTGTGGTCTTTGGTGTCGTTCTGGTGACCGAGGCGGAACGTCCGGTCCCCGTCACTTATGCCAAAAGAGTTAGAGGTGAGAAGATGCGAAGCGGAATATCCACTTATTTGCCCTTAAGGCTTAATCAGGGAGGAGTTATCCCGATCATATTTGCGCTCTCGATCCTTCTCTTTCCTCAGATGATATTTGAATTTTTAAGGAATGTTGACAATGCCATTGTGGCCTCCGTTTCGGACTCCGTTATTGTTTTCTTGGAGAACGGGTGGGTTTATGCCGGTATATATTTTGCTCTTGTTTTCGGGTTTACTTTCTTCTATGTAGCTATTACCTTTGATCCGAAGTCAATCGCCGGGAACCTTCAAAAAGGAGGGGCTTTCGTGCCGGGAATAAGGCCCGGTGAACCAACTTCCGAGTACATCGGTAATATCGTCACCAGGATCACCTTGGTCGGAGCTTTATTCCTGGGAGCTGTGGCGGTTCTACCGCTTGCCATGCGTGCTATTACGGGTATAGAAGCATTGGCCATAGGTGGAACGGCGCTTCTTATTACCGTGGTCGTGGTTACCGATCTGATAAAAAAGATAGACGCTCAGATAACTTTGAGGGAGTATTAATAGTGCACTTTTTATTTTATGCAAATAAATAAGGAAGGACCCCATGTTTTTTGTTTTTTCGGTCGTTCCGGGTCGGGAAAGGGTGTTCAGTCCCAAAGGATGATAACTCACTTGAAAGAAATATCTCCGGAAAGAGAGGTTCTCTACATAGAAACCGGAAGACTTTTTCGTGAATTTATTGCAGAAAATGAAGACCACTCGGCCGATCTTGTGAAAGAGGTGATCGATAACGGAGGTCTCCTTCCCGCTTTTTTGCCGGTATGGATGTGGTCCGATTTTTTGATAAAAAAATACACCGGAAATGAAAGTCTTGTATTTGACGGTATAGCTAGAAGGTTAAGAGAGTCTCCCATTCTGGAGGAAGCTCTGAGGTTTTATAAATGTGTAAAACCTTTTGTTGTATACATTGATGTTTCTCCGGAGTGTGTAATGGAACGTTTGAAAAAAAGGGGTAGGATCGATGATACCGAAGAAAAAATCAAAGACAGACTGGAGTGGTACGAAGAGAATGTTGTACCTTCCATTGAATTTTTCAGAAAAAGCGAAAGTGTTAATTTTGTATCCGTTAACGGAGAACAAGACCCGGATGAGGTTCATAGGGAGATCGTTGGAAAAACGTTGAGAGGAGAAAATGATAAAAATTAAGACAAAAGAAGATATAGTTAAATTACGTGAGATAGGGAAAATACACAATGAGATCCTTCGTACCCTGGGAGAGACATGTTTACCTGATAGAACAACTGAAGACATAGAAGATAGAGCGATCAAGCTTGTGGAAGAGGCGGGTTTAAGACCCGCTTTTCTCAATTACAGGCCAAAGGGAGCGATCCGCCCATATCCGGCACTTACCTGCGTTTCGGTCAACGAGGAGATAGTTCACGGGGTACCCAATGAGAACCCCAGAACCTTTAAAGAGGGCGACATGGTCAGTATAGACATAGGGCTTTCAGACGGGGTCTTGGTTACCGATGCGGCTGTTACCGTCTGCGTGGGCCGTTGTTCGAAGGAAAAAAATAATTTGAACTGGAGCACCAGAGAAGCTTTATATAAAGGTATTGAAGCAATGAGGCCCGGAGGTTATGTGGGTGATATAGGCGCCGCCATTTCTTTTTTTGTACGCAACGAGACCTCTTTTTCGGTGGTAAAGCATCTATCCGGTCACGGGGTGGGATATTCCGTTCATGAAGACCCTTTTGTGCCCAATGTTAATAAAAAAGGCACGGGTCACCGTCTTGTTGAAGGCTTGGTCATTGCCATAGAACCCATGCTAACCACAGGCTCCGGTGACATTATTCTTTTAGATAACGGATTTACCTACGCCACGAAGGAGGGAGCCCCTTCTGCCCACTGGGAGCATTCGGTAGCCGTTACGGACGAAGGTGTAAAGATCCTTACGGGTGATTGAGACGCCATATTGGAATTTTTAAATACCGCCCACGACATACTTTTTTGAAAATGAACCCCGTTCTTATTTTGAGGAAATATATTTATTTGCTAAAATGTTGAGCATATTATCCGCGGGAGGAACATCATATGTAAAGAAGTTGATAATATA
Organism: Candidatus Campbelliibacteriota bacterium; assembly: GCA_007125155.1. Taxonomy (GTDB): domain Bacteria; phylum Patescibacteriota; class Minisyncoccia; order Phycocordibacterales; family CSBR16-193; genus SKVL01. The sequence goes on along the minus strand of SLDR01000016.1, from coordinate 4,996 downwards.
TTCGATCTAGCCAAGTTCCTCTCGTGATCGGTGAAATTGGCAAATTCCGGGCGGTTGGAAATTTGCTCCTATCAAGTTTAATATTTATAAATAGCATTAAAAAATCAACATGGATCATTATAGCAAAGAAAGAACATTGGTGATCATCAAGCCGGACGGTGTTCAACGTTCACTGATCGGAGAGATAATAAAGAGATATGAACAGAGCGGCCTAAAGGCCATAGCTATAAAAATGATCCTCCCGTCGGAGGATCTTATAGAAAGACACTATTCGGTCGATCCGGATTTTAAAAAGAAGGTCGGGGCCAAGGCTATTGAGAGTTATAAGACAAAAGGAGAGACACCTCCTTCAAATGATCCCGAGGTCGTTGGCGACAGTGTCGTTAAGAGACTTAAAAACTACATGACCTGCAGTCCGGTGGTGGCAATGATATGGCAGGGTGCACATGCCGTAGAATTGGTGAGGAAAGCGACCGGAGGTACGGAGCCGAGAACTTCCGATGTCGGTACGATCCGGGGTGACTATGTTCTCGACTCTTACTCTATGGCTGATTCCGACGGTCGAGCGATAAGAAATCTTATCCACGCTTCCGGAAATCCCGAAGAAGCCGAAAAGGAGATACCTTTATGGTTTGAAGATAAGGAAATAATGCAGTACAGGCTTGTGCAGGAGTCTATCCTTTATGACGTTAATTTAGACGGTCTTTTGGAGTAATTAACATTTTGTAAACAGCTTTTCCACTTAAGGACTTGATTTGTTTGTTCATAAGTATCTATTATTAAAAGCAGGATTGATAACGCTTGTCCTTATTTGGTGCACAAAAAAAGGGAGCCTTATATCCTTATGTTGTGAAGAGCTCCTCCCCAGTTTTGGTATCCCAAGGTTGAGGAGGAGTTCTGAACGATTTTAAGTGCAGGCACCCACCTAGCATTTTGCTAGGGCAAGCACTTCAATCCTGTTGACCTTTCCAACAGCCCGTAAAACCGGGCTGTTGTTTTTTTCTGTTGTGCGTTTTATGACCTTTGTTTCACAAGGGCGGTTTGTGTGATAGTATATGTGTGTGGGTTGTTTGAAATATTCCTTAGACGCCAATCGCAAGGGATCTTGATATCACCTCGTTTTGATGAACCCTTCCTCGGTTTCGACAATTCAAGATCGGGAAAGGAGTACTGATGAACGCAGGTTGTAAGAACCCACTTGACTTTCAGGGTCGAGGCGATATTTCAAATGGCCCCTTATTGGACTTGCTTTTAGAGATTGCTTTAGAAAGTTGTTGTTGCACGGAAGATAAAGAAGAAAGTTCAATAAGGGGCTCAATGTAAGTTAGATAGAGCATTTATATTTTCTATAGGATCTTTTAATACTTGGGTTTGAGTTTTTTCATCAAGTTTTATCAAGTCCGTAATTAGAATCTCATTGTTTTTAAAGATAAAATCAAAAGATAACGATCGTCTTTCGGGCATTATTTTATTTGTCGGAGGTTTTTTGCTGATACTTTTTCACGTTTTTGCGACCCTTTTTTATCTTTACTGGTTTTATTGGTGGCTGGACGTCATAATGCATCTTTTAGGCGGTTTTTGGGTGGCCACATTGATCATGTGGATCCTTCGAAGGCATTCTTCCCTTGCTTCCTATAAAAAACGATTCCTTACGGTTTTTTTCTGTGTCATGGCGGTAGCTGTTTTATGGGAGCTGTTTGAGTTTTACATAGGGAATGTTGACCCTTCCATGGGGCGGATATACTGGATGGACACATTCGGTGACGTAACGGCCGGTCTATTAGGTGGAACTTTGGCTTTTCTTTCTTTTTCCGGTTCGACAAAATTTCTACCGGATAAAGAGGAGGCCGGTGGTCCGGGTGGTATTGGCGAGCCTTTTCTCAACCAGACTGATCAAAATTAAAAAAGCCCTTCTTTATTTTGAAGGGCGGGGGTTGCTTTTGATGTTCGGTTTTTAAGACGTAACGTGTTTTACTATCCTTTCGAATGCTTTCGGTTCTTCTTTCGCTATTTCGGATAGCATTTTTCTGTTTACGATTATATTTCTTTCTGCCAGAGAGTGAATGAAGCCACTGTAAGAAAGATCGTGTTTTCTTACCGCCGCATTTATTCTTATGTTCCACAATCTCCTGAAATCGCCCTTTTTGTCCCTCCTGTGATCAAATGAATATACCGCCCCGTGTGAGATCGCTTCCCGTGCCGCTCTCTTTTTGCGTGACCTGTCGAACCTGTATCCTTTTGTCTTTTTAAGGATCGAGCGTCTTGATTTTATTGCGTTTATTGATTTTTTTACCCTTGTCATGATCGAATCTTATTTTTTCTTTGATGTTCCGGGCAAAAACCTTCTCTTTATACGGGTTCCGAAAGAAACATCTTTAAGACCTCTTTTTCTCATTCTTTTTTCCGAGGAATCTTTTGAGTTGAAGTGGTTCTGTCCCGTCGGTCGACGCAGCATTTTTCCCGTTTTTGTTACCTTTATTCGCTGTGAAAATGATTTATTATTCTTCATATTGATTGCCAAGTATTACACAGATCGGTTTTTTTTTCAACCCTTTATCTTCTTGGAGAGGATCTTGCTAAGAGGATCGCTCTATTATCACCGCGAGACCTTTTGGGCTCTTTTTAGGTCCATCGGCCACTTTATAAGGTTCAACCACGTGATCCAGTACCCTCTGAAGACGTTTTTCAAGAAAATCTTTTTCCATGTATTTGGAACGCCCTCTCAGGAATAGTTCAACCCTGACCCTGTTTCCCTTTTTGAGCCATTCCGATATCTTTTTTGCTTTGAGACCAAGGTCATGTTCGCCCGTGCTGGGCTTTATCTGTATTGCCTTTGTTTCAACCGAATGAGCTTTGGTTTTGACCTTCTGAGCTTTTTTCTTCTGGTCGTACTGGTACTTTCCGTAGCTCATTATCTTTGCAACGGGGGGTTCGGTGTCGGGAGCTATCTCTACGAGATCCAACTCCGCCTCTTCCGCTTTTTTCAGAGCTTCATTCAAAGACAGCACTCCCAACTTTGTTCCGTTTTTGTCTACAACGAGTAGTTTGGGTGCTGTTATCTGATTGTTTATTTTAACGGTCGAGTTCTTTGCCACGGCTTGAATTATTTTTTACGCTTACACACGTGAGAAGAACTTTAACAGTTTTTTTGACTTTTTTCAATATAGACGTCTATTTTTCGAGACGAACCTTGTTTTTGCGAGATAGTTTTTTTGATCGAGGTTCTAACTTTGATAAATTCCTCGTCAGTCTTTATCGGTGGCTATGAATATTGTCTGTTCGCACCTTCTTATGTCAGCCAGAAGATTAGATCGATCGGGGTCGAAGAGAGTAACTCTGAGTATCTCTTTTCCGCCGTGTTTGGCGAATACGGCCCGGTCTCCGACCTTTTTGCCGACCCTGATGGAGTGGAAGGACTTAAGTTCGCAAACCTTCTTTACTCCTTTTATGCTTTTTATGAGTCCCTCTTTTTTGGCGTAGAATTTTAAGACCGCCGTATGACCCTTTTCTTTCTTCGGGATCGAGAACTTCTTCGGGATCCTTGTTATGACATCGTTAGCGGCCGCGTCTATGTCATATGAAAGCTTGTACATCAAATGTCGGAATCCCCCCATTCTTGGTCCGATCTCTATTACTTTCCATCCGCTTTCCGTTTGCAAAAGTTCTATATGGGCGGTAACGTTCCTAAGCCTGAGGGCTTTGATCGCCTTTATGCTTACTTCCTTCGCCTCTTTTATGCTGTTTCTGTTCAACTTTGTCGGTGTTATTGTTTGGTAGGCGAAAAAATCTTCAAATCCGATGGAGTGTCCGGTCTTTACATAAACGAACGGGTTAAAAATCACCCCCCCTCTTGATCCAACATGCGCGTCAACAGAGTACATCTTTCCTTCTATGAACTGTTCGACCAGTATTTCCGGAGTGCCTCTTCCGTTCAGGTCCTTATGAAGTTTTTGTATCTTTCTAAGTGTTCGTTTTAGGGATGTTTCCATCTCTTCTTTATAAAAGGCGACACTTACCAGGAGGCTTGTTGCCAAGCCGACAGGTTTGATGATCAAAGGAAATCCTACCGCCTCTTCAATATTCTTCAGTGTTTTTTTCTTGGCGTCTTTTACCACCATGAATTTCGGAGTTATTGAACCGTCGTAAGCGGAGAATCGCTTTCGCATCTTAAGTTTGTTAGTCGACCATTCAAGCGATTCGGTGGTAGGGGTCATCAGATAAGGCACATGAGGAATCACCTTTTGGAATGCGGGAATGTTCACCTCGCCTCGGCAGGTTACGGCCAAAAGTTCGTCTTCGTAGGGTTTTAGTTCTTTGGTAATGGCTTTATGAGACTCGAGGTTACATCTTAATACTATGTCGAACTCTTCCAGCAGATCCTGTTGTTTCTTGGCAACAACTTTCTTCTGATGGAGCAGGGCGAACCTGTAACCTTTTAATTTTTTGCTTTCTTTCAGTTCTTTTATGCCCGGAGGTACTCCGAAAGCAACAAGAAGAATAATGTTTTTTTCTCTGGTTATGTGGGACATATGTGAGTTTAAGATCTTGCTCGATCAAGATCGATTTTTAAACTTAAGGTCATCGTTTTTAACTTCGACTAAAGTTATAAATTTTCAGCATTGTGTAATAATGACAAAAAAGACTTTGTTGTCAACATTTCCGTTTAGGTTTTTTACGGATTAGGTATAAAAACATTGTATGTGGCTAAAAAAACCGGATCTATGAATTTCAGTTTGAATAAATGAAGCAGTGCTTTTCAGGTTTATCCGCTTGCGGTTGAAAGATCATTGTATCGGGCCACTTCTGCTTGGCCGGTATTTATCTATGAGGTATACTGCCTTTTATGCGATCGGTAAGCGGTATTTTTGGTTCCATATGAAAAGCATTCCTGTTATTGCAACCCTTTTCGTTGCCGGTGGAATGGTGGTAGGTACTTTGATCTTGACCGGTACGTATGAGGCTGATCACATTGAAGCGGATAATGAGGATAATGAGG
>SLDR01000035.1 GCA_007125155.1 Candidatus Campbelliibacteriota bacterium | reverse complement strand
TTCCGCCTCCCTCAACAGTATCTCGGCGTCACCCTTTCTCTTCTCACTCGGCTCCAAGCTCTTCATTCTGGCAACCTCCCTGTCGGCCTTTCTTTTCTGTACTGCGTCATACCCTCCCTTTCCTCCCGCCGCACCGAGAGCGCTTCCCGTTGCACCGGTTACTCTTACGTCGAAGCTGGATTTGGCGGTTTTGTCAGAGGCTGAGTATGCCATATTACCGGCCGCTCTGGCCCATCTGTTGTCGCTTGTCTTCCAGTTCGCTACTCCATCGGAATCTCTAACGTGTGCCGCCGTTCCCCCGACCACTCTTCTTCCACCGTAGGCTACCGCTCCGACCGTTGCTCCCCCGAGGGCGTAACGACCCCATTTACTTCCTATTCTTGACGCCTGTGCTCCCCCCTGTATGCTCAACGACTTTGCTATGACTATCGATGCTATCAACATACCCGCCGCTATTACTATGGAGAAAATTATTTCGCCGGTCTCCTCATGCATTTGTACATGGTCTGTTCCACCCTCAGTTGTACCGCTCATAACGGAACCCAACCCCCCATCGACGTCGGGTCGCGCAAGATCGAGACTGGTTATCACAACCAGCGAAGCCCATATAAGCGCCATGAATATGGGAGCGAAAAGCGCATTATTCGTTAAGGATCTGAACCACTGGTTGAACATCCCGCTGGTCTGGGGAAGTATGTTCGACACAAAGGCCAAGGGAGAGAGTATGATAAGCAGTATGAACATGATAAATCGCGACACCAAAAGAATTGCGCCGGCGACTAGAACGAATGCGAATATCAAATAGAAGGCTGATCCGACGAAGGTCAGACCGAACAGCGCGGAGTAGTTTTCCGTTAAATCGTTCAGTTGCTGGTAACCGGCACCTATACCTCCGGCGCTGAAAGCCGAAGGAAGATACCCGGAGTTCATGAAAGGATAAACTATGCTTTCGTCGAAGGACCCTCCCGATGCCGCCGCTTCTAATGCTGTTCTATCGAGAGATGCATTATAGAAAGCGATGGCGAAGGCGTTGGTGAAATCAATAACGACATGAGTGAAGAACATGCTGAAGTTTATGAGGAGGGCGACTATTATGACGTTCTTGAGCATTCTCTTGGTGTCGGCGCCGGTCAACTGAAGTATGGTCGCGATCGAGATATACAGAAGAACGAAGATGAAAAGCATGTTGGCAAGATCTCTGAATGTTGCCCACGCATCTTGTATCCCCGGACCAAGATTACCTCCCAGGTTTTCATTTAAGTTAAGTATGGTCGCTTCGACGGCGAAGTCGAAGAATTTTCCGGCCAATGCCGTTATGGCGGCGCAAAGGGTCAATATTGCATAGCACATCGAGGTTATAAGTGAAGCAATGGCTTCACCCATTGAATCTGCACCTTTATTGAATACCCAATTTACACCTCTTTTGAGATATCCATCTGCTTCTACCTCGGCGGGAAATGACAAGAACAGGATCAATGAAAAGAAAGCCAATGGCAGAGAAAGGGCGAAAATTCTTTTTAAAAGTCTATTACGATCAGACACCCCGCTCTCGGATGATCTTTCTTTGGTCCGATCGCCGATTCTTTCTTTTGCCATTTTAATTTTTGTTTTTAACGCTCCTTTTATGTTCATGATCTTTGTTCTATAACGAAGTTTGCTTTTGAATCTTCTTTAAATATTTTGAGTGTTCGATCAGAAACCGCCTCCGCTTGCTCCGTTCCCTCCACTTGCTCCATTCCCTCCATCCATAAATTGGGATGGGGTTTCACAGTGTATGGGACCCGTCCACGAACTGCACCCGTTATCATTACAGGCCTGAACCTCGAAGCCATAAGGGGTTTCCCAAAGGTCGGCGCTGTAAGTCCAGGCACCCGAGGTCAGATTGTTCGCTATGTAGGCGATCGGACCGGTCGATCTGGTGCATCCCTCTCCGCGACAGACCACCACCTGATAGGTGTTTGCGGTAGCGGGTTCGCTCCAGGAAAGGTTTATGGTCCTTGATGTGAGACTTGATCCGCATAGGAAGTTGGTCGGTGCGGTGGGCGGAAGACCCGGGGCGCCCAAGGTCGGACAGGTGGCTGTGCTCAAGACCGAACCGCCGTCGCGCAGTTGGAATGTATATTCGGTTTCCGGGGAAAGGCCCGTCGCAACGTGCGATCCGCTCCCGCTTCCGCCCGGGATGGAGTATATCTGCGACCCTCCCATGTATATGGCTGCGGAATCGGTTTGAACTGCGGAATATGAAAGGCGTATGCTGGCGTCTGACTCGGTAGTACATGTGAGACTGCCTGTCGACATACCATACTCTTCTTCTGATTCACCCGGATCCACTCGATCGGTCCTGTATCGCTCATCGTCGATCTGTTGCGTAGTGAAACCCTGTATGAGTCCATCTCCACCAAGTATGTGGCCTATCAGATAACCGAAAAGGATGGCGACTATCTCGGAAAATTCATCCGCGTGCTCCATTCTGCGAAGGTCGGTACCTACGGCATGTGAGGCTTGATCCATAATGACGCTACCGGGGGTAATGATCGAACTGGCTTCTATTCCGAATAGTTGGGTGCCGGCTCTGTCCGAGAAGAACCCGTCTCCAAGAGAGAGCTCATACCGAAGCTGCCCTATCTCCATTTGTTGGTGAGAGGCTATTTCTGTCTGAGCCATCAGATAAGAGCCCATCGGGTTGTGGGAAGGGTTTTGGGATAGACTGAAAAAGCCATCCCATCCTCCTTGATAGAAGTTGTTTCCAAAAACAAATTCTTCGTAATTCGATATGGTGCCGTTGAAATTGCATCCGAAAAGATCAAGATTCGGTTCTCTGAAGTCGTGGTTACCAATGAAGCTGGATTCCAGGGATGAACTTATGCTGTCGATCGTGTACGAGGGAAACTCGGGACATCCTCCCGCGATCGAAAAAGTAATGCTTTCTATATATTCTTCGGCGATCGCAACACCGAGGTTGTCAAAGAATCTAAGAGGATCTTGCACGAAAGCGGCGGATTCACCGGCAAAAGGACCCAAAACACCGAATATGTTCGCATCAGCGACCCAGTCAAGGACATCACCGATGATCTCACCCAGTAAATTACTTACAAACGCCCAAACTATCGGGTCGAGAATATACTCTTTCCACCAATACTGATTGGCATGCCAAGTTGTAAATCCAAGGATCGACATGTTGGTGGCGTGGTTTGTAAAGTCATAGACGGGAACGAATGCCTGAGCGTCGGCCTTTTGGGGAGATGAGAACATGAATGCTCCGCAGGCACTGAAAATAAGTGTTACGGAAACCAGTAAACCGATCACCTTTGTTTTTCTGTTCAAGGAAAGCATCATGGCTGTTTTTCTAGGAATTCTTGTAATTCTTTTTCAACATCAATGTGTTTTAAAATAGTGAAAGCAAAACCACTCTCGTCTTCTTCATAGAAGATCTCCTTGTAATCGAAGTATTCATAAACCCTCTTCATTGTTTCAAATGATTTTCCGGTCATTTCCATATACATATTAAAGGAAAGAACAGCCTCAACCGGATCTTCTGTCACGGAGGCCATCTTTTCTATGTATGCTCCGCCCCTTATCATATTATTTATGAAATCCAAGTGAATATCCACGGCATCATCCGGCACTTCCACCAATGAAGCATCCTTTGCGATGCCGATATATTCGGAAGACATTTTTATCAGCGCCAGTTCGTCCGAACGATTTCCTTCTTTCATCAGTCTTTTGAAGATGTGTAGTTCGTGTTCAGCAACCGTGGAGTTGTTTAGAATTACTTCTCCCACGTTGTTACCGTATCGCCTCACCTCCTCCTTTGAAGGACCGATGATCGTTTCAAGATCGTCTTTTTTGAATAGATCCACTTTCGATAGGATAAGATCGCTTTCTTTTTCAATGAATTCATCAACGAATGTTTCATAGATGGACATGTCGATATCCGAGAAGCTGACATCAACCGCATTGCCGTCTTCGGAAAGTCTGATCAAAAAATCTCGGGTAAAGCGTTTTGCCACTGTTAATTCCGAGCGGTCGGTTTTTATCAGACGCTCTCTTTCCTCCGGAGGGATCACTTTGTCCAGGGATCTCATCCATTCGGTGCTCCTCTCACCGCCTAAAAGACCGGCCGCCACGGCCGTTGTCAAGGCATCCTGATCGTGCAATTCGAATGGATCGGATGTTACCGGGGAAGCGCTGATGAAAACAGCTCCTCCCAGAATTATTACGGCAAACAAGATCGCAACAAGTGGCAACGTTCCTTTTTTCATGAAGTTACATTCATTATCTTTCAAATTATTCTAACAGATTTTCTTAATTGAAAATATTTTCTTATACACACCCGCTGTTGTTGTTCTCGTTCTTGTTTGGAGATGTTAATAACTTCACATGACAATATCTTTGTCTGGTAATATAATTTCATCATAATTTAAAAAGCACATGAGCAGACCCGGGTCATTTTCGTTTTTTATTAAAAGCGGTTCTCCAAAGAGGCTAAGACCTTGTTACAAGGGCTACTTTATGGGAGCTTTTTTTGTTTCCGCCATCTTGGTTGGTTTTTATGCTTGGGAAGCTCAAGGGATCACAGTGAATGAGTTCACTTTTGATTTTCAGCGCGATCTCTCCGTGGGGAGCACGGGCCTTGATGTTTATCATCTTCAGGTATTCTTGAACAGAGATACCGACACCAAGTTGGCGGTCACAGGTGCGGGTTCTCCGGGCCTGGAGACCGAGTATTTCGGACCGATAACAAAAAACGCCCTGATCCGCTTTCAAGAAAAGTACGCGGATGAAATTTTAACCCCCCTGGGTCTTTCGCATGGAACCGGATACTTCGGGCGCTCAACAAGAACAAAGATAAACAACCTCCTCTCGGGATCGGAGGTCTTGCCACCGGAGGGCGATGTTTCCGATGATCGGGAACGAGAGGAAGAGGTTTCGGAAGTTTCGGAAGATCCGCTGATGCACACTGACGAACTGATGCTAACCCAAGTTTCCAACTATTACGGGGAAAGGGGGACAACTTTGAGCCTCTACGGCTTCGGGTTTACATCCGATAATACTATTCACTTTGGAGACGCCCTGTCGGTTAGGAATGTAAGGGCGGAAAGTCACGATACGTTGAAAATAACCGTGCCTGAAGAGCTGGACCTTGGATATTATGATCTGCAGGTCGAAAACGAAAAAGGAAGGGACACGGAAAGTCAGGTTTTCTTTGTAGTTGTCGATGAAAGCTCCGTTTCGCCCAAAGTAAGCTCGATCAGCCCTCGAAAGGCGGGGCCCGGAGAGACGGTGACCGTGTACGGCGAAGGCTTCGATAGAGATTGGAACATGATCAGAACGACCTTCTTCATAACGGAAGGGAGGTCTTCCGCTGACGGGAGATCATTGACTTTCAGAATACCCGATCTTCTCCTCAATGAAGGACCGGATGTTGACGATGTTGACATTGAGTCTGAGGTTCCGGAAGACGCCCCTGTCCCGGAGGTGAACTCGGTTGATAAGTGGGAATTTGAAACCTACGTTTATGTTGTGAACAATGGAGGGGTCGAGACGGAGCCCGTGAGTTTTATGTTGGAGCTTTAACTTTTTGAGAATCATGATGAGTGAGAAAAAAGAGCAATATGTAAATAAAAATAGATTTTTGATCGGAGTGTTATTATTTTCAATGATATTCACCTTTACGCCTTTACCCGGAATGAATAAGGCCGAAGCTCATATCATTACACCTACCATCCAACCCCCAACCGGACCGGGGGTAGTTCCTTTCGGGGGGCTTATTTGGTTTACGAGAGGTTGCAGTACATCATGCGGGCACGTTCCCGGAACGCTCCTCATCCAAGTCGGCCCCCCGGTACCTGCTTGGGTGATGTACGTTCCCGGGATTTCGACTTTATACCCATTTCATTCCCTGAGGCCGGGAAGCTGGATCCTCGGTATATATTATCCCGGAACCGCTTCGATATGTTATCGAAGAGTGTCCGGTTGGTGCATTCCGACCGGTTGGGCGTGGGGTAATATAAATATTGCGGGCACTTCCCTTTAGCGGGTAGCCAAGAGAGGTGTTTACAGCCTCTTTGTTTTAGGTCACGGAGAGATCCGGGGCTTCTTTTTTTATAAATGATACCATCTCAAACCATTTCTCCGGAACAACATCTTCGGCGCGAACCTTTAGATCAAGAGAGGACCTCTCAAAAGCCCTCTTTAAGACCTCATCATCAATATCTTTTGACAGATTCCCGATAAGGGTCTTTCTTTTTTGTGAGAAGCCCTTTCGAAGGATCTTGAAGAAAAGTTCTTCTTCTTGTTGGTTCGTGAAAGGGTTGTTAATGTTTATTATGGAGAGAATGGCCGAGTCAACCTTCGGAGGAGGAGAAAAAGAACCCGCTTTTACCACTCCTTCGTACTTGGGATCACCATAGGCCTTAACGCTCAAAGAAAGAAGGCTCTCTTTTTTTGACCTTGCCACGCGCTCAGCAACCTCCTTTTGAACCAAAAAAACGATCCTCTCGGGGCGCGGAGGCCGGGACAGGAATGATCTAAGCAAAAAACCGGTTATGTAATAAGGGATGTTTCCCACCAGCTTGTATCTCGATGTACCTTTCGGCAGAATATCGCTTGCATCAAGCTCCCTTATGTCGGAATGCAGTATATTGAGTCGAGAGTCTCCTATCTCACCTTTAAATTTCTTTTTAAGTCCCGAGACGAGATCCTCATCCTTTTCAACCGCAATAACCCCGGCTCCGCGTTCAAGCAGTTTTTCCGTAAGTTCTCCGTGTCCTGGGCCTATCTCTACGATGACCTCCTCGGGCGATATCGAGACGGAGTCCGCTATTTTCTCCAAAGCGGATCCGGATACTAAAAAATGCTGTCCCAAAGACCTTTTCGCTTTCATGTTCCTTGGATGATATCTTATCAAATTTTTGGAAATATACCGTTTAGTATATCGGGGGGAGAGGCGGACCGGAAAGCAGGCCGGTCTCGTGATCTTCTTCAAAGACCGCACTGTCGGAAGAAAAGTTCTCTTCTCCGATATCAGATATGAACCGCGACGGCGCTTGAGCCGAAGTTATTCCGAAGATCGTTCTCATATAAGCTGAAGATAAAAAAGCTTTTTCACGAGCCCTGGTCAATGCCACGTAGAAAAGTCGCCTCTCCTCTTCCTCATCCCTACTCTCCTCGTTGACGGGTTCATGAGGAAATAATCCTTCTTCCAGGCCTGTTATGAAAACATATTTGAACTCAAGGCCTTTGGCTGCGTGCACCGTCATCAACCTTACACATTCTTGTTCCTGAGGCGGGATGGCGTCTTGATCGTTGAAAAGAGCGACATGCTCGATGAAACTTTCGAGTCCTCTTACCGGTCCTTCGACATCGTACCGTGAAGCCAGAGTTACCAGTTCTTTCATGTTTTCCGACCTTTCTTCTTCTCCGCGCTTCTCATACCACTCCGCAAGCCCACTGTCATTCAACACCAGTTTCAAAAGTTCTGACGGAGGAAGTTTTTTGCTTTCGTTCTTTATTTTTGCAAGCAACTTTCTGAATAGAGAGACCCTTTGGGCGGTTCTTGCCGGAAGCTCACCTTCTTTCCCGTCCAATATCTTAAGCAGCGTAACCCTTCCTATTCCGCGAGGAGGCACATTTATGATGCGCTTCATTGAGCTTGCGCTATCGCTGTTCATGGCCGCTTCAATGTAGGAGAGAACCTCTTTTACTTCTTGCCTTTGAAGGAACTTTGTTCCGACCACCGAATAAGATATACCTTGGTTCAAAAAAGCTTCTTCCAGTGCTCTCGACTGGAAGTTCGTGCGGTAAAGAACGGCAATACTCGAAGCGGGTCGACCGTCGTTCAAAAGATCTCGTACTTTTCCGGCTACCATTATCGCTTCTCCTGTTTCGGAGCTCGCCACCGAATAATCAAGTTTGTCCCCTTCGGTATTCGATGTATAAAGATCTTTTTCTTTTCGGTTCTTGTTAAGAGCTATGACTCTGTTTGCCGCATCAAGGATGGTCTTGGTGGATCGATAGTTCTCTTCCAAAAGGATCGTCTTTGTGTCGGGGTATTTTTTTTCGAAATCAAGTATGGCCTCGACCTTGGCTCCCCTCCAGCTGTATATACACTGATCCAGATCACCTGTGGCGCAGATATTCCTGTGCTTACCGGCCAGAATATCTGAAAGACGAACCTGAACTTCGTTTGTGTCCTGGTATTCGTCTATGTGTATGTGGGACCAACGTGATTGATAGAAACCTCTTATCTTTGAGTTCGACTCCATAAGCTTGAGGGGCTTTATAAGAAGATCATCAAAATCGACCAATGATTCTTCGGCCAGGATCCTCTCGTATTCCTTCCATATGTCGGTCTTGATACAAAAAGAAGTACCATCGTTTTCCTCGGTATCTGTTTCAGGCAAGATCAGGTCGTTCTTTCGGCGTGAGATGAATGAAAGAACTTTCCCCGGCTCGTTCACTTTGATATCGGCACCCGATCTTCGTATGGATTCTTTTACGATCTGCCTTGACCGGTCACGGTCCGCAATGCTGAAGCTCTTTCGTAAACCGGCTTCTTTGTAATGATGTCTTAGTATGTGGACACCCAGAGAATGAAATGTTGATATGAAGGGCGGTTCCTTCGTTGCGGTATAATAACCCTTTTCTTTTCCCAGTATCGTTCTCACCCTCTCTTTCATCTCCGTGGCCGCTTTGTTGGTGAATGTTATGGCCAGTATTTTCTCCGGTTCAATTCCCGAGTTTATGATGGATGCTATCCGGCAGGTTATTGTTCTGGTCTTTCCCGTGCCCGCTCCGGCTATTATCAAAACGGGGCCGTCGTGTTTTTCAACCGCCTCTTTTTGTTTTTTGTTAAGTTTCATGACCAGTGAATGATATCACACATCACGCTCTCAGGAATTTTTTAAGATAATGGCATTATCCACAAGCATTGATCTCGGATGTTGACTGACCGGTTGAGAGTAGTATAATTGCTTTATCTCCGGGTAGTGGTTTCGGAGGGTAGAAAATGTCCCGTAAAGGAAGTTTATGCGGTTGAAATGGTAGTTTTCGGCTAAAAAAAGGCTTATTTTAAAAATCCCACATGAACCCGACTCAGGCAGTATGAGAGGTGAGGGTCGGGGGACAGACGAGGGTTGCTCAGAAAAAAACCTTAAAAAAAGGACTCCTTTTGAGAAAAAAGGAGGTGCTAGTTTTTTGATAACCATGGCTTATGTAGCCATTTTTGTTTTTACGGTGGTGGTACTCTCGTTTTTCTGTGTTTCCCCTCACGTTCTGTCTTTTTATGGAAACGGACACCACCCTCTTGTCAATTCTCAGAACGTTGACCTGATCACCAGCTTACCGAAAAACGAATCCCATCCGCTTGCCGTGGGAGGTTTTAGTTTAAACACCGATGAAGAAGGGGTGGCGGTCAAAAATGACAATCATTCAGGAGTATCACGGACCGCAAGCTCCGGGAATGAAAAGCGAGAGGAGGTATATATTGTCAGGAGTGGAGACACCCTTTCCGAGATAGCTAATAACATATACGGAATTTCGACAGATACCATCATTTGGGCCAATGATCTAAGCGGCGACACTATATTTGAAGGACAGCATCTCGTGATACTGCCTTTCACGGGAGTTCGTCATCAAATGAAAGAAGGCGAGACCATAAGCGGTTTGGCTAAGAAGTACAAGGTTTCCTCGGAAGAAATTATGGAATTCAACAGTGTTTGGGATGACAGGGAGGTCGCAGTTGGGCATTTTATCGATATCCCGGGAGGTGTCAAGGAATCGGCTCCCGTTCGGGTGGAGCAAGAGAGGGTCGCTCAAACATCATCAGGAGTAACGTATAGCCACCAAAGTGTTTCGGCGGCAAGCGGATATTTTATGAGACCTGTCAGGGGCGGGATAAGGACCCAGGGACTTCACGGCAGAAACGCAGTTGATATCGCTGCTCCGATCGGAACCCCCATCTACGCCGCAGCTTCCGGCGAGGTTGTTGTTAGCGGTTGGCATAATCAATACGGTAATTATGTTAAGATCAATCATCCTAACGGCACCGCAACACTGTATGCGCACAACAGCAGAAATTTGGTAGGAGTAGGTCAATGGGTCAACAAGGGTGATGTCATTGCAAGCATGGGTTCAACCGGTTTTTCAACAGGTCCGCATCTTCATTTCGAGGTTCATGGGGCCGCAAATCCTTTTTAAAAAACTTCCTTTAAATATATAAAAAACCGGCCGGGCAACTCGGTCGGTTTACGCTTTTCCGCTTAAATAGTGTTAACCGGAACGTTCGACATACTCAGTGAAACCTTGGTTCAGGACTGTTTTACGATACTCACTAATTCCGTCGATCTTTCATTAAGGAGTTCTTGTGAAGAGGCCTCGGCCACTATTCTTATGACAGGTTCGGTGTTGGAAGATCTTACCACGGCCCGCCATTTGGGCGAGGTGATCGAAACTCCGTCCAGACAATCGATCTCTTCTTTTCCGTAGTATTTTTTAAGGGAATTCAAAATATCGACGGGATCTTTATCAACCGATATGTTAATTTGTTCTGTCAGAAAGAATTTCTTGCGTAAGGGCTCAACCGCTTCTTTCAATGTCGTATTTCTTTCTGTAAGGTATCGGAGCAGATAGAGCATGGCCAATACTCCGGAATCGGCATAATAGAGATCTCTGAAATAAAAATGTCCGCTTTTTTCCACACCGAGTACGGAACCCTCATTTCTCATCGTTCTTTTTATAAAGGAGTGCCCAACCCTCTCTTTGATCGATCGGGCATTTTTGTGCTTGGAAACGACGGAATTCAAGGCCCTTGAGACGGTCACGTCACTTACAACGGTTTCTTCAGAGTTGATGTTTAAAAAATATTGAGCCAGTATCGAACCCAAGAAGTCCGAAGGTACGAACAGGCCGTCTTCGTCGGTTACAAAGACCCTATCCCCGTCACCATCGAAAGATACTCCGAAATAAGACTTATTTTTAAGAACCTTACTCTCAAGGGTCTTTCGGTTCTCTCTTTTCAAAGGGTCCGGGCCTCTGTTGGGAAAGCGGCCGTCGGGTTCCCAAAATAGTGGGATCACATTCAAATTTTTGTAAAGCGGGATCAGTTTCTCAAGACACGGACCTACGGCTCCGTTACCTGCGTCGATAACAACCGAGAAAGAGCCGATGGAATCGGTCGGTACACATCGGGTAAGATGTCCTATGAAGTCATTCAGAGTTTTTCTTCTGATCGTTCGGATGTTGTTTTCAACATTATGGGCGGTTGGTATATTTTGCATTTTCTCTTTTAACTTTTCCATTCCGCTATCTTTTCCAATTATCAAACCTTCTGCCGATATCATTTTGAATCCGTTATATTCGGGTGGGTTGTGGGATGCTGTTACCATCACCCCCGGCAGTTTTCCGGACATACATTGAACGTAAAAATGATCACTGCTTACAAGACCTATGTAGGTCGGGCTTAAGCCTTTCCGCTTTAACGCCCTTATGAGATTTTTGGTCAGAGATCCGCTTGAAAGACGTGCATCATGACCGATGATCACCTCTTTTTTGCAATATTCTTCAGCGAAAACCTCCCCTAGTCTTTTGGCGGTATCCTCGTTTACCTGATCGGGATATACTCCTCTTATATCATAAGCTTTGAATATTTCGGGTTTCATTTTGTTCTTTAAAGGGAGTTTCGGACATTAATAAAGTGCCTATAATAACATATTGGTTGACGGTCTGTACCGGAGGGCTTCCAGTATGTGGACGTCCTCGATCCATTCACTTTCTTCAAGGTCGGCAATAGTTCTGGCCACTTTTATAACCTTGTGGTAGGTTCGAGCCGAAAGGCCCATTTTTTCGGCGGATAAAAGAAGGGTGTTCTCCGCGCCTTCGGAAAGACGGGCCTTTCGATCAATGTTTTGAGAATTCATATCCTTATTGGTGTGACATCCTTCTTGGTCTGAAAATCTTTCCTTTTGGATCTCTCGGGCCTTATTAATTCTAAGTATCATTACTTTATCAAGGTTTCTGTTTTCTTTTTGTCGAGTCGAGAGTTTTTTATGCGCCACCGCCTCGACATCGCACCAAAGGTCTATTCTGTCTATTATAGGCCCGGAAAGCTTCTTTCTGTAACGGTTTATATCGTGAGCGGTGCAGACGCACTCCCCTTTCTCGCTTCCGAAGTATCCGCAAGGACATGGATTGAAAGCCGCCACCATGAGAAAATTGGCCGGAAAAGAGACCTTTCCCTGTGATCTCGATATTGCTATTCTTCCTTCTTCCATAGGCTCCCTTAAAGCTTCTATTATACGTCTGTCGAATTCCGGAAATTCGTCCATAAAAAGTACACCGTTGTGAGATAGAGTTATCTCTCCGGGTTTGGGAATATTACCACCACCTACAACAGCCACGGGGGAAGACGTGTGGTGTGGCGAACGGAACGGGGGTTCGGTAATCAGGGTTTCCGGTGGAAGCGTTCCGGCCACCGAGTGCAAGGATGTTGTTTCAAAAACCTGTTCTTCATTGAGACTCGGTAAAATGGACGATAAGGCCCTGGCCAGTAGTGTCTTCCCGGCTCCCGGAGGACCATGCATGGCGATATTGTGCCTTCCGGCCGCTGCGATCTCCAGGGCTCTTTTCGCGGTTTCCTGTCCGCGGACATGGGAGAAGGTGTTTTTGTGCGCTGTTTTTTTATAACGCAAGGGAGTTATTGGTTGTACGGCGATGCTTTTAGGAGGATTGAATTCGGTGTCTTCTTTTTGGTTAATGTGAGTTATGACCTCAAAAAGTGTTCCGGCTCCGTATACCTCTATTTTTCTCACAAAAGCGGCTTCCAACGCATTTGCTTCAGGAACAAAGATCTTCTTGAAACCGGCTTCCGCCGCCGCCCACGTCATGGGAAGAACACCTTTTATCGGACAAAGCTTTCCGTTCAAAGACAGTTCGCCGATAAAGATCGAATCCTCTTCTTCAAAACATATCTCACCGGACGCCTTGAGATAACCGAGCGCTATCGAGAGATCGAAAGAGGTCCCTTCTTTTTTGATGGATGCCGGCGCCAGTGACACGACGACTTTTTGGTTTTTTTGTTTAGGTGACCGAAAACCGCTGTTCTTTATTGCAGCCGATATCCTGTCGCGGGCCTCTTCGACGGCCTTTGTTGGGAGACCCACTATTGAAAAAGAGTTCAGACCGTTTGATATGTCGGTCTCCACGCTGACTATCGTTGTTTCAAGCGAGGTTGCTTGTATGCTTTGAACTTTTGAAAAACTCATCAATACTCATTGTCTTTGTGCGCGATACATGTGTCTGCGGCCGGATTGGCCTCAAGCCTTTCTTCTTCTATGTCCTCACCGCAGACCGAACAGATACCGTAAGTTCCGTCATCTATTCGGGTCAAGGCATTCCTTACGTTGGCGTAGCGAACTTCCAGGTTGTGCAGGATGCCCGCATTCTCTCCGAACGCTTCGAAAGCGTCAGCCTGTTCACTCGGATCTGATCCGGAGACGTCCATATCGGCACTTGCGACCACCCAATCATCCGGGTTTCTCAGATCGCGTTCACCTACTGTGGAAAGCTCTTCTTCGAGGAGGGTTTTCTCCCTCAGAAGTTTCTCTTTCAATGCCAATAGTTTTTCTTCGTCCATGTTTTTAGGTTATTTATGAGTTGATGTTATCCGATCAATTGAAGGAAGTTCTATAATGATCTAAGAGATCCAGAAACAGTTCTTTTGTTCCGGTTACCGCTATGGTGTTATCATTCAAAAATCCGTAAACAACGTCGCCGTTCCTTAAAACAACCAAGGTGTTGGCCATCTTGATCCTTTCCAACTCCCTGGTGCTGGCCCTGCCTATAAAAAATTCCAGGGTGTTGAACATGTCCTGGGAGTAATTTGACATAAGAGGAAAGGCGTCATCTCTGAAACTTATAAGAACGAAAACGTAGCCGTCACGTACACCGACACTGAAGCCGTTGATCTTATCTCTGACTCTCTCCGGAAGAACCGCATTGGTACCGGATAACATATCGTTTATAAAAAGAGTTCGACCATGTTGTTGAAAAATTATCTCCAACATAGCGTCCATACTTTCTTCTCGATGAACCGCGCTTCTTATTTGTGAATTTGCATCTTGCAGTGAAGTGAATGAGACCAAAGATTCTTTATCAAAAGGAAAATCAACACTTCTTATTTCAACAGGCTCTTCTTGAAAGACATTGATGAATACGTACATGGTCAATCCACTTATTATCAGAATGGCACCTGTTACCACCACCGCGACCGTGATCCACTGTTGCCCTGATCCGTATATCTTTTTTTTGTATTGATAAGTACCGACCTTCGGTTTTTTCTTTTCAGTACGTACGGAGCCTCTATCATGTAAAGGAGGCTTCTCCATTTCCACACGATCGGGTGAATCACCTTCGTATCGAGGCGGCTTCTCCATTTCCACAGGATCAGGTGTATCGCTTTTGTATTGAGGTGGCTTCTCCATTTTTCTTCAAATAATTTTTTTGCGGAAATAATGTATGTTCGCTGTTACAATTTTAACACCGCCGGATTATTTGCACAATTGAGTTTTCATCCGAAACTGAAGAAAAAAACCCAAACAAAAGAAGGGAAGATGAGAAAAAGATCTTCCGAAAAAACAACTCGGTTATCGTGATGGAAAGAAGGGGCTCTACTTCTCCTTTAGTTTTTGAGAAGCAAATTCTGGATCGATCTCTTTTATGGAAAGTTTAAGACGATCCTTGTCATCGATATCCTTGATTATGATCGGGACCTCGTCACCGACGCTTAGTATATCTTCCACCTTCTCCACTCTTGAAGGAGATATTTCGGAGACATGAACCAACCCTTCGGTCCCGTGACCTATTCTGACAAAAGCTCCGAAATCCGTTATCTTCATTACTTCTCCGGTAAAGACCTCGCCTTTTTTATACTCGTGGGTGATCTCTTCTATTGTTTTCATTGCCTGCTCGGCCTTTCCGTTCTTCTCGGCTATTATGTATACAGTTCCGTCTTCTTCTATCTCAATTTCCGCTCCCGTCGCGTTCTTTATCTCGTTTATTACTTTTCCTCCGGGCCCTATTACCATACCTATCTGTTCTTTCTGAATTTTTATTATACGTATCTCCGGAGCGTTTTCCGATATTGTGGGACGAGGTTCTTTTATCTCTTTTTCAATAACATCAAGGATCAGCTCGAGTGCTTTTTTACCATCGATGATGGAATCCTTTATCGCCGATACCGGAACCCCCTTAAGTTTGGTGTCCATCTGTATCGCTGTTATTCCTCTCCGTGTCCCGGCGATCTTGAAGTCCATATCGCCATAGTGGTCCTCAGGTCCTTGGATGTCCGTTAAAACCGAGTATTTTTCGGTTTTTTCATCAACTATCAGACCCATTGCTATACCGGCCACGGGAGCTTTTATGGGCACCCCTCCGTCCATAAGGGCAAGGGTCGATCCGCAGACCGAGGCCATAGAGGTCGATCCGTTAGACGAAAGAGCTTCCGAGACCAGTCTTATGGTGTAGGGAAATTCATCTTTATCGGGTATCACCGCCTTCAGTGCTTTTTCAGCCAGGGAACCGTGGCCTATCATTCTTCTGTTAAAACCTCCCATTCGACCCGTTTCTCCGACCGAAAAAGGAGGAAAATTATAATGATGCATGAATCTTTTTTGAACATCTCTGGACTCGATCTGGTCTATCAAAAGCGCATCCTGAGGACCCCCGAGAGTCAAAACCGACAACACATGGGTTCCTCCACGGTAAAATATTCCCGATCCATGGATTATTTCCGATAGCCCGCCGGCCTTGGCGTACAAAGGTCTTACCTGGTCGAGAGTTCTTCCATCCGGCCTGTTTTTGTTATTCAATACTTCTTCATGGATCATATTATTTAGACGGTCCTCAAAGTATTCCTTGGCCATGGTAAGTTCTTCTTCCTCCAAATTCTCTTTTGCCTCCTGTTCCCATCTTTCTTTAAATTTGGAAATACTATCTTTTCCGGGCTTTCCGGTGTACACCGCTTCTTTCATGTCGGGCTCCATTGTCTTAGAGAAAAGTTCTTTTATATGTGAGGAAATTTGCGGAATTTCGATATTTTCTTTTTTGACGCCCTTCTTTTCAATGATCTCTTTTTGAAATTTTTGCAATTTTTCTATCTCTTCTTTGGACCCTTCCAGTGCTTTTATTAGATCATTTTCAGAGGTTTCTTTGGCCTCCGCTTCCATCATGGTAATTTTCCCGTTCATACCGCAGATCACCATATCCATATCTGACATTTCACTGTAACGAAACTTGTAATCGGGATTTATTTTAAGGTTTTCATCTTCTTTGTGTTTACCTATCCTGACGGCACTCACGGGCCCGTCCCAAGGTATTCGGGATGTTCCCAAAGCCAAGGATGTCGCAAGTATTGCCAGAACATCAGGGTCGTCCTCGTCTATTGACAGCACCGTTATGACTATCTGGACCTCATTTCTTATACCTTGGTTAAAAAGCGGCCTTATTGTTCTGTCTATCAGGCGAGCACTCAAAACGGCATCGTCAGACGGTCTCCCCTCTCTTCTCATAAACCTGCTTCCCAGGATCTGACCCGCTGCATAGAATTTTTCCTCGTAATCAACGACCAAGGGGAAGAAATTCGCCCCGGTCGGTTCTTTGGACATTGTGGCTGTTGCAAGAACGGTAGTTCTTCCATAGGAAACCATGACACTTCCGTCAGCTTGCTCTGCAAGATCATTGAACTTAACGGTCAGTGTCTTGCCGGCCAAATTTGTTTCAAATACCTCTTCTTTCATGTTTTTATGTTTATTTTTGGGTTCCTCCGATAAGGTAACGGCGAAGATTCTCATCCATGTCGATGAAATCGTCAGAAACCTCTTTTAATTTCCCCGATGCTGATTTTCCAAATGCCATCACCTCCACCTGGCAACCTTCTTTTATCTTTAGGTATTCAACCAGAGATACAAAGTCTCCGTCACCGGAAACAAGTACGATCGTGTCAAGCTTCGGGGCTGCTTTTATGGCATCGATGGCAATGCCAACGTCCCAGTCCCCCTTTTTGGCACCCCCATAAAAGATCTGAAGATCTTTGGTCTTTGTTTCTATTCCGAGTTTTTGGAGCGCTTCAAAAAAGGGTCTTTCTTCGCCGGTCTCAGTTTTTATAACATAAGCTATGGCACGGACAAGAGAGCGCCCGCTCAATCCGTCCTTAAGGACGTTCCCGAAGTTTACCCTTCTTTTATAAAGATGCTTGGCGCTATGGTAGAGGTTTTGAGTATCAATAAAAACACCTACACGCTGTTCTTTGTGTTTTACTACTGACATGAGATCGGCCTTGCTTAAGCTTTCTTCTTTAAATTAAGCTTCTTCATAAGAGCATTGAATTTTTTTGAAGATTTTTTTTGAAGGTAGTTCATATGTTTCCTGCGATCGGCAACGATCTGAAGCAGGCCTCTGCGGGAATGGATGTCTTTCGGGTTCTTTTTTAGATGGTCGGAAACTTCCTTTATTCTTTCGGTTAAAATAGCTATTTGGACTTCCGGAGAACCCGTGTCACTCTTGTGAGTCTGCACTTTTTTAACAAGTTTCTCCTTTTTTGTTTTTGTTATCATGCGACAAAATATATCATAAAGGTTCTGATTTTACAAGGGACAGTTTTTCTTTGTTTTTTCAGTGTAGAGTCACATTTTAATATTGTGCGACGTAAAAAAATGTTATAATTTTTTAAAATGAACTTGGAAACACTAAAAAGGCGCTATTTGGAGTATCTTGAAATTGAAAGAGGTCGAAGTCATAAGACGTTAGAGAATTATGATCGCTATCTTTCAACCTTTTTTTCGTTCTCCGGTGTATCGGAACCTTCGGAAATCAATGATGAAGTGGTTCGTTCTTATAGATTGTGGCTCAACAGAAGACCTTCAGGCGTTATGTTTGAAGGTCGAAACGAAACTTTGAAGAAAAAGACACAGAACTACTATTTGATAGCCTTAAGATCTTTTTTAAAGTACCTTATCCGGTGCGGAATAAGATCTCTGCCTCCGGAACGTATAGAGCTTGCCAAAACCTCCGATCGTTCTTTGGATCTTATTTCGGCTGAAGAGCTTGAGCGTTTGCTTTCCTCACCTGACGGAGAGGACCTGATGTCTTTGAGGGATAAGGCTATTTTAGAGCTTCTTTTCTCCACCGGGTTACGAGTTTCAGAACTCTGCTCTCTTTCACGCGACATAGACACGAATGTCGACGAGCTGTCCGTAAGAGGCAAGGGTGATAAGGTTCGTGTCGTTTTTTTGTCCGAAGGTGCAAAAAAAGCCCTAAAATCGTATCTTAAGAAACGTTTTGATGTTGGTGACTCTCTTTTCATACAGCTTAGCAAAAATAATGAGACCGGATCTGACAACCGTCTGACACCCCGTTCAGTTGAAAGGATAGTACAGAAACATGCCAAGAAGGCGGGAATAACAAAAAAAGTCACACCTCACGTTATTCGTCACAGCTTCGCCACGGATCTTTTAAGAAATGGTGCTGACCTACGCTCGGTCCAAGCTCTTCTGGGGCACTCCCACATAAGCACCACTCAGATATATACACATGTGACCGATACGCACCTCAAGGAAGTTCATAAAAAATTCCACAAAAAACGAGCCGAAGAAGAGAAATGACCGTAAAGGTCATTGTAAAGGACAATGTGAGTTGTCCACAGCCGGGGTCTTTTAAATGTCCTTTATAGATGTTATGCTTTTTTTCAGCTGAGGAGATATGGTGCACAAATCTTCTCTGACAGTTTATGGAATGTTCTTTTCGATGTTCTTTCAAGCCGGCTCGCTTTGAAGACAAAAATATATAGAAGTTACACCTCTCTCAATCTCCTAAACTTCAAAGCAACACAGCCCTTCGCTGGATGTTAGTCTTATTACTTATAAAAGTTAAGCAACTCACGGCGAGGGGCTTTTGTGTTCTAGCTTGTTTCACGTGAAACCACTATTATTAACAATATTTGGCTATAAATAACGTGTTTGAGCTGTTTGATGACTTGTTTCACGTGAAACATTTTTTATAGCGGGAGATTATGGCCATAACCATTAATAGGTTCTTTCAAAATTGATATTTATATACATAAGGGGGCGCTTCAATATTGATATACATTCGGATCCGAAGATCCTCATCCTTGATGTATCCGATAAATGATCTGAAATTTAAATCTAAACTGCAGTTACCGCTAAGTGACCCTATAACATTAATTTTATCGATTTTGAAAAAACGATCGAATCCTCTCTGTTTGGCTACAAATGATGGAAAGACCTCAACTCTTCACTTTTGAGGCCGGGCAATTTAATATGGCATTTAATTTTTGTGAATGACATCTTTTATCTATGATGTTTTTTGACGGCGGAGTATTTTCCCGTTCCGATCCCGGTAACATATTATCGGAATCGGAGATTATATTAATATTATTACTCTAACATGCCACCAAACGACGTTGTATCTTTAAAAAGTAATTTTATCATTGCATCTGAACCCGTCAGTCAAGCCATTGAGGTTTATTCTTTTTTTGAACTCAATTAAGCCAAACGTAACAACCCTCGATTTGTTTAATGTCTTAAGATGTGTTTTAAAAATGAATTTTTTTTGCAAACAATGAACCTTTTTTAAAACTTAAAGACGATCAAATCGGGAGTTTATGTGTTATCAAGTTTTGTATGTTTCACGTGAAACAATACCATAAAGACTAAAAACGTTTCACGTGAAACGTTTTTAGTCTTTATTTTTTGTATAATGACCCAAAATCATCTATTTTCTATTGTTTCACGTGAAACAATAGGTCTTTTGGTCCTTCCTTTTAATTTTTATTTCTGGTCCGAAATTTCAAATATTCTTTAAAAACAGCGATATATTATGGGGCAGAAAAGAAGTTTGTTTATAAACAATACCGGCTCAGCGGGGGATCTTACTTTTCACGTGAAACTTATTTCACATTATATCTCTTCATCAGTTGCTCTATCCTTTCGTCTTCGGCTTTTTCCTTGGCTGATCTGCCTTTTTCTCCTAATTTTTTAAGCTCTTTTTCGCTGAGTTTCGCCAGATCCTTCGATCGTTCGAGAAGGTCGTCTCTATTGTTGAGTTTCGGGTCCTCAATTATCTCTTCCAATAGAGCATGCAGTATAAATCCTATTTTAGGGCCGGGTTCGATGTTCAATGTTTTCATTATGTCGTTTCCATCTATTGCCAGATTTGCTACTGAGACCGGATCGGATATGACCTCTTCGATCATCGCTTGATATTTCCGGAGTCTGTAAGTTTCTTCTTTTGGTCTACCCATTCCCATTCTGTCTGCGAACCTGACCTTGATCAGGTCCCATATTCTCTCTTCTCCCACATTTCGCAAAAGCCTTCTGACAGCCGAAAGACTTATTTTTTCCGGATCGGAGAAGAACATGTGCCATCGCACCAGTAGAGATACCGTTTTGATCGTTTCTTTTGAAAACCTTAATCTTTTTAGGGCTTCTTCAGTCATTCTGGCTCCCACAACCTCATGGCCGTAGAAAGAATGGCCCTTTTTTTTAAGATTTCTTCGACGAGTTCGCGGTTTACCCACATCGTGAAGCAGGGCGGAGAGTCTTATTTCAAATGGCCAGTTTTTGTTCGCCGCATGTTGAAGGGAGTATAGGGAGTGCGTGAAAACGTCATGAACGTGAGCACCTGACTGTTTCACACCATATCCTTCCTCGAGTTCGGGGATTATGAACTTTATGAGATCCAATCTTCTGGCCATCTCAAGGGCCGGTGCGGGGGTATTTGAGCTTATTATCTTTGAAAATTCGTCGCGAATCCTTTCCTTTGAAATATAAGAAAGAACGTCTCTCTTTTCATAAATTGCCCGGAGAGTGTTTTCTTCAATGGTGAAATCAAGCTCGGCTTGGAGCCTTATGGCACGAAGTATTCTTAGTCCGTCTTCCTCGAAACGTTCCAAGGGGTCGCCTACCGCTCTTAAAAATTTCTTTTCCAGGTCACCTCTGCCGTTGTAAGGATCAACAAAAACCCCCTTTTCCGGTTCTAGGGCGATCGCGTTTATGGTAAAATCGCGTCTGCCAAGGTCTTCCTTAACATCTTTTCCAAACTTAACGGAGTCGGGTCGCCTTTTGTCGGTATATTTACTTTCCGTTCTGTAGGGAGTGACTTCGATGACTTTAAGCCTGTCATCTTCGGTATCTTCATTTACTATCCCGACCGTTCCGAAATCATTTTCATAATAAGTGTGTTCAAAAAGAGATACTATCTTTTCGGGAGGAGCATCGGTTGAAACGTCCCAGTCTTTTGGAATTCTTTCTTGAAGAAGGTCTCTGACACAACCCCCGACCAGATAAGCTTCAAAACCTTCGCATTTTAGGGTTTTTGTTATCAATGTGACCTCTTTCGGAATGTTTTTCAAAATAGAGTTCATTTTGAATGCTTAAAGTGTTCAATATTATCGAACTTACAAATCAATGATAACTTTTTAAAACATTCCGGTAAAGAAAATATTATCTGAAGTATAGTTTTTTAAACCTTCCCACTTCATGATCTCTTTATTTTGATTTTTCTTGATTAAGAGTTAATATATTAGGGCGCCCGTAGCTCAACGGATAGAGCGTCTGGCTTCGGACCAGAAGGTTGGGGGTTCGAGTCCTCCCGGGCGCGC
>SLDR01000020.1 GCA_007125155.1 Candidatus Campbelliibacteriota bacterium | reverse complement strand
TTCTTCCCTTAAATACTCCGTGGCTTTTACATAATCGTCATCGCTTTCAAATAATTTACTTGGAATATAGAAATTATTACCAAAAGAAACAGAAACCTTTTTCCGAAACAAGCCCTTTTTATAATAACGAACGGAACATGGCAGTATTGGAGTGCCAGTCTTATCTTGAAGATATATAACGCCTTTTTTAAATTCACCCAAATCCTCACTTCTAATTATTTTACCTTCCGGGAACATTAAAATGGACTCTCCATTTTTTAAGACATCTATTAATGGTTGTATCTTTTCGTCAAAAGAATCCGTGTCAGGGATATGAACTGTATCATATATATAATAAATAAAACTGACTATTCCAAAATATTGCATCTTTTTTACCAATCGGTTCTCTTGAGAAAAACGTTTTGTAACAAAAGGCCTTATTGGCAGAAGACGTAAAAAAACACGAAAGGGTAAAGCCGGAAAAATTATCCATGGATCAAAAGGGTTTTTATGATTAGATGCAATTATTATTGGTTTTTTGATCTTCTTAAGATCTTCATCTTCGTAAGAAACGGTTATTTTATAAAAAATTCTAAAAATAAAAAATGCCAAAATACAAGTCGAAGGCCAAACAAAGGAAGCAATATGCTTTCTAATTTTTATCGACATAATATTTTTAACATATCCTTCGATCAAATAAAAGTGATCTTTTTTTGTTTTTTCTTATTATAAATTAATTATATACCGCCTTTTATAAAGGGCAACGGGACAAAGATAAGCCCCGAGCTTTAGAAAAAGAACGGGGCTTGGGTCTAAAGAGATGCCTTCCATGAGCTACCTCCCCTCCTTCTTGCCTTTCCTCTTCTCCAAGAGCTCTCTTCCGCAACGGATAAGTTGCGAAGCAAAGGCTCTTTCGCTCCTGAACCGGCTACGCAGGTCCTTGAACCGCTGAACATCTCCCGAGTCGGCGGATCTCTCCAGTTGCTTGAGATACTTCTTCAAAATACCGATCTTCCTCCGGATCTGTCTCTCTTCGGGCTTTTTTTTCTTCACGGCAACTTCTTCATCATCAGAGGGACACATATTCGGATAAAAACGAGGGAATAGACCCTTCCACATTGGACATTGATTCTCTTTTTGAAGATCCTCTAACAACTTCACCAACGTCTGCCTTGTAAGGCCGACTTTCCCGTGCTTGAGCATTTCCATCACCTCCTTAAAAAAGAACTGTTGTCTCAAGCATAGAACTTTGCGGTCCAATAGGCAAGAAAAAGACCCCTTTCGGGGTCTTTTGTCTCTGAAAATAAAGGTTTTTTACATCATTCCGGGCATTCCTCCCATTCCCATTCCTCCACCCATTCCGGCGTCGGATCCTCCTTCATCCTTTTCCGGCTCATCAGCGATCGCGGCCTCGGTAGTAAGAAGTATTGCGGCGGCCGAAGCGGCGTTTTGAATACCGGTCCTTGTAACCTTGACCGGATCGATTATCCCTGCGGCCAACATATCGTCAACCATTTTGTCGGTAAGGGCATTGTATCCGGCGGAAGCTTTACTGCTCTTTACTTGATTCACTATAACGGCACCATCCTCTTTACCGGTGTTCTTAACGATATTCCTCAAAGGAGCTTCGAGAGCCCTGAGAACTATGTTCGCTCCGGTCTCGAACTCCAAGTTTCCTTCCATCTCTTTCTCAAGGGCTTTCCTGACCTTGTCTATAACTTTGACAAAAGCGGTTCCACCTCCGGCGACAACACCTTCTTCGATGGCGGCCTTGGTTGCATTTACGGCATCTTCAATTTTCAGCTTTAGATACTTCATCTCGGTCTCGGTTGCGGCGCCCACTCTAATTACGGCGACTCCTCCTGAAAGTTTCGCTATTCTCTCCTCCAATTTTTCGGTATCGAACTTCGAATCACTCTTTTCCTTCTGAACCTTCAATTGGTTCACGCGATTCTCAACCTCCTGCTTCTTGCCTTTTCCACCCACAATAATGGTGCTGTCTTTGGTTGAGATCACTTTGCTTGCTTTACCGAGCATCGATACATCGGCGTTCTCGAAGGTAAGACCTACATCCTCACTTATAACGGTAGCGCCAACGGTTACGGCTATATCTTGAAGCTGTTCTTTCTTTCTGTCTCCAAATCCCGGCGCCTTAACAGCCAACGTGTTGAAACTACCGCGTATTTTATTAACAACAAACGTGGCCAGAGCCTCCCCCTCAACATCATCGGCGATGATGACAAGTTCCTTGGTTCCGCTTTGTGTAAGTCTCTCCAGGAAAGGAAGTATCTCTTTTACATTTGATACCTTTTTATCGGTCACAAGGATGGCGGGATTTTTGAACTCAGCCTCCATTCGCTCGGCATCGGTGATCATATAAGGAGAAATGTAGCCGTTATCGAACTGCATACCGCCAACAACATCGGAATCGACTCCAAAAGATTGAGACTCTTCCACGGTGACAACTCCGTCTTTACCTACTTTTCCGATCGTCTCGGCGATTATGTTACCGATCTCCTCAGACTCGGCGGCGATAGTGGAGACATGCTTT
Source organism: Candidatus Campbelliibacteriota bacterium (assembly GCA_007125155.1). Lineage (GTDB taxonomy): Bacteria > Patescibacteriota > Minisyncoccia > Phycocordibacterales > CSBR16-193 > SKVL01. The sequence goes on along the minus strand of SLDR01000020.1, from coordinate 19,663 downwards.
ATCTCAGCCTGATCTTTAACCGGTTTGGCCAGACCTTTCAAAGCCTTTACGGTCTCTTCGGTGGCTCTGTCTATACCGACCCTTACGGCCAGAGCATTTACCCCCATGCTGGTAAGCTTCATCCCCTCTTCAACTATGGCCTGCGTCAAAACGACCGAAGTTGTCGTACCGTCACCTGCGACCTCATTGGTTTTGGTGGCGACCTCCTTGGTTATCTCCGCTCCCATGTTCTCAAACTTGTCTTTGAGACTTATTTCCTTTGCAATGGTTACGCCATCATTGGTTATGGTCGGTGATCCATAGCCTTTATCCAAAATGACATTTCTTCCCTTGGGTCCCAAAGTGACTCGGACGGCGTCAGCTACCGTATCAACTCCTCTTTTAAGAGCTTTTTGGGCATCTTCGCTAAACTTAATTTTCTTGGCCATGTTTATATTTTCGTTTTAGATTAATCTTTTAAAAGTAAGATCTATTTAATCAATTATTGCAAGAATATTATCCTCCCTCAAAATATAATACTCCTCTCCTTCTATCTTAACTTCATCATATCCGAATTTTGAGAAGATGACCTTGTCTCCCTTTTTGATGTTCATGGGTACTCTTTTGCCGTCCTCATACTTTCCCTCGCCTACGGCAACAACCTCTCCTTGTTCGGGTCTATCCTTTTCAACCGTCTCCGGAATTATTATCCCGGAAGCGGTCTTGGACTCAAGCTCGCTTTCCTCGAACGGGCGAACCAGAACTCGGTCTCCGATCGGTGTTACTCTTTTTTCAACATCTTTTTTCTTACTCATATGGTTGTAATTTAAACTTTTAATAAGACCTTTTAAAAAACCTGTTCCGAATGACCACATCGGAAATACTGCATTTTAGGCGACCTCATAAGCAGACCCATTATACTTGCGCCAAACTTCGCAGTCAACATTTTCAAGCGATCATCCCTTTTATCTTTATGACATTTAAAAAATAAGGATATTCGCTTTTCAATTTAAAACTTTTTAAAATAAAAAAGGTGTCAGACCATTCCAAAGAAACTAAACAAATACGGAGATGATCCCGGCAACGAATATGACGACCAAAAAGACACTCATCGGAACTGCCAACCAGGTCGGAACAATGAAAGACGGTCTGAGCTTCCCGTACTTTCTCGCCACCCAGAAGAGCCAAACGGCCAGAAGCCCGTTCACGCCGACCATAAAAGCACCCACGAAACTTATTATTTCTATGAAGTTACTGAATCCGAATGAAAAAAGAACGACCGGGACAACGACCACCAAAGCTGAAGAGATGGGTCGTGACAGCTCATAATCTCGCCTAAATATGTCCTGTTGCGCCAGGGCTATGGTGAGAAAGCTCGTAGCTACGGTAAAGAAGGCGAAAACATTGCCCATAATTATCATATGCGGACCGATGGCCTCTCCCAAGCTAACAGTGGCAACCTCGCTTGTTTGAGGTCCGGTTATTCCGACGACCAAAAGAGCAAAAATAAAATAAAGAACCGGAGGAATAACTCCACCCCAGATGATAACGGATTTAAAAAGATCTTCCCTACCTGCTTTTTTCAACACCCTCCATGCGGCAGGAATGGAAACAAGTCCGGCACAGGCGAACATGATAACACCAAAAGGAAGGAGAATGTTCGAAGCATCAAATTCAACCAAGAATGAGGGTTGGATCTCCGGAGCGGAGTAAGCGGCGATCACAACCATAATAAAAAATACCGCCACTATCATCAAAAGCTCGGACCTTTTCACGACATCGATCCCGTATATGACCATCATGGAAAAAAGAAGGTAAAAAACCAAAGACCAAGTGGTCGGGCTACCCCCCAAAAGAGCGGAGAGGATATCCCCCTGGCTTATCATGTAAGCAAGAAGGGTCCCAAAGATACTAGATACCAAAACCAAGCCCTGTAAATGCTGAAAAAAACGACCTAAGTATTTTTTAGTATATCCGGTAAGTTGATAAACCTCCTCTGTCCGCATTATCACTTCTCCAAGCATAAGACGCGCAATAAAAAGAGCGGACCCGATAAGTATCAATACCAAGGTCGCTGTCAGAAATCCGCTTTGAGCGAAAACGAAAGGAACGCCAATTATCCCGGCTCCCACTATCGTACCAACTATAACGGCCACTCCCTCCCAAAAAGGCATCCTTTCTTTCATTGGAAGGATTTTAACATGATTGGAAAGACCTTGCGGTGAATATTGTTAACAAACCATCATTCACCTAAAACGAAAATGGGATGCGGGCATTGCTATCTTCATAAAATATGTTATATTAGCGGTAAATGGAAATTCTGGAAAATCTATTACCATACATACAGATAATCCTTTCAGTCCTGTTAATCGCCTTTATTTTGTTGCAAAGATCTGACGCCGGACTAGGGGGTGCTTTCGGTGGGGGTGATAATCCAAGTTCTAACTTTTACACAAAAAGAGGATCGGAAAAGGTCCTTTTCAATGCAACAATATTCGTAGCTATTCTTTTCGCTCTATCGGCATTTGCCACACTTTTAATATAAGCAAAGGTCTCTGTACGACATTTATGAAGAAAAGTTATTAATTTCCACCTTTTCCTTTCATATTGATCATATTGCTCCGATGAAGCATTTAATGAAGATATTTAGATATTGACATTCCATATGAATCAGAATTTTTTGGTTGAAAATACTCCAAAGACCAACAACAGACGTTACAAAATACCGGGAATGAGTAACCTCGAGAAAATAACAAGCAATCTGTCCTTGACGGAAAGATTCATTTTTCTTTTACTCCTGTCCGCCACCGCTTTAGGTGCGTTCATGATCCTATGGAATATACAGTCCTCTTTCCTGGTTACCGTACCCGCGTACGATGGAGTTCTTAAAGAAGGGATAGTGGGAACTCCCGGGCCGATAAATCCTCTGCTCGCCTCAACTGCATCCGACAGGGCGCTTGTAAGCCTGATATATTCAGGTCTTATGAAAGCGACCTTGGATGGTTATCTGATAAACGACCTTAGTAAAAGCCACCAGATCTCTGAAGACGGTACGGAATATGTATTCAAACTTAGAAAAGGATCTACATTTCACGACGGAACGCCGGTAACGGCCCGGGATGTGGTGTTTACGGTTGAAAAGGCCAAGGATCCTGTAATAAGAAGCTCCATAGCCGGAAACTGGAGCAATATAAAAGTAGAAGCGGTGGACAGATATACGATAAAGTTCACCCTTCCGGAACCACGTGCGGGATTTCTTGAGATGGCCACTCTGGGCATAATGCCTCGACATCTTTGGGAGCCCGTAGACAGCAACCGTTTTGCATTCAGCTCGTTGAACACGGATCCCGTCGGCACCGGACCTTACAAGATATCATCGATCTCATTTAAAGACGGGAATCCTGACAAATACGAACTAAGATCGTTCGAAAAATATGTCGGAGGAAAACCTTATATCAAAAAACTGATCTTCCCCTTCTTTCACGATGAGCGTGAGGCCTGGAATGCACTGCAAAAAAAGGAGATCGATGCATTGGCCGGATTCTCACCCAAAAGAATGGAATCGATGGTCCGAGCGGACGTTGATGTAAGAACATCTCCGCTTCCAAGGGTTTTTGCCGTATTTCTTAATCAAAATAAAAATGAAGCGCTAGCCGATATTAATGTAAGAAAAGCTTTGTCAAAGGCGGTAGATAGGGAAAAGGTTCTTTTAGAAACGATCAACGGTAAGGGTTCCCTTATTTATGGGCCAATATCTCCGATGGTAATAAATAAACAAGAGCAAATAACAAACATAGATACCGATGAAGAGGACGTTGAAACTCCCGATAGCCTTCTTAAAAAAGCGGGTTGGGAATACGATGAAGAACTGGGAGGTTTGACAAAGGACGGAGAGACCGTTTTGTCGATCGAGATATCAACTGTGGCGAACAGTGATCTTCAAAAGGCGGCCGAAGTGATCGAGAGACAGTGGAACAAACTCGGCATAAATACCACCATAGCGCTATACGGAAGCAATGAGCTTAACCAGAACGTTCTTCGTCCGCGTGAATTCGAAGGTCTTTTATTCGGATACATCCTGGACAGAGATTTCGACCTGTTTCCATTCTGGCACTCCTCGGAAAGAAACGATCCGGGAATGAACTTATCTCTCTACACCAACATTTCCGTCGACAAATTACTCGAAGAATACCGCGAGAACAAGGACCCCTCAAAAAGAAAAGAGATATTGAAAAACATTGAAGAGGCAATAAGACAAGATGTGCCGGCCATATTCCTTTACTCACCCCACTTCCTATATGCGACACCTCAAGACATTCGAGATCTTGATGTCGGATACATGACCTCTCCGGAAGAGAGATTTCTGGATATCCATAAGTGGTTCATCGAAACAGACAGGGTTTGGTCTTTCTTACTCTGATAACTTAAAAACTAGTAAATAATAATAATATTTATTGATCAAAAAAACATGAAAGAACAAGCACAGAAAAGACGGCGAGCTTACTCTCCTTTTAATCCTCATAACATCGAGAGTTTTTATGCCTCCGGCACCCCGACGAAAAAGAAGACGCGAAAGAAAAGAGTCTCGAACCACTCACATCAAAAAACAAATGGGGTTAAGAGCATGGGAAAAAAGAAACGCAACGTCAAACAACAGAAAAAAGAAAAATTGATAACCGAGACGTTGCCCCCTTTGAGGGATTCCGTCCGGATAATTCCCTTGGGAGGAGTCGAAGAGGTTGGGCGAAACATGACGGTCGTAGAATATGGAGATGACATAATCGTACTTGATATGGGATTCAAGTTCCGGGATGAAGAAACGCCGGGTATAGATTTTCTGTTGCCTAACACCAAATATTTGGAAGAGAATAAGGATAAGATACGAGCCATATTCATCACTCACGGACACCTTGATCACATCGGTGCCATACCTTATCTGATAGAAAGGATCGGGAATCCTCCCATATATTCACGCTCTCTAACAACGGTGATGATACAAAAACGCCAGGAAGAATTCCCCGACTGTCCAAAGCTGAACATTCACACGGTTGAAAGAGAAGATATCATAAAAGCGGGGAAACTTCGTGTACGTTTCTTTTCGGTAACTCATACCATACCCGACTCCATGGGGGTTATAATCGAGACCCCTTACGGTGATATCGTTGCTACGGGAGACATCAAGCTCGATCACATTGAAGGCGTTCCTTCCGAAGACGAGGAGAAAACTTACAGCATATTCAAAGACCGCAACGTACTTCTTCTGATGGCGGACTCGACAAACATAGAAAATCCGGGATTCTCAACTCCGGAGTGGCTCGTTCATAAAAGCCTCGAAGAAATAATAAAAAGCGTTAAAGGAAGGCTGATAATTGGAACGTTTGCTTCCCAGATAGAAAGAATAGTAAAAATAATGGAGATAGCCGAACGTTACGGCAAAAAAGTTGTCGTGGAAGGAAGAAGCATGAAGAATAATATTGAAATAATCAGAAAGGTCGGAGTCCTTAACATCGACAAAAAAACGATAGTAACGGCCGAGGACATGCATAACTATCCTCCCGACAGGATCGTCGCTTTGGCCACCGGTGCCCAAGGGGACGATTTCGCCGCCCTGATGAGAATGTCCAATAAAAGCCACAAATACTTCAACATAAACAAAAACGATACCGTTCTACTCTCTTCTTCGGTTATTCCCGGAAATGAGAATGCGGTAATGAGACTGAAAGATAACCTCTCCAGACAGGGAGCGAAGATAATCCATTACAAATCGGCGGACGACTTCCATGTACATTCCACCGGACACGGTTATCGAGATGAGACCGAATGGATACACAGAAAAATAAATCCAAAATTCTTCATTCCGGTTCACGGACACCATCACATGTTGCGAATACACAAAGACGTAGCTCTCGGATTGGGAGTGCCGGAAGAGAATATTGTCATTCCCGACAATGGAATGGTAATAGAGATCAGGAATAACGGAGAGAAAATAGTAGCCCTGGAAAGCAATGTCGCCGAAGAAGATCTGGCTGTTGACGGCCTCACCATCGGAAACATGCAAGATATAGTTATCCGCGACAGAAAAATGCTCTCAGAAGAAGGTATATTCATAGTCGTTGCCAGCATAAACATTAAAACTGGAAAACTTAAGAAATCTCCCGATATCGTATCCCGAGGATTCGTCTACTTGAGAGAGTCACAAGAACTGCTTCAGCAAACAAGACTCATAATCAAAAAGTCGGTCGAGGATAATACCAAAGGAATGAATCCCATAGATTTCGAGTATATAAAAGAACAGGTAGCCGAAAACGTCAGTCGATTCCTACTTCAAAAAACCGCCAAAAGGCCGATCGTTATACCTGTGATACTCGGTTAAAATGGCAACACAAAAAAACCCGCACCAAAGAAAGCGGGTTTTTTTATCTCTTATACCTGAAAAATGGCAATTTTTAAGAGGTTTTCTTGGACTTTTTGGTTGCAGTCTTCTTTGTTGATCTCTTTGCCGTCTTTTTCTTTGCGGGCGACTTTTTCCTCGAAGCCGATCTCTTTTTAGGCTTAGGCTCAATATCTTTTTTAATGTTCTTCCAGTAACGTTTCATTTCGGAGACAAGGACCGCCACTTCCTCCGGATCTATTGATTTGGCTTTTTTGTACTGGGACGCAACTTCATCGATCACTTTGTTATAAACCTCTTCGTTGACTTCCTTCAAATTCTCCAATTTTTTCATAACGTCCGCCTTCATTTTCAATGCCCAGCTCTTTATTTTTTTTCTCCTTTTCGGGCCCTCTTTTGCTCCATAGAGGAAATACGCTCCTGCCGCACCCGCCGCCAAAGCGCCTATTCCGGCACCCCAGGTGACGTATTTTTTAGCTTCGGTCTTTTTTTTGCTGTTTGTTTTTTTTGCCATATTTTTTTTTGTTATTATTAATTCTTTTTTTTATTGTAAAGAAACTCAAAACAAAAGTAAACAATGCAAATAATTTTTTTGCATCTTTCTTTATCGATTGGTGCGCTGAATGGACACTATCAATTACCTCGTTACCCTCGGTCTTTGTTCGCTCTGAAAGGTCGTCGATGTCATGTTTAAGTTTTGAAGCTTCTTCACGCAAAGAATGGCGCAGTTCGGAAATGTCTTTTACGGTCTCATCGCTTTCTTCCCGAACAACTTTCGATATATAAAAAATGTTCCTGAGTATCCTTATCAAATAGATCAAGGCTACAATGAAAACAACGACCAGTATAATAACGGCTAAGGTAGTTATAAAAAAGAATATATCCGCTTTTAATACCGTTTCCATATTTCCTTATTCATTATTAATATTATAACAGATCACCTTTTTAGTACACTTGTTTCAAATCATTCCTGAAGGTAATATATTAATAATATGACTTTTACCGGCATCTTTGTAACACTGTTCTCGTTTGCCGTTCTGATCTTCATAGGCCGGTGGGTCATTTACTCCCTGGTCGTTATCGCCAGATATTTCGGTTTCAAAGAATTCGTGGTTGCGTTTTTTACAGTCTCCATCGGAGCCGTTATCCCTGAATTTTTCGTTGGAGTTACTTCCGCCCTGCAAGGAGTTCCGGAATTATCTTTAGGGGCCGTGGTCGGGGAAAATCTCTTTCTCATAACGGTGACCATAGCCTTGGCGACTTTTTTTAGCGCTCAAGGGTTGGTGGTTGACAGTAAAACTGTGCGAATCGGTATCATATTCACCGTCCTTGTCGCCATTTTGCCACTTCTCTTGATACTTAACGGGGAGCTTTCCAGAATGGATGGATTGTTTCTTTTAGCAACTTTCGCCTTCTTTGTGTTCTGGCTCTTTTCTAAAAAGGAAAGATTTGCAAAAGTATACGAAGAAGAAACACCCGAACTATCAAGGTTGACCAAAAAAACCGCCGTAAAAAGTATGTTCATTGCCGTAGGAGGGATACTTGCCATTGTTATAAGTGTGGACCTGCTTTTGAGAGAACTCTTGGTGGTCTCACATGAAATGGGCATTCCGTTGGCTGTCGTAGGTATATTTTTCGTGGCCATAGGAACAGCCTTACCTGAAACATACTTTGCAATAGATCTGGCTCGAAAAGGCAACAGTTGGATGGTCTTGGGAGGAATAATGGGAGGAATAGCTATGGCCTCAACGCTGGTGTTGGGAGTTGTGGCGCTTATCGAGCCGATAATTCTTACAAAAGAAACATTATCTTCGATGGTCTTAGCAAGAATGTTCTTGACGATCGCCGCGATCATGCTTCTGGTCTTCGTTACGACGGGTCACACCATCACGCGCAAAGAAGGACTTGCTCTTTTGGCGGTTTACATATCTTTCTTACTGGCCGAGATACTTTTTGTTTTCTGACACCCTTACGGTCAAAACAAACAAAACATTATTTGTCAGATATTTTTGACGATCAAACAAAGCCATCATGGGGCTTCCGTCAGTTCAACGCTTACCGAGAACTTCTCACCTTCCCTGATAACCGTCAACTCCATTTCGTCTCCCACCCTTTTTTGTCTTATTTTAAAAGCAAAACTTCTTCTTTCGGTCAATTTCTCTCCGTCGACCTCGACAATTATGTCACCTTCTCGAAGTCCCGCCTCATCGGCCGGAGTTCCCTCCATCACCGCAGGATCATTCGCGCCCCCTCCAACCAGGAGGATACCATGATCAACCGGAAGGTCCTCATGTGCTTGCAAGAAAGGTGTTATCTCCAAATAACGAACACCCACGAAAGGTCTGCTTATACGGCCTGTTTCCTTCACCGACGCAACTATCGGCTCAACTATGTTCGAAGGTATTGCGAAACCGATATTTTGAGATCCCAAAGCCATTGCCGCATTCACGCCTATCACATTTCCTTTTATATCCATAAGAGGCCCTCCAGAATTACCCGGATTTATTGCCGCATCGGTCTGTATTACCTCATCAAAGAATTCCGTACCCCCTCTAACTCCTCCGGCCACAATGGATCTTGAAAGTCCCGATATAACCCCTACGGAAACACTGTTTTGAAACTCACCCAATGCATTTCCTATCGCTATAACAGTTTGGCCTACTCTCAACTCCCCGGAATCTCCAAGATCCAAATGTTTGAAGTCCTCCTCTGAGTTCATTTTCAATATCGCAATATCAAAGAAAGTGTCTTTATCAAGAACGACCACATCATGCCTCCTTCCATCATTGGTGAATACGGCATATTCAACGTTATCATTTTCTACAACATGCCGATTTGTGACAATATGCCCTTCGGAAGAAACAATGAATCCGGAACCTCCCGAGACGGTCTCTGTGTCAGGTCTAAAAAATGGGTCAAAAAGGAATTCATCAAAAAATGAGCGCCTTTCTTCCGAGGGACTACGTATCCCGACAACGGAAACAACGGACGGGTCCGCCTTGGCAACCGATTCAATTATTCTACTCTCATGATCCAACGTCACAAAAGACAGATCGACATCCTCGCCAATGTACTCGCCTCTCATCTCCTCCAGATAAAATGAAGCGAAGTGCTCAAAGATCGGACCGCGATAAATAAACACTATCGCAAAAGCCAGAAGTGCGAATATGGAAAGAAATATCACGGTTACCAAACCGTTTATTAAAATGATCCTCCAAAGTTTCATACTTATTCGAAGTTTATCTTAATTGAAATTTATTTTCAATGATATCGATCATCCGGCCGTCATTTTCCAAATACGAGATCGCCTTTTACTTCATTCTTCAAAAAAGATGTTAAGCTTTCCGCTTGTTCAAATAAATTTTGACGACAAAAACCGCAACTCAACGTTGCGGTTTTTAAAAGTTTTAATAAATTATTACTTCTTGACGTCTCTACTCTTCTTCCTCTTCTTCTTCCTCTTCTTCCTCTTCTTCTTCATCCTCATCCACTTCGTCTTCGTCCTCATCGAGTACGTCTTGGTCCTCATCAGGGATTATATCCTCAAGAGGATCTTCTACCGGGTCGATCTCCTCATCGATCGGATCGATCATGTCATCACCGGTAAAGATGAATATCATCAGAAGTACCACCAGAACGGCGACAATTATCCAAATTACATTCTTCATATTTTATGTTTATTGATTTTTTAATCCAGTATCGACCTTTTCAAGCTACTCTAACATATTTTTCTAAGGTGTAAAACCCTTAAAAAACCGCCTAAAAGGCGGTTTTTGCTATACTTATACACCTAATCTTAGCTACTTTTTTTGATACCGATCTTTTTTCTGCTTTCCTTATCAACAGATTTAGGAAGAATAATAGTGATAACACCGTTTTTCGCGCTGGCCGATACCTTGTCCGGATCAACCTTGGCGGGAAGAAAAAGGTTTCGATGGAACTCTCCAAATTCTCGCTCAAAGCGGTAATAGCTCGCATCGGAGCTTTCTTTTTCCTCTTCTATCGTACCACTCAAAACTACCGATTCCTCGTCAACCTCTATATTCACTTTTTCAGGATCAATTCCGGGGATGTTAGCCGCTATCTTAACCTCCTTTTCGGTTTCCGAAATATCAACACTCGGAAAGAATCCGGACGGTCTTTTATCCGACCACAACCCTCTATCCTCAAAAGGATCCCAGATGCTTTCATCGAAAAGCTTACCCATTGCCTCACGGAGAGAAATGGGGTATCTTTGTCTGTCTTGATCTTCATCTGAATATCTTTTTATTTTCATAAGATAATTTTCCTCAAAAAAGAGGAGTTTTAATTATTTATAAAAGGATGATCTTTATTCGACCTTATATATTAATAAAACAACCTGAAGAAAAAAAGGTGTCTGATCAAAAGATATTTAAGCTCTTTAACGGGACTTAAGAACGAGCCATCTCCTTTAGGATCCTCTCATTGCGAAGCTTCTTTCTTGCCCTGGAAAGAATTAATTTTACTGCATTATCGCTCTTATTGATCATCTCGGCTATTTCCTTTGTCCTCTTCCCTTTTTTATACCTTTCCTCCAAAACGACTTTTTCCACCGGAAGCAAGGTCTCAGTGGCCTTCCAAATCAGTTCATTGTCAAAATTATAAATATCGGAAGGCCTGAAAGACGGCTCATGTTCCAATCCCTCCAAAGAAAGAGTTTTTTTCTTTTTATAATGATTGACCAGTAAATTCCTTGCTATTCTGAAAAGATAAGAGGAATAAGGATAACCTTGGTAACTGAAATTGTGTCGATTTCTGAAGGCTTTTATAAAGACCTCTTGTGTAAGGTCCATTGCCACCTCCTTAGATCCCACTCTTCGATAAAAAAAGACAAAAACCGCCTTTCCATAACGTTGATACATGCGACCAAAATAACGCGGATCTCTTTTTGAGGACTCCATTATTTTTTTATCACTGTAAGGGGTGTTTTTTTTCATATTCATAAGAAATATTTAGCTCAGCTGTTTTCTTGTTCATTTTATTTCTTCTTTCTTCAAGTCCGTACTCGAACCTTCAACACCGGACCAAATTTACCTTCAGATAATTAAAATACCATCCTCTGGGGAAATTTCACTCCGACGATCATAAGCATCCATCTTCGCGATTCTTTCACTTTACATCTGTAATGTAAACACGAAAAAAACCTCATGATCAAAAAATCCGGGAAGACGTGAAGCCGTAGCACAACACAGCTCTAAAAACTTCATTATACTCCCTTCAAGGCTATCTATCCATATCCCTATTTCAAAAAAAGAGTGCTATCATAATTACATGTTTTCGACAGATATACTCAACACACTGAGCACGGACCAGCTTCTGACCTTCTCCATCATCATTTTGGTCATTATCTTAATGTTAAGCAGGATCGTCAGATATGATATCGTATCGATCTTCGCTCTCCTTCTTATAGTCCTTACGGGGGTTCTTCCTGCGGAAGACGCGCTGTCGGGTCTTATCCATCCTGTCGTCTTGATAATAATCTCAATGTTCATCATAACCAGAGCCCTTTCAAACTCAGGTATCATAGACTACGTTGCAAGAAAATTGGGTATTTTGGACAGCCATCCGGCTTTGCAAGTCGCCGTTCTGACATTGATAGTGGCCATATTTTCCGCCTTCATAAACAACATCGGCGCGCTGGCCCCCATAATACCGATAGCTATACATTTAGCCAGAAGAAACAACCTGTCGCCTTCGTTGTTTCTTCTTCCATTGGCATTCGGATCACATTTAGGGGGATATTTGACCTTGATCGGAACCCCGAGGAACATAATCGTCTCAGCCTTTCGAGAAGAGGCCGGCTTCGGGGCATTCAACATGTTCGATTTCGCTTTGGTGGGAAGCGGATTGGTTGTTGTGGGTATAGCATTTCTTTCGATAGTCGGCTGGAGACTCCTTCCCAACAATAAGAGTTCGGATCCCGAGGGGGCGTTTTCCGTAGAGAACTATGTTACCGAGGTCGCTGTTTCCGAGAGATCGAAGTTATTGGGGGAATACGTCAACTCAATCAAAAAAATTAGCAAAAGGACCGTTTCACTAATAGCTTTAATAAGAGATGGAGTTACAATAAACAACCCTTCGGGTTATGAGGTCTTGAGAGAGGGAGATCACCTGGTCATAAAGGCCGACTCCGTAGCACTAAAGGACTTTGTTGAAGAGTTCCGTCTCGATCTGACCGGAGAAAAAGCTATAGAGTCCAGTACGGCCGAAGAAGAAAGCGGGTCCTTCGAAGCGGTTGTTACCTCATCCTCTGTTATCCTGGGAAAAATATGGGAAGAGATACCTCTGGTATCGCGCTACGGTGTTAATCTTCTGGCAATATCACGCACCGGATCGAAAATAAAGACACCGCTTTCCGACGTTCGTTTTCGTTCGGGAGATATAATCCTTCTACATGGAAAAAAAGAAAGTGTCCAAAAAACCATCTCCGGCCTTAGCTGTTACCCTCTGGCCGAAAGAGAATTAACCTTGGGGCAAAAAAATACGATCCCGATCACTCTTACGATCTTCATTTTAACCATACTGGTTGCAACATTCACATCCGCACCTCTCGGTATAGTGTTCTTGACCTCCGCATTGATCATGGTGATGACCAATCTGGTACCTCTTAAACAGGCGTATGAAAGCATACAATGGCCGGTGGTCATATTGATAGGATCAATGATAACCGTCGGTATGGCCCTGAATGAATCCGGTGGAGCTGAGATCATCGCTTATTTTATAGTATCCTCTGCCGATTTCCTTTCCCCGGCACTAATGGTTGCATTAATACTTATCATATCGATGATGATGTCGGATTTCATCAGCACGACCATATCAGCGGTAACAATGGCCCCAATCGCTATTTTCGTAGCTCTTAGTTTGGGAGTGTCACCCGATCCATTCCTGATGGCGGTGGCAGTCGGGATGACGTCATCCTTCCTGACGCCTTTCGGCCATGAATCGAATGCACTGGTTCTGGAAGCCGGTAACTATACTTCAAAAGACTACCTGCGAGTAGGATTGCCGTTGGAGATCCTCATAGTCATAACGGCCGTTCCTCTTATACTGTACTTTTGGCCTTTATAAAAATACACTTTTTCTAAAGATCTCTTTATCATTCTTGGACCCTCGATATCGATGTTCCCTTTTTTGATATAACATATCCGGCCAGGAGAACATAAGTGAGAATACCGATCAAAATACCAAAGGACGCACCGGCTATCACATCGCTCGGCCAGTGAATACCTGCAATAACCCTGGATAACGCCATGAGGATTGAAGATAAAAGAAGAAAGATTCCCAATCCTCTGCTATAAAACATTAAAACCGTGGCCAGTGTGAAAAAGAATATTGCATGACCGGAGGGAAACGAGGACATGCCTCCGTGCGCAATGATTTGATTGACTCCTTCCAAAACCTCGAACGGTCTGGGAGAGTCGTGAAAAAAAACTATTATTTCTTTTACTACAACTCTGGCAAAGAAGGCGGATACCAGACCGGCCAACAGGCCTATCCTGAAAGTTCTCTCAGCAATAGCGGGCGCAAATAGGTTGGGGAGAAAAAACGCAACAAGAAGAACCGCCATTACCAAATACGAAAAAGGCGAAGCCAGAAAGATCACAAGGCCATCAAAGAGACCTTGCCCTCCGGCCAAATCGTTGAATTTTTGAAAAAGAAAAACGTCCATGATCCGATACAGAAATCATCCGGTTAGGTCCATTCCGTTTCGTTATTATTTATAATTACACCTCCTTACTAAATTCACAAGATCTACACCGACACTTCGGAGCATTCCTTGCTTAAGATCCGCAGAGGATCACTTTCCCTCCATTCCTTTCTTCAGATATTCTATCTGTTCTTTTGTCTCTTTCTTGAAATCTTCGACCACTTCATCAACCAAACCTTCATAATTGGGCAACTTGCCCTTTAAGAAGTTTTCCGTCTTCTCAGCATCTTCAGATTCCTGAACTTTTTCCAATTCCTCTCTTTCTTCCTCCGAAAGTTCCTCTAAAATACGTAGAGTGATCTTGTTGGTCAAGGTTTCGGTCATTGCCGTTATCACCTTTGCTTGACTTTCTTCCGGCAATCCTTCAAGCCCAAACTCTTTTATAAGATCTTTTTTTTTTTTTTCATTCATAATTAATATAATTAAGTTTTTTAAACTAAGATTCCCCCTTTATTCTTACCACATAACGCATAAGATAACCTCTAACCTCACTTAGAGAGTCCTCGTTCAAAGGTCGCTCATGCAAACCCCAACCCGGAGGTCCGTCTATTGCCACAGTGCCCCCCGGTGACACTATAACATTCCAATTATTCCAACTCATGAACCCGGTCCTGCTCATAGTTATGAGAACGTTCCCGTTCTCGTCCCTGGATATTTCTCTCGCATCCTTAAAAAACTCTTTAAGTCCTTCGTATTCCTCTCCAAAGAAACCCTTTAACACTTCTTCGGTTCTAAAAGTCGGAATGTCGGAATTCCAGTTTAAAAAATAAATATCTTCTAGGGCCTGCCTGGAGGGTCCATCCAGTGCGGTCCTTTCCAAAGTATCGAGTATCGCTCTTACCGCCTCTTCATTTCCTTCGGGGATGTTATACCTCTCCATAACACTTTCAAGTTCTGATATTTCTCCGGCAACCTCAACCGGCTGACCTGCCTCTCCTTGCATGAATTCAGGCACCTCCGATCCGGAGGCTTCTCCGGATAATATTTCCCGGACCTTCTCGGTCGTAAGTCTCTCTCCGGGATTCTCCCTCACCCACTCCGCTATTGCCTCATTATTACTGATGATACTCTCCATTGCTTCTCGACTAAGATCACTTGAGGATTCAAGCATTTTACCCATCACATTGTCTTCCATTAAAGGAGAGAAATCTATCTTCTGTCCGGCTTGAACGAAATCGATGTTTTCAACCCCTTCCATACCAAACTTGGAAGGATCTTCAGCGATCTTGTTCTTAATTTGATCTATCAGATGGGTTCTCTGTGCTTCATTAAGACCATCAAAGTTACTACCCAGTTTTTCTTTCAGGAAATTCTCGGTTGTCCCCCAGACCGAACTGCCGGGTTCAACCTCGTAAACAAGTTCGGCCGGATAACCCTCCGCGGTCGATGCTACGGGATCTGCGACATCTTCCCCCCATGACGGGGGGTCGAATTCCGGATAATTCAATCCATACTCCCCTTTATCATACAAGGTGCTCTCCTCTGTGGGGGTCCTCCAATTCTCAAGGTCGATATCCGTTACCTCAGCCGTATCCGCAGATCCTACCTCAACCGATGAAGCCTGGGCCTCATTGATACCTCCGAATAATTCTGTTAATCGTGCAACAGCACCTGCACCTATCACGGCTCCCACCAGACCGCTGGCGATGTAACGCTTCCTCCTCTGACCCCCCTTCTTTGATTCCAATGCAATGATCTTTCTGTTGAGTTCTTCACTATTATTAGCGAAGTATTCTTCGAGGCCTTTCCCAAACTCCTTCCTAACCTCTCTTTCCGCCATTTTGTCATGTAATTTACGGAATGAGGCCTCCAGCGTTACACCTACGGCAGCTCCTCCCAAGATCCTTTGGGCAGCTATGCCTCCTCCTGCGATCATGGCGATGGCCGTTCCTCCCGCCGTCGCACCTGCAGCTCCGAACAAACCGGCAGATACGGCTATCTTATATTTCAGCGGTAACTTTCTGTAGGCATTTACCATTCTTTTGCCTATATTTTTGGTCTTCTCGGCCAGTGATCCGGACCTTTCTTCGATCTCCAACGACAATTTTGCGTCTTCCAATCTGTTGGCTTCCATGGCAACCGTCTCGTTCAGGATGATCTCCATCTCCTTCCTTCTGTCCTCAGGCGACAAGATGACGTCAATACTCTCCACTTTTTGTTTTCTGTACTTCATTAAAGCTTCAAAATACTCTTCCTCCTTTTGCGAATACCCATCATGATCAGATCTTGCATAATCCATACCTCTTCCTCTCTTGATGTCAACCATTTTTTCGGCATCCCTATAGACTCTGGCGAACTGTTTTCTTTTTTCTCCCAAAAGCTCTTCCGTTACCACTTCCGGACCGGTCTCAGACGCCACCTCATCATCGGCTACCATTGTTCTTTCAAGCATTTCTATGTTCTTTCTATAAGCTTCTTCTTCAGTCTCGGAAAGTTCGCCTTTCGCTTTCTTTTCCGCATATTCTCTTTTCAACCTTTCGGTTTCACTTTTCCATTCATCAACCTCTTCTTCATCAAAGATAAAACCTTCTTCCTTTTCTTCTTCGTCGTGTCCTTCCTCATCGGCAGATAACTTCTCTTCCATAACTTTGTATTCATTAACGATATCCTCAAGTTCATTCAGTCTATTTTGCTTGTCTTCTGACAAAAAACCTCCATTTTCGAACCATTCTTTTTTTAGATCATTCAGTTCCTCTAAATTTCGTTGATTTTCTTCTTCATTCAGATCCTCTTTCCCTTCCCCGTCAACAGTGTCTTTTTCAACGTCAAGGATGGTCGCCTCTCCTTTGTTTTCGTGGTCGGATCCTTCTTTTGGCATTTTTTCATTCATATTGAAGTAATTATATGCTAATTTAGATGCTTCTTTAAAGATTACCCTGGAAAATATGACTTTACAAGGTCACCTCAAGTTCTGCCACCCATACCCCTGAGAGCCTCTGAGTATGTTTTATGTTCCGGATGAGTTCTTTCCACCAATTGCCAGAATTTTTTGGAGTGGTCCATATGCTTCAAGTGGCAGAGTTCGTGAACTATGAGATAATCCTGAAGTTCTTCCTTCAAGAAAATTATCTTGTAATTGAAGTTCAGGTTCTTTTTGGAAGAACAGCTCCCCCAACGGCTCTTTTGGTTACGTATAGATATCCTGTTGAATCTAAAACCGTAGATCCTATTCCAATATTCAACCTTCTCCTCGACCAGCCTTCGAGCCTCATCCTTATATTCGCGATAATGCTCGAGACTATGGATCGAGATGTCAGGGTCCGTGTTCTCTTTTGCTTCCTTTAATTTCTTTCTGACCCAATCCATCTTTTCGTTCAAAAAGGAAATGGCCTTTTCTTCGTTAACATAAAAAGGACGGGTCAATAAGACGCTACCGTCGGCGGATACGGTTATACGTATATGCCTTGAACGACTGTTCCTGCGCAATATCAACTTGAATTTTTCTTCTCCATCCCTTAAGGATCTGTTACTCATCGACATCAAGGGTTGCAATTAATCGATCATATAGAGATCCTGATTGTACTCACCGACTCCGACATACTCAGCCTCTCCCTTAAGGATCTTCTCATATGGTTTGCAGGCAAAACAACCCCCATAAGGACAGTCGAAAGCCTTATCTTCTCTGGCTTTTTTTACATCTCTGGCCAATGAAAGAACTTTCTCCCTGCTTTCTTCAGGATCCGGGATCTCGATCGCTCTGGGCTCATCCTCTGTCTCTATATACCAATAATAAGCTCCACTGACCGGTCTTTTCTGAAGAGCTTTAAGTAAAAGAACATATATCGGAAGCTGTAAAGAACCTTCTTTTTCTTCATTTTTTCCGGTCTTAAAATCGAGAACACGAATACTGTCATCTTCTTCTCTATACTCCAACCAGTCTATCTTTCCGCAAAGGATTATGCTCTCTTCTTCCGAAAGGTAAAAATTGGGCAACATTCCGCCATCTTTAAGTTTTACCGTCTTGTTTGCAAGCGGTCCGGGATTCTTTATGACCCTCTCTATCATCATTCTTCCCCGATCCTTTGCTTGCTCTTCTTCTTTTTT
Source organism: Candidatus Campbelliibacteriota bacterium (assembly GCA_007125155.1). Taxonomy (GTDB): domain Bacteria; phylum Patescibacteriota; class Minisyncoccia; order Phycocordibacterales; family CSBR16-193; genus SKVL01. Next base: position 1,520 of record SLDR01000020.1, on the reverse strand, counting down.
ATTCGTGAAACCGCCTTTTTTTCCGGAAACTTTACTCCAAGCCTCCTCATAATGTTCCAGAAGGGGTTGTTTCATTCTGTCTTCGACACTGAACCTGATCAAACCCTCCAAAACCTCGTGAACCGCCTGGCCCAAAGAGAGCGGTGGGGCGACAATGTTTACTTTTCTGCCGGTCTTGGGATCTTTGTAGATATTGTGAAGATAGTAAAGGCGCGGACATTTTAAAAAGTCGCCCATGGAAGAGTGGGACACCCAAACGGCGGAGTATTTGTCTTTCTTGTTGTTATTACTATTTGAAGAATTAAGGTCATTCATAGAGAAAAGTCTATCTTAATATTCATCATCTTCCAATCTATAAAGAATGACAGCTTCAGGAGGAAGCTGATCCAGCATTAACAGATATACATTAAAAACTTTTACTGCCGAAGTTCTTTTTTCAGCTCATCTATATGTTCCTTCATCTCGTGTTTGAATTCATTAGAAACACCCTCGACCAAGGCATCATAATCCTCTATCTTTTCTCTTAAAAAGCTCTCGGTTTTCACCGCATCTTCCATCTCCCTTACTTTTTCGAACTCTTCTCTTTCCTCTTCGGATAGTTTTTCCAATATCGAGATAGATATTTTTTTTAGTAATGTTTCCGTCATAGCCTGAAGTATGGCCGCTTGGACATCTTTTGGAAGATCTTTGAGATCAAACTCTTCCAATAGATCATTTTTTTGTTCTTCATCCATAAATTGTCTTATTTTAATTATTAACCCTCCTACTTTACTAAACTTTAACAAAATCGGTTATTCTTTCCCTTATCTTCTCCAACGACCTGTCGTTGATAACCCTTTCACTGACCTCCCAGTGACTCAAGGGACCCTGCAAAGAGATCGTTCCCTGAGGAGAAATGGTAATCAGAATATCTTCCCCTTTTTGATCGATCGATCCGACTTTTTCAAAATTTATAAGAACATCACCATTCTTATCCTTGGATATACTTCCACCATCATCAAAATGATCTTTGGCTTCATCATAATTCTCCCCGAAAAGTTCACTTAAGGCGGACTGTACCCTGTCATTGGAAATATTTTCACCATTCCAATTCTCAAAATAAATATCAGCCAATGCAACCTTCGAAGAAACTCGAAGATCCATTGATTCTATAAGATCGAGACGGAATTTGACGGCTTCAACATTAACCTCATTATCCGTGATATTGTACATGTCCATTATTTTACTTATCGTCTGCTTTTGTGAATCTATCCCTACCGGCCCCTCCTTCACATCTTCGATTATATTTTTTACCCGCTCACCTGTAAGTCTTTTATCCGGATTATCTCTGACCCAATCTTCTATTTTCTCATTGTTATTAATTATCCTTGAAATATCATCCTGACTCAAATTGTCTGAAGACTCGAACATCCGAGACATCGTCTCTCCTTCCATTATCGGAGAAAGATCCAGTTTCTGACCGGGTTGAACGTGATCGATGTTCTCAACACCCGTCAGTCCGAATCTTTCCGGATCCTCAG
>SLDR01000014.1 GCA_007125155.1 Candidatus Campbelliibacteriota bacterium | reverse complement strand
TATTATTACAACACTAAGCGGATACATACCGCCTTAAATATGGCACCGGTTGCCTTTGCCAGGCAAAGTGAAGTATTATTGGAGAAAGAATTGGTGTCCTAGATTTGGGGTACCTGCCAAGAGCAAAGCGCAGAAGTGTACATTCTCGGCAATATTGTGAATAAGCGAATGTCATTTCGGCAAACTGTCGATACGATCAAGAGCCTGTCACAGAGTGTTAGCACTGGAACTCGAGCTAAGATCATCATTGAAGGAAATGCGTATCAGGAAGCACTGGTACAAGAGGTTCGTCAGAAAGGATTGCGTGTTGAGAGTATTAAAAACTACAGCACCGACAAACATGCGCGACTGTATTCAGCAGCCAATCTTCTTGAACGCAGAAAAGTATATTTTCCACGTCACGGATCTGATGCGTTGGTGAATCAAATTCTCGGCTTTGGTATCGAAAAACATGACGATCTTATGGATGCCTGTGCGATGGTCTTGAATTTCATCCTCAATGAAATCAATCGACCAAAAGCGACAGCGTGGCGCAAAGGAGTACCGAGAATTGAAGAGATGAGTCACCTAAACACCCGACAGCAGCATATGATTATGGAGAAGTATCGAAACGGTATGTACCCAGTCAACTTCCTTGAGGAAGTGAGATAAGTTACCAACAACTTACCAACTTCAGGGAGCTTGGGACGCTCTGGACTCCTATGGACGATTGCGTCATCTCTTGTAGGTAATGGAGATACCAGTACAAGAGAATAAAGAGGCAACACCAGTTAAGGTGGAGAAGATAAAGTACTGCCTGTATTCGCGAAAGAGCACTGAGAGCGAGGAGCGCCAAGTTTTGTCCATCGATTCACAGATCAAGGAAATGCTCCAGTTAGCCGAGCGTGAGGGGCTTGAAGTGGTAGATATCAAGCGTGAGAGTCACTCCGCTAAAGAGACGGCTCAACGGCCAGTGTTCAATGAACTCATGGATGATATTCGAGTCGGCAAGTACACCGGTGTGCTTGCTTGGGCGCCTGACCGATTGTCACGTAATGCAGGTGACTTGGGAGCGGTCGTTGACTTGATGGATCAAGGAAAACTCCACGAGATCAGAACATACGGACAGGTCTTTACTAACAATCCAAATGAGAAATTCTTGCTGATGATTCTCGGATCTCAAGCCAAGCTTGAGAATGACAATCGTGGTATTAACGTAAAACGAGGACTGCGAGCACGATGCGAATCAGGCTATTGGCCAACGGTCGCACCATTGGGATATCTTAATCAGAAACGCACCGACAAGAAAGGATTACTTCTGGTCGATCCAGAGCGTGGTCATGTAGTGAAGCAGATATTTGAGAAAGTAGCGTATGAAAAATGGTCTGGTCGAAAAGTGTATCACTGGCTACGGTTTGAACTGAACTTCCATACGAGAGGCAACAAGCCGCTGACACTAAGTGGCATCTACCGACTACTTGATAACCCGTTCTACTACGGAGTTTTCGAATATCCGCGGGACTCAGGCAACTGGTATCAGGGGAAGCATAAACCCCTCATTACCAAAGAAGTGTTTGATCTGGCACAGGAACATCTCAAGCGTGACAAAATAGTGAGAGAACATAAAGAGTTTGCCTTCACCAAGCTCATGCTCTGTGGCAAGTGCGGATCAGGAATATCAGCCGAGGAGAAATACAAGAAACTTCGTGACGGCACCACAGCAAAGTACATCTACTACGGCTGTGGCAGGTCGCGAGACAGGCACTGCAAAAATCCGTACTTACGAGAAGAAGACCTGATCAAACAACTGATTGGAATCATCGATAAAGTGAGTGTCAGCGAGCTTGGTATACAGAAAAAGTTTGAAGATGAGCTGAAGCGGTTTAATAAATTCAGGAGAGGCATCTTGCATGAAGACGAATCAAGTATCAAAGAGTTTGATATGAGAACATATGCCAAGTATCTTCTACAAGAGGGTACGAACGATGAAAAACGAGAGTTGATGAATTGCCTCAAAAGCAGACTAACGGTGAAAGATAAAAAAGTGGAGTTGATACAGTAACTAAACAAAAAGTTCGAATCCCGAAAAGGTTCGAACTCTTTGTCATTTCATCGGTTTCCAGAAATCCCTAGAAATAAGGGTGTTCGGGTTTTCCGATAAGAAATTGTCGTTGCGGAGGGGACAGGACTCGAACCTGCAAGGGATTGCTCCCGGCGGTTTTCAAGACCGCTGCCTTACCAATTCGGCGCACCCCTCCTTGATGCACAACATACTATCAAAAAAAGCAAGAGTAAGCTAGTATGGATGAATGCGATTTCTTGGGATTGATTACGGAAGAAAGAAAGTAGGATTGGCTTTGTCGGATGAGGGTCTGAACATGGCTTTTCCTTATGAGACACTGTCCAACAATAAAAAACTCGTTGAAGAGGTGAACAAAATTTGTCAAAAAGAAAGAGTAAGTTTGGTGGTCATAGGTGAATCGAAGACGTTATCCGGTAAGGATAACCCGATCATGAAAGATATAAGTGTATTTATAAAAAGATTTTCAAAATTGACAGAGATACCCGTTCACTTTGAGCCGGAATTTTTTTCAACAAAGGAAGCCCTCAGGTTCAAAAATGATCGGAAAAATAAAGACGCGTCCGCGGCAGCCATCATTCTCCAGCGGTTCTTGGAGAGACACAGGTTGGTGGATAATGAAAAATAATTTTATGTTGTATAATGTATTAATATATGACTGTACGTTCTTGTTTTTTTAAGTTTTTTCCAACGCCATCGTTCCTTGTAATGCCTGCGGCTTGTATTGCCGTCTCTGATGATACTTTAAGGCTTGTTGAACTTAAAAAAGGAAAAAGAACCATAGAACTGAAAGATCACCTGGAAAAAAAACTCCCCCCCGGAACATTGGAGGCGGGTGAGATAAAGGAAATAAATTCACTGGTCTCTTCATTTAAGGAAATAAAGTCGGAATACGGGATAAGACACGCCTCGCTTTCTCTTCCCGAAGAGAAAAGTTATATTTACACAACAAATATTCCCGCAGACAACGGTCGAATATCCGAAGAACAGGTTGCATTCACTTTGGAAAAAAACATCCCTTTTGGAGTTGATGAGGTTGTTTTTGATTATATGGAAACAGGGGAGGAAAAAGATTCTGAGAGGGAGGTGGTGGTCATAGCGCTTCCGGGTACCGTCGTAAAGGGATTCATTAGTGCTCTTAAAAGATCCGGGATCAAACCTTTGTACTTTGAGGTCGAGTCCCACTCTCTTTCTCGTGCAGTCATTAACTGCGATGATCCAAGGACACATCTTATGGTTCACGTGCAGAAGGACACGACCAATATCTCGGTTGTTAGCCGAAACATTCCCCGCTTTACTTCCACAATTCATGCAGGTGCGGATATTGATAATAAAAGTGATCTCCGAAAGACAACTCTTTGGTTGAAGGAAGAAATCGAAAGAGTTAAGTCTTATTGGCGCACTCACGGTTCTTCCGGAGCGGGCGTACCTCAGACAGTTATACTTTGTGGAGAGATGGCGGGCCAAGGCTCGGAGAAAGATATAATATCTTCCGGTTTGGACATGGAGGTTAACATTGCGAACGTTTGGGAGAACATAACGACGTTTGATGAATACATACCGGACATTTCTCACTCCGAATCTTTGAGGTTCGGGGCGGCCGTAGGACTTGCGATAAGAGAGTTTAAAAGAATAAATTGAATATGTTCGATCTTTTACCTGAAAAAGAAAGGGAATTAATTAAAAGTGAATATAAGATCCGCAGGTGGTCTTTATTACTTATATTTTTATTTTTCTTGGGGGTAATTTCGGTTATTTTATTTACTCCGACCTATTTTGCAATTTACCTTGAAAAGCGTTATCTGTCGGAAGCGTTGGATGAAGTGCAACGTGAGTCGGAAAAGCTTGTTGACCCGAAGATGTTTGAAGAGTTAAAAAGAGTGAATGAAACAGTTAATTCCCTTGAATCACATCTGTATGAAATTTCGGTAACCGAACTTATGAAAGGAGTTCTTTCTTGCAAGCCCGATGGGGTCTCGATAACCAGCTTCGCGTTTGAAAAAACAGACGGAGGCGGGAGTCTGCGCGCTTCCCTTGCCGGTCATGCCGGAACAAGAGAGGAACTACTTGAATTTTCAAGCAATTTGAAAGAAGAGGATTATGTCACCGAGGTCGATATACCACTTGCGAGTTTTGCTCGTGAATATGATCTTGATTTTTCTTTGCAAATTAAAGGAGATCTGTAAAAAATATGCTTTCCTTACGATACATTTTGATAACGGGCGGATTTATGGCAATAATAGCCTGGGGATCTTATATTTTTCTTGTTTGGGATCTCGGAGGTCAGAGAGAGGAACTTAAGCTCTTAAGAGCCAATATCGCTTTTCATGAGAACCGTTACAATGAAATTCAAGATACTGTCGTTTTTCTTAATGACACCGAAGGTCGCATAGAGGATATAAAGGGTTATTTCTTGGCAAATGATGAAAAGAGCATAGTCTCTTTTATTAGAGAATTGGAGGATCTCGGAAGAAGGACAAATGTTGAATTTGAGATATCAAATCTTTCTGTCTCAAATAATGAAGGCGACGATCTTCTGAGTGCGGATATCAACATGATCGGTGAGTGGGAAAAGATCAATAAAACCATAGCCTTAATAGAACTCCTTCCTTATAAAGTGTCCGTGACCAACGCCAGGATCAGGCAAGAAGGAACGAGTTGGTCCTCGTCCTTTAAGATAAACGTTTTGATGGCAAATTGATATGAGCGGAAAAAAGCAAGAAAACTTCAAGAGTATGATTGACGAGATAAAAGATCTCATAAGAAGTCCCTATCCAAGACCGAAGCGAGACTGGGCCTTTATGTTGTCGTTTTTCTTTGTCACATTAGTTGTGTTGGCGTTAATTAATTCTTTGATGTTCTTCTATTGGAGTGATACCGGTGAGATCGAAAGTTTCGACCCCGCAACATTTTCGGATGAGGGGTCTTTGGTCGGGGCCGGAGTGATGTTGGATATGAAAAAAATGGATAATGTTTGGGATTTTTTCAATGATAAAAATGACCGCTTCGAAGATATTCAAAATGACTGGACAATGGATTCACCCTTATCGGGTGAGGACGAGTCGGTTGACGTTGAGGCGGATGCTGGAGAAATTGAAGAGCAGGCTGTAGAGATCGAGACGGAAGACGATGTTGAGGTCTCACTTTAAAAACATGATCCATATCAGGATCGAGCAAGGCTTGTCAACTCAAGATGTTTTTGCGATACTCATAATCTACCTCCCGTAGTTCAATGGATAGAACGAGGGCCTTCTAAGCCCTAAATGTAGGTTCGATTCCTACCGGGAGGACATTTGGTCAAAAAACGAATGCCTATATGCTGTTTCGCTTCTTTGCTTATAGCGGTAAAAAAGTTATGCCGTCGAACATCTTATGGGAAATAAGTTCTCGGTCGATATTAAGGCGACCGCCTTTACGTACGAATCTCGGATTTATTTTTTAAAACTTTGATAGCGATCTTTGTTCAAGATCCTTTTCGGAGGAATGGCGAAGGAGCACCCGGCTCCCAAAAACCGAAAAAGTCAGATTTTGGTGGGCGCTGTAGGACTCGAACCTACGACCTATCCGGTGTAAACGGATTGCTCTAGCCAACTGAGCTAAGCGCCCGATCAATTAAAAATAACGCAATCCGCGATCTTTATCAAGTCCCGCCTCTTGCGCGATGAAGTTTGGAGGCTCTTAATATACAACGATAAAATCCAGACTAACGTATGAAGGTCGGAAAAGTATAAAGTGCCCCGGTGTATAACGGTAATAATGGATGGAGATCGACGACGGGCTCGTTCAAAGGATCTAGATGACCGGAATGGCCACATGATGGTAGACAGGATATAATTTTTTCAGTTGACTCTTGGTCGCGTTCAGGCGTTGATCTGACCGAAGAGGACTTTGAGCGCTTTTTGCATATTTCCCATATCCCGGATCCCGATATCGCCGTGAACCGTCCGGACGGAGGGAATCGCCTTAACAACCTTCTTTTACGGAAAATGATTTACGGCAAATTTTTCGGGCTATACTCTTTGACCGAATTTTTCGAAAGATGAATTAATGAAAAAAATGAAAGACCTTAAAACAAGAAACGGGCGTTTCGGAAATTTAGCAAATAGATTTTTAGTATATGAAAAAAGAAATTAAGATAATTCATGATGATGAAGAGATCGTCGCAGTTAACAAACCGTCCGGAATGATGGTTCATCCCGACGGCTTTGATACCGGACCTTTTTTAACTGACTGGATAATTGAGAATTTTCCGGAGATAGAAAATGTGGGCGAACCTGTAACGACAAGAACAGGATCAGAGGTAAAGCGCCCCGGGATCGTTCATCGATTGGATAAGGACACCTCGGGACTTATTTTGGTGGCAAAAACCGACATGTCTTTTCATTATTTAAAGTCGTTATTTAAAAATAAACAGATAGATAAGACATACCACGCCTTTGTGTATGGTTCCTTTAAAAAAGACAAAGGACGAATAGACAGGCCGATAGGAAAGAGTTCAAAGAATTTTCGTTTGTGGTCTGCGCAAAGAGGGGCGAAAGGCAAGCTAAGGAATGCTATCACCGAATATGAGGTCCTTGGAAGATATGAAGATGTTTCTTTCCTGCAGATACATCCTTTAACGGGTAGAACTCATCAAATAAGAGTTCACATGAAGGCGGTCAATACTCCTGTTGTTTGCGATCCTCTTTATGCCCCGAAACGCGATCCTCTATTGGGTTTTAAAAGAACCGCACTACACGCTTCAAAGATAAATTTCAAGAACATGAACGGAAAAGAGCTTTTTATCAGGGCGCCTTTTCCTGAGGATTTTAAAAACGCCTTCGATATTCTTGGAATTGGGGATTTTGATCTAGGTACGGATGTTCGCAATAAGGCTTAGCCGTATTGGTTTATCTTGCGTGTTGGCATTTACTGTGATAAAGTAGCGCTGTTATGAATCAAACAAAAGAAACTCTTTCTCCGGCCGAGATCAGGAAACGAAGAGGCATTGACATGCGTGCCGGCGATACTGTCAGGGTGTCAGTCAAAATAGAAGAAAAAGGGAAGACCAGAACCCAGGAATTCGAGGGGATAGTTCTGGCACGCAAGCATGGTAATGAACCGGGAGCGACCTTTACCGTTCGAAGAACGTCGGGAGGTATCGGAGTTGAAAAGATATTTCCGCTTTTTTCTCCATTGATCGACAAAATAGAAGTGGTAAAACGTTCAAAGGTCAGACAATCAAATCTTTACCATATAAGAAGGAAGGCCGCTAAAGAAGTTAAGAAGTACGTGAGGAATGTCAGGACTGCAACTTATAATGAAACCGAGGAGGAAGAGGAATTTGTAGAGGAGGCGAAAGAGGAGGAACCTAAAGACGAGAATCAGGCTAAACAGGGATCATCTGAAGAAGAGGCCGGATCCGCTGTTGAAAAGGAAGAAACCGATGAAGTTGATGAAGAGAGTGTAAAGGAAGATAAGAAATAAAAAATCCTTATGAAAAACACCGGTGCTATAACCGGTGTTTTTCTTTTGGGGAATATTATCAAGCATTGATCAACAGACCTTTTCGACCGTTAAGCGTGCTTGAAAATAATAAGTTCTCTAGTATAGTGGTTAAAGACTATTTATGCCCAGGTGGTGGAACTGGTATACACACACGGTTGAGGGCCGTGGCCTTCTAGGCATGCGGGTTCGACTCCCGCCCTGGGCACCGAATGACAAGCAAAGCGAGGGTAGAGATGCCCGGGAGAAAGAGCATTTCTGCTCTTTCGTGCGGAGTCGAAAGGCGGAGTCATGTCGCGAATACTTGGAGC
>SLDR01000028.1 GCA_007125155.1 Candidatus Campbelliibacteriota bacterium | reverse complement strand
CGCCTGGGTAGTACGAGCGCAAGCTTAAAACTCAAAGGAATAGACGGGGACTCGCACAAGCGGTGGATCATGTGGTTTAATTCGACAGTAAGCGACGAACCTTACCAGGGCTTGAAACCTATGTGAACTCTTCCGGAAACGGAGGGGGCCTTCGGGCACATAGGCAGGTGTTGCATGGCCGTCGTCAGTTCGTGGTTTGAACTGTTCCCTTAAGTGGGGTAACGAACGCAACCCTCATCGTCTGTTATACGTGTCAGACGAGACTGCCTCGCCCTTTGAACATTAATGCAAATTTAGTGTTTAGAGGGCGGGGAGGAAGGAGAGGATGACGCCAGGTCAGCATGACCCTCTGACGCCCTGGGCTACACACGTGATACAATGGCGACTACAACGGGTCGCGACGGGGAAACCCCGAGCCAATCCTAAGAAAAGTCGCCCCAGTTCGGATTGAGGTCTGAAACTCGACCTCATGAAGTTGGAATCGCTAGTAATCGCTGATCATCAACGCAGCGGTGAATACGTTCTCGAGTCTTGTACTCACCATGAAAAAGCGCCCGGCAGCGCATATATCTAAGCAGTTAAAATCTGCTCCCCCATTCGTCTATGGGGCGTAGCTGAAGGATAGTCATTGATCGCGAGGTTGATGGCGGAGGATCTGAAAGCAAAGAACAGCCTGTATGTAGCCGTTAAAACGGCAAGCAGATCGACCTATCATTGGGTGGTGAGGATAGGGAAGATCAAAAAAGCTTATATTGGATGTTTGGAAAAGAGATATGCGTAACCCGGGGAGACCTGAAGCTGTCCACATCTGTTTTTGCAGTTAGTGGTATAATTAAGTTTAACGCAGCGTCAGGAGTCAGCTGAGTCATAGTACCGGCCACTATTTTTTATTTTATTAATAGTGATCGGGAAGGACTCTCTCTAGTGTGAACTAATGTTAGATTCAAGTTACATTGTCGGTCTTGTGGATGGTGAAGGAAGTTTTACTGTTTATGTTAAGAACTTAAATGATTCAAATGAACGAAAAAGACGCGTTCGTATTGAACCAAAGTTTTACGTTAAGTTTGTTGAGAAAGATAAAGATATACTTTATCAATTACAAAGATACTTTGATTGTGGAAAAGTATATTTCCAGAAAGACAGACGAAAAAATCACCAAGACTGTTACAGATATGAGGTTTTTAATAGGATTGATTTAGTTGAAAAGATCATTCCGTTCTTTAAAAAGAACAAACCAAAACTTGCTTCTAAACAAAAAGATTTTGAGCTTTTCTGTAAATTGATTCATATAATTGGAAGGAAAGAACACTTGACTGTTAAAGGAATGCAAAAAATTTATAAGATAAAGCAACAAATGCACTAGAGCTCGCTGTATGCGGGAAATCCGCACGTACAGTGGGAACGTCAATGCCAAAAACTTATGGTAAACAATCGCCCGTCACGTCAAGGGAGCTGGGAGTACCCGAAGTCCTCGCCTAGCGGGGCCGAAGGTAAGCTCAGTAACAGGGACGAAGTCGTAACAAGGCACGGCTAGCGGAAGCTGGTCGTGGAATATATCGAAAGATTTCTTTATACCGTTCGCCTACTGGGTCGGTATAAAGTGACAGGTCGTTCAAACATTGTTATTTAAACAGTGTTTGCCAAAGCCTCGGTCTCGGGCTTTAAACTGAGACCACCTTACTCTTCATGGTAAAAATGGAGAGAAAGCCGGTAATTTACCGGCATAGGGAACGAAACAAAATAAAAAGCGGTTTTGAAAAGACCCCCGCCGTTGGCGGGGGTCTTTTATTTTTCTATAGAATGTCCATCTAATTTCTTGTTTTATTATTTCTTTTTTGTTAATCTAAACCTTGTATTTGCTTAATATGCGCGTGTAGCTCAGTTGGTTAGAGCGCGTCACTGATAATGACGAGGTCCCAGGTTCAAATCCTGGCACGCGCACACAATACCTTCTTCACGCGCTCAAACCAATGTTAGAGCGGAGAATGCTTCCGAGTCTCGTTCTTAAGATGGAAGAAGATATAAATACCCGTGTTGTTTTTTTTGGGTTGTTGCTCACTTGTTTTGAAAACCTGATATAAATTGATAAAATAAAGGAACGTTCAATATATTTTATTTGACTTGATCGTTTTAAAATGAGCCTCGAAAAAAGACAGAAACAGTTTCGTCACTTCATCTATGATTCATCAATTCCCGGCGGTTTGCGGATCTTGATACTGGTTTATGCGATCCTTGCCGTTCATTTTTTGCTCGTCTTCGGCCTTTTATCACTTTTGATCTTGGTTGATTATCACACGGTTTCCTTCGGGATAATCTTTATGGCCTTGTATAGTCTGTTGTGCGCCTTGGTGACTTTCATAAGTATTTATCCAATTTGGAGTACTCGTTTAAAACCGAAGGTCTGGGCACTTTCGGTGTCCGTTCTTTTGATAGGTTACAGTTCGGTTTGGTTTTATCTTGGGCCCGCCTATGTCGTTTTGGCCTTTCTGTTTTTCATTTTGGGGGTTGTTAACGGCCTTTATGTAATGACAGGTCAGGCCGCATCGGAATACTACAGTAAAGACAAGAAGTCATTATATTAATGTTGAGCTTTAGCTTTTATTTGATCTGAATTAATTCTTAAAATAGATGAAAAGAAAGACCAAAATAGTGGCCACGATAAGCCCGAGGGTGCTGGAGGACGACATGTTAGAAAAAATGATCGATGTCGGAGTCAATGTTTTTCGACTTAATTTTTCCCACGGTGACCATCGAGAACACAGACAGATGATCGAGGCGATCAAAAGGATCCGTCAAGATCGGGATCTGCCTGTTGCCGTCATGCAGGACCTTTCGGGTTCCAAGATCCGAACGGGTGACTTTAATACCCAAGAGGTCGCTTTGATCGCCGGAAACAACTTTACACTTTCGACGGATATCAATATTGAGGGTAATAGCGAAATGGTTTATGTCGACCATCATGATCTTCCTTCAGAAGTCGAGGAAGGGGACAAGATAGTTTTAGATGACGGAAGGGTGGAACTTGAGGTTCTCGGAACGAGTGAGGTTGAGATATACTGTCGTGTTTTGAGAGGTTCTGTTATAAGGGGAAATCGGGGCTTAACGGTCCCGGAAAGGTCTCTTTCATTGCCTTTGTTGTCGGAAAAAGACATCCAAGATGTGAAGATGGGGCTGGAAGCGGGTGTTGACTTCGTGGCCCTTTCTTTTGTCAAATCGGCTGAAGAAATTGAGGCCTTACGGGAGATCATTAATGAGAATATGGAAGGTACAAGACCTGATATAATTGCGAAAATTGAAACCAAAAAAGGACTCGAGAACTTTGATTCCATATTGCAAAGTTCAGACGGCATAATGGTCGCCCGTGGAGATCTGGCTGTCGAGATCTCTCCCGAAAATGTCCCTATGGCCCAAAAAGAGATAATAAAAGCTTGCAATATTCTCGGGAAGCCCGTCATAACCGCTACCCAGATGTTGGAGTCGATGATCGAATCCCTTGTTCCAACTCGTGCGGAGGTTTCTGATGTAGCCAATGCCATACTTGATGGAACTGATGCAGTGATGCTTTCGGCGGAAACATCCATGGGTAAAAATCCTTTGGTGTCATTGAAGGTAATGTCGACGATCGCTTTACAAACAGAGAAGAGTTTGAAAAAAGGGCATTTCGATGTAAAAAGACTCTCTAAACAAAAGACCCCTTCCATGTGTACCGTAAACTCCGTAACCTCAGCCGCTGTCCGTGTTTCAAGTGATCTGGAGGCCGGACTTATAGTGGCTTTGACCGATTCCGGTTTTACCGGAAGAATGCTTTCCAGACATAAACCTAAACCGCTGATCATCGCAATGGCCACCGACAAAAATGTTTATTACAAGTTGGTCTTAAGTTTTGGTTGTGTTCCGGTTCATATTGAAGCACCGGAAGATGTCGGAGAGGCATTTGAGCTTGTAAGAGAATATGTGATAAATAAGGGTCTTGCCAAGGAAGGTGACAGTGTTGTCGTTGCAGCCGGAGTTCCGTTCGATCATCCGGACGCGAAGACAAACATGCTTTTCGTCGAGAACATATGATACCTGTGATGGACTTCTTGTTGTGTTATAATTTACATATTGGATGTTCTTGGGACATCTTTCATCCTGAATAAACGGCAGAATTTGTGTTTTCGATTTCTAATTTAATCTTGAGAAGATAAGACCATGGACCCTTCCATAATTCGAGATCCCGACGTGATATTTACTTCTCTGGTGGCTTTTTTCATCGCCCTGGTGACCGCTCTGGTGTTTTCGGCCTTATTCCGAAGGTTTAAAGTACCGTGGGCTATCGCCTTGATATTGGGAGGGATAGTAATGGGGCCCAAAGGCATCGGCCTTTTCGAGCTCAATGAGATAGTCATGTTCCTGGCTGAAGTTGGGATAATATTCCTTATGTTCATTGCCGGGATGGAAACCAAGATATCTTCGATAAAGTCCGTTTGGAAAGAGGCCACTGTTATCGGAGCCATATCCGGCTTTGTTCCCGCGATGGTCGGGATCATCATAGGTCTTTCCTTTGGATTCGGACTGGCCACTTCTTTACTTTTGGGAATAATATTCACAAGTTCTTCCTTCGCCGTGGTTATCCCGACACTGGAAGCAAGGGGTGTTCTTCATTTCAAGCTCGGAAGAATAATCATTGCTTCCACCATGATCCAGGATATAGCCAGTCTTATTCTTTTGGGTATGTTCTTGCAGTTCATATCACCCGATACGACCGTATCTTTACCGGTTCTCATGATATTCATGTTCTTCGCGCTTGCAATGGGAATGTTGGCGCGAAAATACATAACACCTTTTAGACAGTGGTTGGCCGGACTTCGTAACAGAAAGCCCGGCACTCATTCTTTATTTGAACAGGAGTTGACCTTAGTGGTGGCCATTCTTATCGGTACCTCCATACTTTTTGAGTTCTTTAAATTGGAGACCATAGTGGGAGCTTTTTTTGCCGGTCTCATCTTGGCCGAGATAACCAGAAGCAAGATATTGGAAAGCAAGATACACGTACTCGGATACGGGGTTTTTATTCCCATTTTCTTTGTGACCATAGGAGGGTGGACAGATATAGGGTTATTGGTTGAAGAGGCTTCGACGATCTGGCCATTGGTCCTTGTGGTTCTTTTGGGATCTTCTTTGTCCAAGTTCCTCTCGGGTTGGCTTTCTTCAAGATGGTTGGGCCTTAGTAATTACAAGAGCGTTTTGGTCGGTGTAACCAGCGTGCCCCAGCTTATTACCACGCTGGCGGTTGTTTTGGTGGGTCAGCGTCTCGAACTTTTATCGCCGGAGTTGACCACTGCAATAATAATTCTCAGCATAACCACGACCCTTATCAGTCCCCTGATAACCAATTATCTCTTGAGAGCCAGGCCGGATTCGTATTTGAAGTAGTATTGATCTGTTTATAATTATTATTTTTTATCTGTTATAATTTTATTGATAATTATGGGAAAAAGTTAATCGATCTTTAAGTATTAATGACATGATAGATGCACAGAACAAGTTATCATTTCACACGATAATAGCGGTTGCCACTTTTTTAGCGGTTTTGATTCCGTGGTTTTTCACGGTTGATGAGATATCTTTCACCTCTGAGAAGATACTTTTGATGTCGAGAGCTGTTGGGGCCATACCGTTCTTTCTTCTTTTTCTTGTGATGATCATTGGTCCCATAATGAAGCTTTTTCCGGTCCTTTTTCCCAAGTGGGGTGATTTTCCTTGGAATTGGAGAGCCGAGCTGGGCATATGGTTTGCCGTGTGGTCCGTTATACACACTCTTTTTGTTTTTGCGGGAAGAGACTGGGATGTTGTAGGTTATCTTTTGAACATAAATCCTTGGGCTTTCGGTGCCTTGGTTGCGACGGTCATGGCCGTCATACTGGCCGCCTTATCCTTCAGGGGAGCCATAAACTATCTGGGCTCCGATTCATGGAAATGGATCCAGAACTATTTTACTTACGTCATATGGTGGCTTGTGGTGGTTCATGTGATAGACAGAGCTCTTTTACGTCCGGGATTTCCTTCCGATGACTGGCTTCATTGGGTTTATTTGGCAATGGTGATAATAGTTCCACTTTTACAGCTCGCAGGATTCATAAAAACCGTCAAGGAATACAGAAAGAGTTTGAGGGAAAAGCAAGAAAATAATAAAGAAGGGGATCAGGGTTGATCCTATTAAAAAATGAAAATTAAAAAACGCACCCGATAAGGGTGCGTTTTTTTGATCTTAAGTCTTAACAACTACTTACTCTCCTCCATCATAGCCAAGACATCCACCTGGTGAATATCGCCAAGTTGTTCTTCATTGGTGGGTTTTTCCTCTTTGTAGAATATGCCCAGAGGTATCTGATTATCGTTAGCATAGTCCCACTCTCGAGCTTTTTCTCGAGCTTTTTCGATTGGAAGATATTCCTCTTCCATTTCGTAGCATCTTTCATTGTATTCCGGAAATGTGTTGAACCAGACAACACAAGGCTGGAGGACCTCTATGAATGAAAATCCTCTATGCCTCATTCCTTCAAGAATGAGTCTCTTTAGATGCTCTTGTTTTCCGGCATACCCTCTGGCTACGAATGTCGCACCCAAAGAAAGAGCGGTATCCAAGGGATTCAAAGGATCCTCTGTCGTCCCTTTGGGACTGGTGGTGCTTACGTATCCTCTTGGGCTTGTGGAGGTGGGTTGGTTGACCGTTAGAGCGAATACCCTGTTATCATTAACGATAACGGTTATGTCGGAATTCCTTTTGGCTGCGTGTACGAAGTGGGACACACCTTCATCATAAGTATCGCCGTCTCCGACCATGCATACCACATTAAGCTCTCTGTTTCCGATCTTTATCCCCGTACCCACCGGTATACTCCTTCCGTGAAGGGCGTATACGCTGTTTAGGTTCATGTAGTCGGAGATCTTACCGTGACAGCCGATCCCCGATATCAGAACCGTTTTACCGGGATCCATTTCGGAAACGGCTTCCTTTAATGCATTTTGTATCCCGAAATTACCGCAACCGGGACACCAGGTGTTTTTTGTAGGTAGTATCAAATTATCCATGTTAGATGTTTATTTTTTCTTCTAATATCGATCTTAGACCTTCGACAGTAAAAGGCCTGGCGTCATATTTCAATACTTTATCATCGACCTCAATTCCATTCATTCTCATCACCTGTGCAAGTTGGCCCCCGGAGTTCATCTCGACACAGATCACCTTTTCAGCGCCTTCCAGTGCCTCTTTCATCCTTTTTTCAGGGAAGGGCTGCATGACCAGGGGTTGAACCAACCTTACATTCATATCCTTTGTCGCCTCCAGAAGGGCACCTTTGGTTGATCCCCAAAAGACTATCGCGACAGGACCTTCTTTATAGACTTTGACCGCTTCCAGTACTTCCAGTTCTTCTCTTAGTCTTTCTCCTTTGCGGATCCTTTTTTCCACCATCTCTTTCACTTCTTGAGGGGTCTCTGTTGATATTCCGTCTTTCGTGTGCTCATAACCGGTAGCTTTTACAACCGCCTCTCCGCCGGGAAAGGCAATGGGGGAGATGTCGTTTCCTTCATATCTCTTATATCCGGTATCGTTCAGACCCTCGACAATGTCCTCCTTTTCTATTTGGTACCTTCCTTCAAGTCCGTATGTATTTTCTGAGAGCTCTTTATCCAAAAGGAGGATTGATGGCATTTGATACCTCCACGCGATGTTGAGCGCCTTGCCTCCCCAGTAATACGCCTCATCAACATCGCCGGGTGCCACTACGAAACGTTCCATATCCCCATGTCCGGAGTTTAAGGCGAAAAGCAGATCACCTTGCCCAACGTACGTGGGCACCCCGGTCGCCGGACCCATCCTTTGACTCAGAACTATAAGAAGGGGGATCTCAGACTGTGCGGAAAAGCTTAGACTCTCAGTCATCAGTGCGAATCCTCCACCGGAAGTGGAAACGATAGTTCTTCTGCCGGCGTAGGCGGTTCCGAGAGCCATGCTTACCACCGATATCTCATTTTCCGGTTGGCAGGTCCGTATTCCTTCAACTGTCGTAAGGAAACTGAAAACGCCGGTTGCCGGGGTCATTGGGTACGATATACAGCATTCCAGCCCCGCCTTTAAAGCTCCCATAGCTACCGCCTTATTACCGGACAGTAAAGGCAGAGGATCTTTACCGGTCTCAATTGTCTCTCTTCTTTTTTCCGTTTTATTGAAGGCCGTCTCCGAAACCTTAATATTCTTCTCTGTTTCTCTATTGAATTCTTTCTCGAGTATCGGTTTTATCTTTTCAAATTCCATTCCCATCATTTTTGAAAAAGAAGATACCAAGGCGGTGTTTTTCATCAAAGATGATCCTTCCGATTCGTTTATTATTTCGTCTATTGGGACAGGTATCGTTTCTATCCCATCCTTTTGCAAGACCTCCGTGTTCGTTATGGAAACATCATACATGAGCACGCTTCCCACACCCAGCTTATCTTTATGTTTCATAACCGTGTCTTCATTCAAGGCCAGAAGAAAATCTATTCTGTCTTTTTTAGCCTCGATCCCGATATCAGATGATACTGATATCTGGGAAAAGTTATGACCCCCTCTTACCAGAGAATGGTAATCTTCGTGAATAAAAACTCTGTAACCGTAGGAGTTGAACATCTTGGCTATAATGAGCCCCGCCTTTTTGGACCCTTCTCCGGCCGCGCCTCCCACTATTATTTGAAAGTTTTCCATAAAATGAACAGCTTGTCTTAAATTTATAATTTATAAATACTCTGATCCTATGTCACAGTATTTTTATTTCTTCATCTTTTATCTTTCTAAGAATCGTTTTCTTTAACGTGAATACATTGAACCGGACAGCTTTGAGATGCCTCTTGATTGCACCCCGCATCCTCCATTTCCCTTTTAAAGTTTCCGTCCTCTTCGACTCCTTCTTTCAGATCGACCTTCCCGTCATTGCTTGTTTCCCAGAAGGAGGGGCAGACGGAAACACACGCTCCGCAACCTATACATTTCTCTCTTTCAAATACTATTTTTTTCATTGTTTTTTCCAATCGAGCTTAATACTTTTAATGCTTGAGAAGCTTCAAGAGGATCTTGATAGTTGGGTATCATTTCCTTTTCCAAAAGATTTATCGCTCTTTTGGTTTCTTCACCCTTTCCCATAAAACAGGCCACCATTGTTTTACCGTGTTTTTCTCTTGCTTCTATCATTATTTTAGCATTCTTTTCCGGTTCGGTCATAATTTGTAGTGTCTGGATAACTATCAGAGCTTCGATGTCGTCTTGTCTCAAAACTCCTTCAATGGCGACCTTGTACCTATCCGCCGTGGCGTCGCCGACAATATCAAGCGGGTTGCTTGCCGAGTAACCCGGGTGCATGTGGTCTACCATAAGATCGAGGGTTTTCGGTTTCATTTCCGGCAAAGATTCTCCTTCAAGATAATCAGCTGTCAGTACACCCACACCTCCTCCGTTGGTCACTATCGCTATTCCTCCGTTGAACGGCCTCTGCCATGAAAGGGCTTTTGCAACATTGAAAAGTTCTTTTATTGAAGATACTTCTATAGCCCCGGCCTGTCTGACGGCTGCTGAGAATATGTCGGATTCTCCCGCCATGGAACCGGTGTGGGATGAAACGGCCTTTCGAGAAACTTCACTCTTTCCACCCTTTATGACGACAACGGGCTTGTTGATATTTTTGATGGTTTCGTAGAATTCTCTCCCGTCATTCAGACCTTCTATGTAAAGAGCAATGACTTCTGTCTTTTCATCTTCATTTGCTTGCTTAATGTAGTCCACAAGAGACAAACCTGCCGCGTTTCCGGGCGAGACTAAAAATGAAAAACCGTAATTTTCTTCAACGGAACCGTCTATGACCGAATCTATCAGTGCCCCGGACTGAGATATAAATGCTATCTTTCCGGACTTTGGTGTGTCGGGCGCGAAGGAGGCATTCAGTTTGGAGGGGGGTCGTATTATTCCGAGGCAATTGGGTCCTATTAAAGGTATGTTCTTCTCATTAAGTATTTGAACGATATCCTCTTCCTCCCTCTTTCCTTCCGTTCCCGTCTCCCCGAAGCCGGCTGATATTATGATGACTCCACCGACTTCCTTTGCGACGCATTCTTTGACAACATTTCTGACTCCGGCTTTAGGGATCGCGATCACGACCAGATCGATCTCTTCCGGTATCGACAATATGTCCGGGTACGCCTTTAATCCGAAGACGTGTTCATGATTGGGATTTACGGGAAAGATCGTTCTTTCGTCGATCATGAGGTTTTCCATAAGACCTCGTCCGACCGATCTATCTCTTTCTGTGGCACCTACTACCGCCACTTTTTTTGGATCAAAAAAAACTTTCATATCAATATTTTTACGTCACAAACAAGAGAATTTTCACCGACCAGGACCGGGTTAAGGTCAAGCTCTTTTACTTGAGGTTCGTTTTGGATAAGATTTGATGTTCTTTCCAGAACTTCAGCGAGAGCCTCTTTATTGACGGAGGGCCTTCCTCTGAAACCTTCAAGTATTTTTTTTCCTTTTATACTGTTTATCATGTTTAGAGCCTCTTTTTTATTCAAAGGAGCGAGTCCGAAAACGATGTCTTTATAGATCTCAACGAATATACCACCCAGACCGACCATTACCACCGGACCGAAGACCTCATCTCTTTTTCCGCCTATTATGATCTCTTCCCCCTCGGTTTGTTTTTGGACGATGACTCCACCGTCACAGATCTCCAAAAGTTCCCTCAGGCGCGAGACAGCCTCTTCTCGACTCGATATTCCCAACACAACCCCACCTTTGTCGGTCTTATGAATTATTTCACGTGAATCTATTTTCATGACAAAAGGGAAGGGGATCTTTTCCATGGCACTGAAAAGACCCTCATCGTTTTCCACGACGTAACTTTCTACGGTCGGTATTTCATATTTATTTAGTATATCTAGGCTTTCACTGAAGTTTAAAAGCATATAATATCAATTAGATCTCCTATCGGATGTGTTACTTATCGATCACTTTATTTTTATCAAAATGTTGCTCCTGTTTTGAAATTGATCAGCAACCCTTAAAAATCAAATATTTTTAAAATTGTTTTTATTTGTTGATCACAGTATCATTTCCATATCTTCCTCGATCCTCAACAACTCGTTGTATTTTGATGTTCTTTCTCCGCGTGCGGGAGCTCCGAATTTAACAAGTGGCGCTCTGGAAGCGACAGCCAGATGAGATATGCCGGTATCTTCGGTTTCACCCGATCGATGAGAGAATACGGTGATCAGTCTGTTGCTCATGGCGGCCAGTGTCGCGTTCAGAGTTTCGGTCACGGTTCCTATCTGGTTCGGTTTTATTATTACGCCACCTACGGCTTTTTCTTCCGCGGCTATTTTGATCTTGCCGGGGTTGGTGACAAGGTAATCATCCCCTATGATCAGTACATCTTTTCCTATGAGTCGGTTTAGTTCAATGAATCCCTCGGTATCCTTTTCATCGAACGGGTCTTCTATGGATAGAAACGGGAATTCGTTTATAATATCGGTCAATTTTGAAATATATGTTTCTTTTTTCAAGAATTTTCCATTGTAAAGGTATTTATTTCCATCCATTATCTCATTAGCGGCTATGTCAAGGGCGAATCTGTAATCAGTACCGGCCTCATAGCCGGCGTTTTGAGCGGCTTCCCGAATTATTTTCAAAGCATCTTCATTGTCATTAAGAGCCGGGGCAAAGCCTCCTTCATCTCCGACCGAAGTTCCCAGACCATTCTCTTTTAACAGATCTTTGAGAGAGTGGTAGATCTCCACACCGCACCGCATGTCTTCCTCGAAGGTGGCTCCTTGAGGGACGATAAGAAACTCTTGAAAAGAAAGTCCGTTATTGGCATGTACTCCGCCGTTTATTATGTTGAACATCGGTCTTGGCATCTCTTCATATTCCGAGAACATATCTCCAAGATAAAGATGGAGGGGTAGGCCGGCATTGTAAGCAAGCGCTTTGGAGAAGGCTAATGAAACCGCCAAGATGGCATTTGCCCCGAGGTTGCTTTTATCCGCTGTTCCGTCTATCTCGATAAGGGTTTGATCAAGTTCTTCTTGGATGAATCTTTTTCCGGCAAGATGAGGTAATATCTTTCCTTCCACATTATATATGGCGTTGCTAACGCTCAGACCTCGGTAGCGATCGGGATCCATATCTCTTTTTTCTTTAGCTTCTTCTCCTCCGGTTGAAGCCCCTGAAGGAGCGGCCGCTCGACCGAAGGCGCCATTATCCAAAACCAGATCCACCTCAATGGTCGGTACGGCCCGAGAGTCTATTATCTGTCTTGCGATTATGTTCTCAATTTTCGGTATCATTTTTGATCCTCGTTCTTAAGCATCAGGTGTCATTCGCGTAATTTGATGATCCTTTAATCTTAAACACCTTTTTAAGATTCTTCAGATCTCTTTTGTTCTTCCTCGTGTATCTCGAATTTCATCGGGATGATGGTGTCCGGTATAAGAGAAACGGAGTCTATGTTCTCTTGTATAAGGAAACGAAGGAAATCTTTGTAGTCGGAAGGCGCCTGTCCGCAAAAGCCGATGTATTTACCTCTTTCTTGGCATTTTTTGATGGCTTGTGAGATGAACTTTTTAACAGCCGGATCATTTTCGTTCGATATACCGGCCACTATAGAGGAGTCCCTGTCCAAACCGAGGGTCAACTGCGCCAAGTCATTGGAGCCGATGGAAAAACCGTCAAAGATATCAAGGAAGTCGTCAGCTCTTAAAACATTGGTCGGCAATTCACACATGACGTAGACCTTAAGGTCATCGTGTCCTTTTGCGAGTCCACACTCTGCCATTATGTCAAGAACCTGCCGTCCTTCTTCGGGAGTTCGGCAGAAGGGGACCATTACGGCCAGATTCCTAAGACCAAACTGCTCACGTATCTTTTTCATGGCTTCACATTCAAGCTTAAATGCTTCCGTGAAATCCGGATGAGCATAACGCGAAGCGCCACGCCAGCCGATCATCGGGTTTTCCTCTTCGGGTTCATATTCCTTACCGCCTATCAAGGTGGCGTATTCATTTGTTTTAAAATCCGAGAATCTGACAATCACCTGTTTCGGGTAAAAGGCGGCGGCTATCTGTCCTACTCCTTCGGCGAGTTTATCGACGTAGAACTGTCTTTTGTCGTCGTAGCCCAATGTTGCCTCATCGATCCTTTTTTTCAAAGAAGGCGACTGAGAAGAGTAGTTCAAAAGAGCAAGCGGATGTACTTGAATATGGGAAGCTATGACGAACTCTTCTCTGGCCAAGCCAACCCCGTCATTAGGTATTGAAGAGTAGACAAAGGCACTTTCCGGACTTCCTATGTTCATTGACACACGGGTCTTGGTTTCCGGTATCTGATCAATTTGGTGGACTACTTCTTCCCATTCCAGCTTGCCGTCATATATCTTTCCCACGGTACCGCTTGAGGTGTCGCAGGTTATCATCTGACCGGTCTTCACGACCTTGCGTACATTCGGTGTTCCGATTACGGCCGGGATACCCAACTCTCGGGAAACAATCGCCGCATGAGAAGTCCTTCCTCCTTTTTCGGTGACGATAGCCGAAGCTATCTTCATGATAGGTTCCCAGTCCGGGTCTGTTATTTCAGTTACCAGCACCTCTCCTTCTTTGAAAGTGTGAATGTCTTTTACCGAATCTATCACCCTGGCTTTTCCGGCGGCAATTTTCGTACCTACCGCTATCCCTTCGGCGATGGGTTCTTCTTTGGTGTTCAGGTGGAATTCTCTTATTTCCAGACCTTTGTTCTCGGCATGAATGGTCTCAGGTCTGGCTTGTACTATAAACAGCTCCCCGCTAATACCGTCTTTTGCCCACTCTATATCCATCGGTGAATGCTTTCCGGCTCTTTCGGAGTAGTGTCTCTCGATCTCCATACCCCATCTTGCCAGCATCAGGATCTCTTCGTCGTTTAAGGCATAAGATGTCTTTTCATTTTTTGATGTTTTTATTTCTTTAACGGGAGACTGTCCTTTGGTTTCATATACCATCTTTATCTCTTTCGATCCCAAGCTCTTTTTAATGACCGGACTGAAGCCCTCATGGAGGGTTGGTTTGAAAACAAGATACTCATCCGGATTGACCTTTCCTTGAACAACCATTTCACCCAGTCCGTAGGACGCACTTATCTGAACAACATCTTTAAAACCGGACTCGGTGTCCAAGGTGAACATCACACCTGAAGAACCTTTGTCTGAGCGAACCATTTTTTGAACACCTACGGAAAGAGCAACGTCAAAATGATCGAAGCCCTTATCCTGTCGGTATGAGATGGCTCTGTCATTGAAGAGGGAAGACATGGCGTGTTTGACATATTTGTGAACGTTTTCGATTCCCACAACGTTAAGATAGGTGTCGTGTTCACCGGCGAAACTTGCCCCTGGTAGATCTTCCGCCGTCGCTGATGACCTTACCGCCACATCTGTGGCCTCTTGGCCGTATGACAAAGACAGGTTTTTATAAGCGACATCGATCTCATTTTTCAATTCGGAGGACAGCTCGGCTTTGATAACGGCTTCCCGGATCTTTTTACCCGCTTTTTGAAGGGCTCTGATATCGGCAGTGTCAAGATCTTTAAGAAGGGAACGTATCAATTCGTCCAATCCGGATTCCTTTATAAATGATCTGTATCCTTCGGCGGTGATTATGAAACCATTGGGTACTCTTATCCCTTTTTGGGACAGGATGGTATACATCTCTCCCAGTGAAGCGTTCTTTCCTCCGACCTTTTCAACGTCGTCATTGTTTACTTGGTCGAACCAAAGAAGTAATTGATTATTGTTATCAGACATATTTTTACTTTTACTTATAAGTCAACAAAATATATAGATCGGATACATTACTGCCGGTTGGCCCGGTCATTATCTGTCCCCCGACCCGGGCGAAAAAATTATAACTATCATTGTCGGAGATAAATTGATTCGGGTCAAGGTGTAACTTTTCAGCTCTCTCTTTTATTTCCTTGTCACAAATGGCACCTGCGGCATCAGTGTTGTCTATTCCATCGGACCCGGCCGCTATAAAAACGGCATTGTCGGAGATGTGGCTCAGGGCACCCAGAGCGGTCTCTTGGTTTCTGCCACCTTCGCCGGACCCTTTTATATCGACTGTGGTTTCTCCTCCGCTTATCTGAACTCTGCCGGGCAAAAGATTTGTTTTAGCGAACTGTTCGCCGACAATGCGAGCTTTCCCGGAGACTTTTTTATTACCCGGCACTGTTTCGTATCCCAATTCTCGCGCCTCGACCTCCATTGCTTCTATGGCATCACTGTTGGTTGCGATCAATATATTTGCCACCCTTTCAAACCACTTATCCTCTTTGGGAGTGGTTCTTAAAGGAGGGAGGTTGTCTTTATTGAAGATGCCATATTTTTTAAGGATCTCTTCGGCATCATAAACAGTGGTACCGTCTTTAACAGTTGGGCCTGAAGCTATGACTGAAATATCGTCTCCGAGAACGTCGGAGAACAGAAGAGAGATCGTTTCGGCGGGGTAGGCCATTTGAGCCATCTGACCGCCCTTTATCGCCGATAGGTGTTTTCTGACAGTGTTAAGCTCGTAGATGTCCGCACCTTTTTTGGTCATTGTTCGACTTATGTCTATTAAGTCCTGACAGCTGGATTCATAAGGCATGCACATCAAAGCCGATCCTCCCCCGGAGATCACCACTATTATCAGATCATCTTCTGTTGATCTTTCCAGAAGCTCCATAATTTCTTTGGTGGCGGAAATGTTCTTTTCCGACGGCCAGGGATGAGTTCCATAGTATGTTCTTATGCGCTCAAGCGTCCCTTTAACGTTATCGATCACGACACCGTCTCGGATCCGGTCTCCCATAATTATCTCCATCACCCTTCCTGCTTCCAGTGCACATTTACCGACCCCTATGAAATATATGTTCTTGTATATCGAAAGATCATAACTTTTGTTTTTAATGATGAGTTCATCACCTTCGATCTTTATCTTTGAAAGCATTATCCTCTCGGTATTTATCGCTTCGTAGCCGGCCTCCAAAATATTCAATGCGTCACGCCGGCCGGGATTAGTGGCCAACTTTCCGAAGTTTCTAATGTACGTCATGAATAGATTTTATTAGTTTTACAATAAAGATTCAACGAACAACATAATGTTGTTCGCGTGCTTGAATGTTTGCCGGTTTTTATCGACCACCGATCGTGGCCCTCGACTTTTTTGGACTCTTTTTATTTTTATTGTTATATTTTCTGTGAATGCCGTGGTGGCGGAATTGGTAGACGCGCTGCGTTCAGGGCGCAGTTCCCTTAAAGGGAGTGGGAGTTCAACTCTCCCCCACGGCACAGAAAAACTCCTATGGCCTCTTTTGAGAAATATTTCAAAGGCAAAAGAATAACATTGATGGGTCTTGGATCGCTCGGCAGGGGTATAGGTGACGCAAGGTTTTTGGCGGAGTGCGGAGCCTATGTTACCGTTACCGATATCAAATCCGAAGAACATCTTAAAGAAAGCGTGGTTAAACTGGATGACCTCAAGAACATTCGGTTCGTACTGGGTGGTCACAGGATCAGGGATTTTCGAGATATAGACATGGTTATCAAGGGAGCGGGAGTCCCTTTGGATTCCTTTTATATAAACGAGGCCCGAAAGGCCGGTATTCCCGTCAGAATGAGTACCGCATTGTTTGCGGAGATGACACCCTCACTCGTCATTGGTGTGACGGGCACAAAAGGTAAGACCACCGTGTCTCATTTATTATATTATATTTTGAAGAAAGCCGGTAAGAAGGTATTTCTTGGTGGAAATGCGTATCTGTCTTCCACGTTGGCCCATTTGCCTGAGAGTTCAAAAGATGAATTGGCTTTACTTGAACTGGATTCTTGGCAGTTGCAGGGCTTCTCCGAGGTCTCCATGTCCCCGGATCTGTCTATCTTTACGAACTTCGGGCCCGACCATCTGAATTATTATAAAGGAGATATGGATTCATATTTGAATGACAAGGCGTCTATTTTTCTTAACCAGAAAGAAACGGATCTTCTGATCGCCGAAGAGCGGGTATGTCGAATGATCAAAGAAAGATATGGAGGAAGGATAAAAAGCAAAGTAAAGAGCGTGTCGAACATTGATATTCCATCCGATTGGCCCGTCTCCGTAGAGGGAGAGCATAACCGTGTTAACGCCGCTCTGGCCGTATCTACGGCGTTGTCCTTGGGAGTATCTCAAGATACATGCAGAGCTTCCCTTGCCGAATTTCCGGGTGTATCCGGTCGTCTGCAATATAAAGGAAAGATAAAAGAAAGGATGTTCTACAACGACAACAACGCGACCACACCCGAAGCTACCGCCGCCTCCGTAAAGGCCTTGGAAAAAAAAGGAAGGATCATATTGATAGCGGGAGGTGCCGACAAGGATCTTCCCATTAACGTTCTGGCGGAGGTGGTCGAGAACTCGGTTCATAAATGTCTTTTTTTACCCGGGTCGGGAACCGAAAGAATAAAGGAGATGATAAACCCATCAAAAATCAAGTTGGTCGACGATATTGAAGATGCTCTTGATACGGCCTATTCGATATCTGAAGAGGGAGACGTTATTCTTTTTAGTCCGGCCTTTGCCTCTTTTTCCCAGTTCGGTAACGAGTATGAGCGAGAAAGGTCTTTCTTGAATGTTCTTGAAAAAAAGAGAGAAGAACTGTCCACCAAATAGGGATATTTTTTATTATATAGCATATATGCTATACTTTTTTCATGTTAGGAGGTCTCGACCGATTTGAAAGAATACACTTTTCCGGTATTGGTGGCATAGGCATGTCGGCATTGGCGGGAATGTGTCTTTCTTGCGGAAAGGTGGTAACCGGTTCCGATCAGGGCTTCTCTGAAATAATTGAAGGTCTCTCGGATGCCGGTGCGGGAATAACTTGTGGGGGTTTAATTCATGACATAAAGGATACCGTCGATCTTTTGGTGCATACTCCGGCGATATCGAATGACCACCCTGAACTGTTGGAGGCGAGGCGAATGAACATTCCGGTTCTATCTTATCCGGAGGCTTTAGGTCTCATATCGAAAGAAATTTTTACAGTAGCCGTTGCGGGTACTCATGGCAAGACAACAACAACCGCTATGGTGGCTCACATACTTGAGAATTCGGGTATGGATCCCATGGTGATAGTGGGTTCAATGGTAAAGGGCGGTGCCGACGAAAAAAGATTCTCGAACTTTCGTGTTGGAAATGACAACTGCTTTGTCGTCGAGGCATGTGAGTACAAAAGGTCTTTTTTACATTTGTATCCGGACATACTTGTAATTACCAACATAGAAGAGGACCATCTTGATTGCTATAAGGATCTGGAGGACATTCGTTTCGCTTTTGAAGAAATGGTATCAAGAGTCGCTCCCGGCGGAAAACTGGTGTGTTTGACCGATGATGATACTGTGAGGTCGGTAGTGGGTCATTCCGATTTGGATGTATTGAATTACGGAAGTAAAAGGATAAAAATGGAGGACCTTATGGTTCCCGGAGAACACAATCGAAACAACGCTAAAGCCGCTGTTACCGTCGCTGAGATCTTGGGAGTATCGGAAGTTGAAGCCGTAAAACGACTCGGTTCATTCGCCGGAACTTGGAGAAGATTCGAATACAAAGGAAAGACAGCCGGAGGAGCTTTAGTTTTCGATGATTACGCACATCATCCGGCGGAGATATCGGCAACCATAGAGGCGGCGATGGAGAGATTCAAAGATAAGAGGATAGTGGTGGTTTTTCAGCCTCATCTTCATAGCCGGACCGACTTTTTCTTTGATGATTTTGTCAAGGCTCTGTCTAAAGCCGATCATGTCGTTTTAACACCGGTATGCCGGGCCAGAACGGAAGATCATGAGCCATTATATTCTTCCGAACAGATGGCTTCCTCCATCATAGCGGGGGGAGGCGGAGCTTCTTTTGTCGGTTCATTGGATGGTGTCTCGGAATTGGTTTCATCGATATCGGACAAAGACAGCATAGTCATCATGATGGGGGCCGGAGACATCTACACCGCTACCGATGAATTGTTACTGGAAAAAGTTCGGCCGGAAAGATATACTTGCTTTAAAGAGGCCATTGTTCAAAAAAGTTGATGTTCAAATATCCATGTCGAGATCAAGTATAATAATAATTACGGCCATCCTGATAATACTCACACCCCTTTTGGGTTTCCCCAGAGGTTGGGAGCCTTACGTTCTCTTTTTACTTGGAGGAATAATAGTGGTCATTGAGCTTTACGCGGTCATAATGCGTGCCCAGGACGCCTTTTTTCGAGATTATGAGGTGAACACAGAGGTCTATGGTGAAAGGATACAAAGCAAGGTGGTCAAACGTTCGTCAGGTTTGAAAAAAACAGATAAGGAGAAAAAAGAAGGATCTCCCGAGGGGGAGGAGTCCTTTTAGGTGTTTTGAAAAAGTAGAAACAGATGAAAAAGAAGTTATTGATCATCTTGCCGGCTCTTTTTCTTGTGTCTCTTTTTTTGACGGTATCTCTGGTCATCGGTTTTTCCGCTTTAAAAAATGATAATGGATCGTTGAACGTAGAGACCCAAACGGATAAAGAAGAAGAGGACGAAGGCCTGAAAGAGGATAACGCTAATGAAGAAATAAGAGAAGAGGAGCGTGATGATGAAGATGAGGTTGAGGTTCGACCTGAGGACGGTGAGGAAGAAACCGAACACCTTTCTCCGATAAGGATGCAAACACCTGAGAGGGTCAGGTCTTTGTATATGACCAGCTGTTATGCCGGGTCGCCTTCATTGCGAAGCGGACTGGTTCAACTTATCGAGACTACGGAGCTTAATTCCATAGTTATAGACATTAAGGATTTTACGGGCATGATCTCTTTCAGGTCTAATGACCCTGAACTTGAAAAAGCATACGCAACCCACTGCCCTGTAGGTGATATGAAGGAATTTGTCCATGAACTTAACGAAAGAGGAATATATGTCATAGGAAGAATATCTGTTTTTCAAGATAATTTTTTGACAAAGAAAAGACCGGATCTGGCTGTTTTGCGTGAAAGTGACAGAGTGATATGGAGGGACAACAAAGGAATAAGCTTTACCGATCCGTCCTCGGTGGAAGTTTGGGATTATCATATAAAGCTTACCAAGGAATCTTATGAGTTGGGTTTTGATGAGATAAATTTTGATTACATTCGGTTCCCGTCCGACGGTCCGATGGGTGATATTTATTTTCCTCATAGCAAAGAAAGAGAGAGAGCCGATGTTATTGAAGAGTTCTTTCACTATCTTCATCAAGAGCTGAAAGACGTGGGCGTTGTCACTTCAGCAGACCTTTTCGGCATGACGACCTCTGTTTACAGCGATCTTGGTATAGGACAGATATGGGAGAAAGCTCTGCCTTACTTTGATTTTATTTCTCCAATGGTCTATCCGTCTCATTACCCCGTCGGATTCAAAGGGCTGGGCAATCCGAACGAATACCCGTACCAGATCGTAAAATGGTCTTTGGATGATGCCATAGAGAGAACCACCGCCGCCACGACCACGATCAAGACCATCGAAGGTGAAAGGGTGGGGACCACAACCCCGGCCATATATACCAAGGATGTTTTCGATAAGAACAAGATCCGTCCTTGGATCCAAGACTTTCGTTACGGCGGACCTTATACGGCCGAAGATGTGCGCCTTCAGATACAAGCGGTTTATTCCGCCGGTCTTGATTCTTGGATGTTATGGGACCCTTCGAACAGATATACACCCGGTGCTCTGAAACCGGCTCCTTAGTGTTGTTCAAAGACCGAAAGTGTTATCATGGGATCATAATTGAGGTTTTATGAAGAGTATTGATCCGGAGAAAGTTACATATATAGGAGAAACGGACTCCCGCAGTAAAAGAAAGGTCTTTGGTATAAAGGCCAAGGATAGATCCCGCCACATGTATATAATTGGGAAGACGGGAATGGGAAAGTCCACCATTCTTGAGAATATGGCCGTTCAGGATATCGAGAACGGTGAAGGTTTGGCTTTTATCGATCCGCACGGTAAGAGCGCTGACCTTCTTCTTGATTATATCCCCAAGGAGAGGATAGAGGATGTCGTATATTTCGCCCCTTTTGATGTTGAGTATCCCATAGCCTTCAATGTCATGGAGGATGTCGGTTATGACAAGCGTCATTTGGTAATGAGCGGCCTTATGAGCGCTTTCAAGAAGATATGGGTTGATGCGTGGTCTGCGAGGATGGAGTATATACTTGGAAACACTTTGCTGGCTCTTTTGGAGTATCCGGGTTCCACACTGCTAAGTATAAACAGGATGTTTTCCGATAAGACTTATAGAAGAACAGTAGTCGAGAATGTGACCGATACTACGGTAAGAGCTTTTTGGGAAGAGGAGTTCGCACGTTACACCGACAGGTTCGCCGCCGAGGCGACCCCGGCCATCCAGAACAAGGTTGGGCAGTTCACTTCCAATCCTTTGATAAGGAACATAATCGGGCAGCCGATATCAAGTTTCGATCTGAGGGATATTTTGGACAAGCGAAAGATATTCATTGTCAACCTTTCCAAAGGTAGGATAGGGGAGGTCAATGCCAACCTCTTGGGAAGCATGATCATAACCAAACTTTATCTCGCCGCCATGTCTCGCGCCGACACGGAGGAAAGGGAGCTTGCAAAGCTTCCGAATTTCTTTCTTTACGTCGATGAGTTCCAGTCCTTTGCCAACGAGTCCTTCGCGGACATACTTTCTGAGGCTCGAAAATATAAACTAAACCTTACTCTTGCACACCAATATATTGAACAGATGGCAGAAGAGGTTAAAGATGCCGTTTTTGGAAACGTAGGCACAATGATCTCTTTTCGGGTCGGGGCTTACGACGCTGAGGTTTTGGAGAAGGAATTTGCTCCCAAGTTTACTGCGGAGGACCTCGTTAACCTCGGCTTCGCTCAGGTTTATCTGAAGCTCATGATAGACGGCGTAAGCTCATCTCCTTTTTCCGCTCGTACTTTGCCCCCCATTGAACCTCCCGAGTTCACCCTTAAACCGAGGATCGTTGATTATTCCAGACAGACTTATTCTCGATCCAGGGTGTCCGTCGAAGATCATATAAAGGTGTGGTATAACCAGGACAAAAAAGAGACCACGGAAATGTCCGAGGAAAAAAAGAGAACCTCGGTCAGTTCTTCCGCCAAGGTGAAGAAAAAAGTCGGTATCAAAAAGAATATGCCGAGTACCGCTTTATTGAAGGAGAGCGAGGAAACGGAAGATATCGGGGAAATGATCCGCAAGGCGGTGGCCGGAAAGAGATCGGTCATCAAAAAGATCCCCAATCGGGAAAAAGATGCAAAAGTGGAGCTGAGGCAAGCGTTGGAGGCTTTGAAAAATAAGAGAGGTCCCATTAAGGGTGTGAAAAAAGAGAAGAAGGATGAGAGTGCTTCGCTTGATATCGAGACTGAAGAAGATGTAACGATAGAAAGTGAAGTAGAGAGATCGAATAAAGAAGAGATAAAGGAAAGTAAAGAAAAAATAAAAAAAAGTAAAACAAGCTCCAATGAAAGCAATATACGCGAGATCCCCGAAGAACGACTCAATAAGATCCTGGGAATAGAAGAAGAGCGGGATAAATGAGCTTTTTAATTCTTTCGATGCACCATATGTCCCTTATTGAAGAGAATATTATAATGGCACCTTTTACCACTCTGGGAGTCGGCGGGCCCGCTCGTTACTTTGCGCGAGCGTCATCAGTTGAGGATATAAAAGATATAGTAAAGTTCGCCAAAAGAAAAAAAACACCCTTGATACCGATCGGGGGAGGATCGAATATTTTGGTTTCGGATGAAGGGGTTCAAGGGATGGTGGTGAAGATGGAGATTCCCGGTATAAGTTTCAATAATGAAGAAAAGGATTCGATCCTCATGAAAGTTTTTGCAGGGGAGGATTGGGACAAGGTGGTCGAAAGAAGTGTTTCCGCCGGTCTGTATGGTTTAGAAAATCTTTCGGGTATTCCCGGTACGGCCGGCGCCGCTCCGGTGCAAAATATCGGCGCTTACGGTGTGGAGATCTCCGGTCTTGTGTTTGAAGTCGAGGTTTATGATGCCAAAGAAGAAAAGTTCACCGTATTTAAAAATGAAGAATGTTCTTTCGGCTACAGAGAAAGTATTTTTAAGAATTCGCCCGGACGTTTTTTGATAACTTCCGTGATCATGAAGTTATCCAAGAGGCCTTATTTTGTTTCCGACTATAAAGATATTTCCGAAAGAATGTCGTCAGGGAATTATTCCCAAGATGGTGCCGGTATGCGTGAAATGGTACTGGACATACGTTCAAAGAAATTTCCCGATGAAGAAGGTACCGGAAGTGTCGGGTCTTTTTTTAAAAACCCGGTCTTGTCGTCAGATGATCTTCAGAAGGTAAAAATGAAATTTCCGGATATTCCTTTTTATCCCCATGGATCGGGATATTTTAAAGTACCGTTGGCCTGGATATTGGATAAACTTTTGAAGGTCAGAGGATTAAGACATGGCAATGTCGGTCTTTTTGATTCACAACCGCTTGTACTGGTAGCTTACAACGGTGCCACCCAGAAGGAGATATTCGCTTTCGCTGAAGAGATAAAAAAGGGAGTTAAGGACGCAACCGGAATTGAAGTTGATTACGAAGTAAAACTTTTGTCATAAAAAATTGTCCACAACTTTTTTTCAAAAGACATTGTCACAATGAAATATATATAAGACAATGTAGTTAGGTCGTACAATAATTCTTTTTATAAATTTAAATACTTTCAAAAGTATTATGGCCACTCGAAAACGCGCCACCTCTTCTAAGAAGAAAGCTCCGGCAAGAAAGAAAGCTCCGGCAAGAAAGAAGACCGCAGCCAAGAAGAAAGCTCCCGCCAGAAAGAAAGCTCCGGCAAGAAAGAAGACGGCAGCCAAGAAGAAAGCTCCGGCAAGAAAGAAGACGGCAGCCAAGAAGAAAGCTCCGGCAAGAAAGAAGACCGCAGCCAAGAAGAAAGCTCCCGCCAGAAAGAAAGCTCCGGCAAGAAAGAAGACCGCCGCAAAGACCAAACGCAGAAAATAATAGATCGCTTTCAATACAAAAAAAGCGCTTGGAAACATCGCCGATCCCGATCGGCGATGTTTTTCTTGTGGAGTGATACCTAAATATGTATACTTGTGCTATGGATTTTTTTAAAAAACTTTTCGGAAACGAATTCACAAAACCTATAAAGAAATATCAACCTATAGTAGATGAGATAAACCGATTAGAGGTTGAAATTAGCAAACTCTCCGACAAGGGGATCAGGGACAAGACCGATGAGTTCAAGGAAAGACTGGCCGGTAGGGAAACTCTTGATGAACTTCTACCGGAAGCCTTCGCGGTCGTGAGGGAAACATCAAAGAGAACGCTTTCCCAAAGACACTTCGATGTTCAATTATTGGGAGGAATATCAATCCATAAAGGAAACATAACAGAAATGAGAACCGGTGAAGGAAAAACATTGGTTGCCACTCTTCCTGTTTATTTGAATGCTCTGTCAGGCAAAGGGGTTCACGTTGTGACTGTAAATGATTACCTCTCAAGACGCGATGCTATATGGATGGGGCAGATATATGATCATTTGGGGCTCAGTGTCGGGGTCATAACTCATGACGCATCATTTGTTTATGATAGCGGTGCTGTTGCCGGAAAGGACGAAGAAAGGGATGAAAAAGGATCATTCAAATTGGTCGAAGATTTCATAAAACCGGTCACCAGAAGAGAAGCTTACGAGGCGGATATTACCTACGGTACCGATAACGAGTTCGGTTTCGATTATTTGCGTGACAATACCGAGAGGAGACAAGAGAATCTTCGTCAAAGAGAATTCAATTTTGCCATAGTCGACGAAGTTGATTCGGTTTTAATAGATGAAGCCAGGACACCCTTGATAATTTCCGCACCGGCAGATGAAGCCGAAGATCTTTACGGGACTTTTGCGCGTATCGCCGCTCGGCTTAAAGAAGAAGATGATTATACGGTCGATGAAAAAAGTCGAACCGTAAGCTTGAGTCAGGAAGGGATATCAAAAGCGGAGAAGGCGCTCGGGGTTGATAATATTTACACAGAGAAAGGAATTAAATATGTTCACCATCTTGAAACCGCCGCTCGCGCCAAGGCGCTTTTTCAAAAAGACACTGATTATGTTGTGCGTGAAGGCAAAGTTATACTGGTTGACCCTTTCACAGGACGTCTTCAGTGGGGGAAGCGTCTTTCGGAAGGTCTCCATCAAGCCATTGAAGCCAAGGAAGGTCTGGCGGTTCAGCGTGAGTCACGTACATTTGCTTCGGTCACTTACCAGAACTACTTCAGAATGTATCCAAAGCTTTCAGGTATGACCGGAACCGCCACCACTTCCGCCGAGGAGTTTTTTAAAGTTTACGGTCTCCCAACCGTTTCAATTCCCACCAATAAACCGCCGCAAAGGATCGATAACAACGATCTTATTTTTCAGACCGAGCAGGGTAAATTCAAAGCAGTCGCAGATACGGTCAAGGAGCTAAACAAAAAAGGACAGCCCGTTCTGATAGGAACGGTATCGATCGAAAAGAATGAGGTCTTATCGGAGTATCTCTCCAGGCAAGGAATCGATCATCAAGTTCTTAATGCCAAAAATCATGAAAGAGAAGGAGAGATAATCGCTCATGCCGGAAGAAGAGGTGCCGTTACCATCGCAACCAATATGGCCGGACGAGGGGTGGACATAAAACTCGGTGGCGTTAATGCGGACAAAAAGGAATACGAAGAGGTGAGATCGCTTGGAGGACTTTTTATCATAGGAACCGAGCGTCATGAAGCACGTAGAATAGATGATCAGCTTAGAGGTAGGTCGGGCCGGCAGGGGGATCCGGGAGAGACCAGATTTTATGTTTCCCTGGAGGATACTTTGATGCGTGTTTTTGCTTCCGATTCAATAAAAAGCATGATGGGAACTTTCAATATTCCCGAAGACCAACCCATAGAGAATCGATTTATTTCGCGTTCTCTTGAAAAGGCTCAGGCCAAGATAGAGGGTTTTCATTTTGATGCTCGTAAGCAGATACTTAAATACGATGATGTTCTAAATCACCAAAGGAAGTCAGTTTATGAGGACCGCAGAAAGGTCCTATTGGGCGATAAGGATAAAATAGAAAGCTATATTGAAAGAGCCGGTGAGTACATGACGCCGGAGCAGAGATCGCTTTTCGAGTCCTTGCGTAAAGATATGGAAGAGGAGAAGTTCTACACTTCTGTTAGTGAAATGATCTTACAGACCATTGATATGCTGTGGATGGAGCATCTGGATATTATGAATTATACTCGTTCCAGCGTTAACCTTCGTGCTTACGGGCAAAGAGATCCCTTAGTCGAGTACAAGAGGGAAGGCCTTCGTCTTTTTCAGGAAATGAGGGAGTCGGTTGTTGAGGAACTGGCCAAGACCCTTCCTCATACAGGTGAGGATTTTAAGTTTGAAGAAAAGAGGACCAACTTGAGAGAGATACATAAGGCCGGATCCATATTGGCCGCCGCCGGAGGTGGAACTCCTTCCGTTTCCAAAAAGGTCTTGAATGAAAAAGGAGAAAAAGTTGGTAGAAACGACCCATGTCCTTGCGGTTCGGGAAAAAAATTAAAGAAATGTTGCGGTGAATAAAGTTCGGAGGAGGAATGACCCCATCCGGTGGCCTTCTTCAGACCCGAATTCTTTTATCTTCATTATCATTTGGATAGGTAATCGGGAACATGATACTCCCGATTCCCATGATCATCTTTACTGTTTAGAAAAAAGAAAGGACCCTTCGATCGAGGTAACCTCCCGGACATTAATGTGTTAATACGAATTACTCGGTCGTTTTCTTGATAGTGTATACTGTTGCCATGATAGCCGGAATAATAGAGTATTTGGAGGGGATAATAGATTCTTTCGGAGTGTGGGGTGTTTTGTTGGCTTCATTCACGGAAGAGATCATAGCTCCTTTGCCTTCACCGGTGATAATGACATCAGCCGGATTCTTTATTTTGGAAGGTCCTTTTTCATATGATTTTTTGTTTATATTGGTATTTTTGATAGCTATTCCCTACGCCATCGGTGTTACGGTCGGTTCTTTTCTATTTTACGGAGCGCTTTACTTTTTTGGGGAGAGGGTCGTCAATAAATGGGGGAAATGGTTCGGGGTTTCGTGGGATGACATAGAAAGATTAAGAGGGAGGATGAAGAGAACTTATTGGGATGAAGGAACGTTGTTCTTCTTAAGAATCGTCCCTTTGGTTCCCAGTGTCGTACTGGCTTCAATGTGCGGATTTATCAAGATGAGACTCATAACTTATACTCTGATAACACTTGCGGGTGTTTCTATCAGAACTTGCTTTTTTGCTTCTTTGGGATGGTATCTTGGTGAAACTTACCGACGTCACGCCGATAGAATAGCGGAGATCGAATCAATTGTCGCCTACACCTTTCTTTTTCTACTTTCAGCCTTTCTTGTTTTCGTCTTGATTTATACACAGAGACGTTCCCGGAACATGGTACAATAGTTCTTATAATATATTTTCTAGATCCTAATGTTGGCGGCTAAAGAACAGCTTAAGTTTTTTGCAGTACTCGCTTTATCGGTAACGGTGTTGATGTTCTTTATTATAAAGACCTACCTGGCCTCTATTTTTTTGGCGATAGTTTTCGTCATTGCTTTTATGCCGTTGCATAATTTCATAAAAAGGATCTTAAGGGGCAGTAATAACCTTTCGGCCCTTGCCAGTACCGCACTGGTCCTATTTATAATATTCATTCCCGTTGCACTTTTAGGGTTCCTCATCTTTCAAGAGGCCCGAGGTATATATGAAGGTGGGATCGAAAGTAGTGCCGCTTTGGTTTCGGTCGACAGATTCATCATATCCGCCGAAAGAAAGATATCGGATCTTTTACCGGGGGCCGATATTGAAATACGTCGTTATACGGAGATAGAACATCTGGTTCAGCAGGGCCTAAGTACGGTGGTCAATTACTTTGACCGAATATTTGCCGGGGTCTTGAGGCTTGGGATAGGCTTATTCCTTCTGGTTTTGGCGCTGTTTTACCTTTTCAGGGACGGAAAGAAGATGGTTGACAAACTGTTGGAACTTAGCCCTCTGAAAGAAGATTATACTGAAACGATTTTTTCCAAGATCGGTGAAGCCATCAACGCCGTGGTCAGAGGAAGGCTTCTTGTCGGGGTCATACAGGGTTTTATCATAGGTACGGGATTCGCTGTCTTTGGACTCCCCAGTCCGGTACTTTGGGGGAGTATTGCGGCGGTAACATCAATGCTTCCCGTGGTTGGCCCGCTTATGATAATTATCCCCACCTCCTTGATACTTTTTTTTACCGGATTCGTTTGGTCGGCTGTGGGGATATTGGCTTGGGGTATAATGTCCGTTATTATCATAGATGAGTATTTAGGGTCGATTTTAATAGACCAGCGCATGCAGATACATCCTTTTTTGGTACTTCTTTCCGTTATGGGCGGGATCAGTTTTTTTGGAGCGATAGGATTTATTGTTGGTCCGGTTGTATTGGCTTTAATGTTTGCTATAATTGAAATATATCCGCTCATTACCACGCCGGACGCTTATGAGGTGCAAAAGGTCGCAAACTATGAAAGCAATTATTAGCAACACTTGTGTAAAGTATATATGAAAGTTTTGATGTTCGGCTGGGAATTTCCCCCTCATAACAGTGGAGGATTGGGTGTTGCCTGCAAGGGAATAGTTGACACTCTTTGCTCGAGGGGAGCTGACGTCACTTTCGTTCTGCCTAAAAAAGTCCCTATCGGTTCGGCTTCCAAGAATGTGGTGTTTGCCGACAAGACGATGAACTCAGTTAACACAAAGGAGGTTGATGTTCTGCTCATGCCTTATGTAACATCTGAGAGTTATAAGGAACATCTTTATGAAGATATAATAGAAGGAAATGTAAAGAAAAGGAAAAGAAAGGAAAACAGGTCGGCCCAGTATGCCGGAACCCTTATCGGAGAGGTTTATAGATATGGGGAGTTGGCGGGTGATGTTGCCGATGAGACGGAACACGATGTAATTCATGCTCACGATTGGCTTTCTTTCGAGGCCGGTATAGCGGCAAAGGAAGCCAGCGGGAAGCCTTTGGTCGCACATATACATGCCACAGAGTTCGATCGGAGCGGTGAGAAGGTTAATCAAGATATTTATGACATTGAAAGAAGGGGAATGCATTTGGCAGACAAGGTCGTATCGGTTTCCAACTTTACAAAGAACATTTTGATAGAACGCTATGGCGTTCCGGAGAGCAAGATAACGGTCGTTCATAACGGAATAAACGATCAAGATTATGCTGATGCGTTGGAAGAGTCACCCGCTTCGGTGGTAAGCGGACTCAAAGAGCATGGTTACAAGATAGTGCTTTTTGTGGGAAGGATAACTTTTCAGAAAGGACCGGATTACTTTGTAAAGATGGCCGCAAAGGTGCGTAAATATGAGCCGAATACTTTTTTTGTGGTTTGCGGTTCCGGAGATATGGAAAAGCAGATGATCCGCGAAGTCGCTTCCGCCCGGATGTCCGACAGGTTCATTTTTGCAGGTTTTTTGCGTGGTGAAGCCCTAAATACCGTTTATAGGGCTGCAGACATGTACATCATGCCTTCCGTCTCGGAACCCTTCGGCCTTACTCCCTTGGAGGCAATGATCCAGGATACTCCCGTCCTTATATCCCACCAGGCGGGTGTCAGTGAAGTCGTCAATCATGCTCTGAAGGCAAATTTTTGGGATGTGGATGAGATGACCAACAAAGTCGTTTCAGTTTTAAGGAATCCTTCTCTTCAGCAGTGCTTGAGAGCAAGCGGCAGGATCGAGGTTACGGGAATCGACTGGAATTCTGCCGGCGAGAAGATCCTTGGTATTTACAGGAGTCTGGCGAGATAGGGGTCCTTATTTCTAATCCTTTTCTCTACAAAAGACGGTCGAAGTTTAAAAGTTACCTTGGTGACTTTTTTTATTAACATTGATTTAACCCCAAGCTCCGAGTTATTATGATACAAAGATTACTTTAATATCCTGAGTTCTTAAGATTATAGATATAATTTTTAATTACATGGCTTCAATTTGCTTTTACTTCCAAGTTCACCAGCCCTTTCGTGTGAGGAAGTATGGAATTTTCGATGTAGGTGATCGTGATTATTTCAATGATGACAGTGAGACCGATCTGAATAACTGTCGTATACTTAAAAAGGTCGCCAATAAATGTTATATTCCGGCGAATCGGGTATTGAAGAATGTTTTGGATGAAAATCCTCATTTCAGGGCCAGTTTCTCTTTCTCGGGAGTTTTTCTGGAACAGTGTGCAATGTATGCTCCTGAAGTTTTGGAATCTTTCAGGGAATTGATAAAGACAGGTAGGGTTGAAGTGATGAGCGAGACTTATTATCACTCATTGGCTTCTTTGTATTCGCAAAAGGAGTTTGAGAAACAAGTCAAGCTTCACAGCGAGGCGGTCAAAGAGGTCTTTGATGTTGCACCCGATATCTTCAGGAATACCGAACTTATTTACAGTGACGACATAGTAAGGGAAGTTAGAAAAATGGGCTTTAAGGCCATGTTGGCAGAAGGAGCGGATCATGTTTTGGGATGGAGGAGTCCGAATTTTCTTTACAAGCCGGCCGGAGTGGACGATCTGGTTTTAATGTTAAAGAATTATCGTTTGTCAGACGACATCGCTTTTCGTTTTGGAGAAAGAAGCTGGAAGGAATATCCTCTTACCGCTGAGAAGTTCTCACAGTGGGCATCTGCCTATAACGGTGACGGCGAGATCATAAACCTTTTCATGGATTATGAAACATTCGGAGAGCATCAATGGGAGGATACCGGGATATTCGAGTTCTTGAGGCATTTTCCTTCCGAGTTCCTTAAACATCCCGACAACAATTTCGTTACCCCCAGTGAAGCCATAGAAAGATATGAACCGGTCGGAGAGATAGAGGCGCCACATTATGTTTCGTGGGCTGATGCCGAGCGTGATATATCGGCCTGGAGATCGAACGAGATACAACACGATGCCTTGAGGTGTATTTATGAATTGGAGAGAGACGTTATCGAACTGGATGATCCTGAGATAACTCATAACTGGAGGAAGCTTCAAACTTCCGATCACTTCTATTACATGTGCACGAAGTGGTTTCAAGATGGAGATGTACATAAGTATTTTAATCCCTACGAATCTCCTTACGAAGCTTTCATTGCTTTTATCAATGTAGTGAACGACTTGAAGATCAGGATAGACAAAAAGAAAAAAGAGAAAAAAAAGATCGATACAATAAAAAAAGAACTTATGTTCGAGTAAAAAATTATGAGTGGCAAAGAAAAAGATAAAAAAAGTTTTTGGGAAGAATTTTTCGGCACCTATGACGAAGAAGAAAGCTCGGAAAAGCTCTCATCAACTCCGCAAGAAGAGCGAGTTATTCCGGTAAGAAATGAGGACGAGGACCTTATGAGTTTATTGGAAGGAAGGGAAAAAAAGTCGGCACCTAAAGAAGGATCACCCGTTGTTTCCAATGAACCAGAGGTCGGAAAATTAAATGAGGAAGAAATATCTCATATTGGAGATGAAGAAACTCCGACCGAACCCAAACCGAAGGAAGAGAATGAAAACTCCGATCATTTTAAGGAAGTGGTTGAGGAAGAGCCTTCTCCTGATGAGGGTGAACTTGAGGAGGAGATTGACGTAATTCCGACTGAATTCGAATCGAAAGATGATCGAATTTCCATCTCTCTTGAGAATGATACTGAAGACGAAGCTCTCCCCGTTGAAAGTGGTGACGACCATCCCTCTCAAGGAGAGGTTGACGAAACTCCGACCGAACCCGAACCGGAAGAAGAGAATCACTCCCCCGGATCCTTTAAGGAAAAAAAAGAAGCTTTGACCGAGGCACCGGCAGGACAGTATTTTGTCATTCATAACGGTCCGACATTAAAAGATCTCTGGGATCTGGAATACTATTTGGGTACCATGACGAAGAAACAATTCGATCATCATACTGCGGATGGCAGGAATGATTTTGCCTCCTGGGTTCGAGATGTTCTTAAGGAAGGAGAGATCGCCTACGAACTTGAGAAGGTGCGCGGTAGGAAGGAGATGTATGATGTTCTGGCTAAATTTTTAAAATTAAGATAGCCATCATGTCTAGACCTTTGGTCCTTGGTAATGGAATGATATTGGTTTGCCTGGATAAATACGGTCAGGTCCGAGACTTTTATTTTCCTTACGTGGGCTCTGAGAATCACATAGGGAGGAGGGATGTGCACAAGATAGGAGTTTGGGCTGACGGAAGGGTCAGCTGGTTTTCTGATGACGAATGGAGCATTGATCCTTATTACAAAGAGGACATGTTGACTTCCGATATAAGGGCGCATAATGACAAAATGCGCCTCTCGGTCTATTTCACTGATGTGGTGTACAATGAAAAGAATATATTTTTGCGTTCTATAAGGATCGAGAATCATGCCGACGGAGAACGTGAAGTTAAGGTCTTCTTTAATCAGCAGTTCGAGATCTCGCAGACATATTATGCGGATACGGCTTATTATAATCCTGCATTACATGCCCTTATTCATTACAAAGGCAGAAGGGTCTTTTTAGTGGGTGGCAGAAGTGATAACAAAGAATTCTTTTCCGAGTATTCTACCGGACTTTTCAACATAGAAGGAAAAGAGGGCACTTGGAGGGATGCTGAAGACGGAATACTCTCAAGGAATCCGATCGAGCACGGTTCTGTTGATTCCACTTTGGGATTGGTATTCAAGATAAACGCAAAAAGTGAGAGTCGTGCCAACTATTGGATATGTGTAGGAGAGACACTCGGTGAAGTGGAGAGACTTCAAGGT
The DNA here is from genome assembly GCA_007125155.1 of Candidatus Campbelliibacteriota bacterium. Classification (GTDB taxonomy): domain Bacteria; phylum Patescibacteriota; class Minisyncoccia; order Phycocordibacterales; family CSBR16-193; genus SKVL01. Next base: position 24,207 of record SLDR01000028.1, on the reverse strand, counting down.
CATTTGATCTACAAAACGGAAGATCATGTAATCGAGACCACCAGTAATTTTTGGCATGCTTGGGTAAATAATTTTGATATTGAGCTTGAGGATCTTTCCGACAAGGCCAAGACTCTTTTCAAAAGATCTCTGCTTGTCGTAAGAACCCATTGTGACAACAGAGGCGGAATAATCGCATCCGGAGATTCCGCTCAGTTTCAGCATGGACGTGATACGTATAGTTATGTTTGGCCTCGTGATGGAGTTTTCATCGCGTTGGGTATGGATAAGGTCGGTCACTCCGAGGTATCTGAGCGTTTTTATCGATTCTGCAATAACGTCATAACGGATGGTGGTTATATACTGCATAAATATTTACCGGATATGTCCTTGGGGAGCTCCTGGCATCCGTGGACCCAAGGAGAAAAGCCACAGTTAGCCATTCAGGAAGACGAGACGGCTCTTTTGTTATTTGGACTTTGGGAGCATTATAGATTTAACAGGAATCTGGAGTTCATTGAAGAGGTTTATAACTCTTTAGTGAAGAAGGGAGCTGATTTCATAAGGAACTACAGAGATGACGCTACAGGTTTGCCTCGTCCCACCTATGATCTCTGGGAGGAGAATTATGCCGTTTCCACTTTCACTTGCGCCACGGTATATGGCGGTTTGGTGGCCGCTTCCAAATTTGCCGATCTTTTGGGTAAGAATGATGATCGGGACAGATATGCCCAAACGGCCGAAGAAATAAAAGATCTGATCATAAAATATCTTTACGATGAGGAAAGAGGGGTGTTTTTGAAATCGGTCAGTTTGGAGGACGGGGAGGTCAAAGGAAATAAGACAATAGATGCGAGCTCTTTTTACGGATGTTTTCGTCTGGGGGTTCTTTCGGTTGATGATGAGAGAATGGATAGAGCTTTTGAGTCAACGAAAAAAGCCATCAGCGATCCCATACCTGTGGGAGGCACCGCTCGGTACGAGAAAGACATGTATCATGCTCCGGGCAAAGGTTATAATAATGTACCCGGGAATCCTTGGTTTGTAACGACTTTGTGGCTTATTCAGTATAAAATAGCCAGAGCGAGCACCGAAGAGGAACTTGAATTTGTGAATGATGAACTGATGTGGGCGGTCGATCACGCTCTACCTTCCGGGGTTCTATCGGAGCAAATTGATCCTTATACCGGTGATCAAATATCGGTTGCTCCGTTGATATGGAGTCACGCCGAATTCATCATTACCGTAATGGAGTATGTAAGCAAACTGGAAGAACTCAGATCCGAAAAAACGAATTAGGGTGATCGTGATAGTCCGTAGCAGACCGTATCTGAGCCTTCGGTATTATGGATAAAGTGTCTTTTTAAAGATCCTCCGCTTGGGAAGCATTGTTTATTTATGATAAAATTCAGAGCATGTCGTTAGTATTGGCGAAATGGCTTATAGGGGCGCTGTCTATTATCATAGTTGCCGAAGTGCTTGATGCCGTCACGGTATCCGGACCGTACATCGCTCTGATAGTGGCCCTTCTTTGGGGTCTTCTGAATATTTTTATACGTCCTCTGTTGATAGTAATAACTCTTCCTTTGAATATTCTCACTTTCGGTCTTTTTACTTTTGTCATAAACGGCTTACTTCTTCTTTTCTTGGCCTCGTTCGTTGAAGGTTTGGATGTGGCCGGATTTTGGTGGGCGGTTTTAGCGGCGGCTCTGGTGGCTGTTTTGAATTGGCTCGGAAACAGGCTGGTCCACTCCGTTCATTCACACTGATAGTTGTTTTTACGGATCATTACGATCGGCACTCGAGATCATTAGACATCATTATCGGTTAATAAACTTAAAAAATGAAAACAAAAATAGTTACACATAATGACCCCTTTCACAGCGACGACATATTCGCGGTTGCGACACTCCGTCTCTTTTTGGGAGATGATGCTGATATGGAGGTGATACGGACACGCAGTGAGGAGGCGGTAAGAATGGCCGATTTCGTGGTCGATATAGGGGGTGAATATGATCCCGAAAAAAAGAGATTTGACCATCATCAAGAAGGAGGGGCGGGAGAGAGGTCAAACGGAGTCCCTTATGCGTCTTTCGGGCTTGTTTGGAGATCTTATGGCAGGGAGATCACGGGAGATGGGGAGATAGCTGATGCAATTGATGAGAAGATAGTTCAGCCCGTTGACGCTGAAGACAACGGGGTCAAAGTATCAAGCAATCTGTTCCCGGGCATAAGTCCTTACACCATTCAAGATATGTTCCAAGCTTTTTTGCCTACATGGAAAGAGAACGACGTCGATACCGATCTTGTGTTTAACAACTGTGTCAGTATCGCAATAAAGATCTTGAGAAGAGAGATACGTTTGGCAAAGGATGTAAAAGAGGCTACAAAGATCGTTGAGAAGCGTTTTAATGACTCAAAGGATAAACGTGTCATTGTTTTGGATAAATATTATCCATGGAAATCGGCCATCTCAAACCATCCGGAACCGCTTTTCGTTATTTATCCGAGCTTAAGCGGTGAAATGTGGCATGCTCAATCTGTGCCCAAGCATAAGGACTCATTCAGATCCCGTTCGCCTTTTCCAAAGGAATGGGCTGGAAAGAAAGATTCGGAATTGGCTGAGGTAACCGGTGTTGAAGATGCCGTATTTTCTCATGATAAAGGGTTTCTCTCGGTAGCAAGATCTAAAGAAGGAGCTGAAAAGTTGGCTCAAACAGCGATCGAAGGTGCCTTAATAGATCAGCTTTAATAAAAAGTATGGCTTTTACCGATGAACTGAAAATAAACCTGAGCGCAGGTAAGGGAGGGGACGGCGTTGTGCGTTGGCGTCATGAGAAGTACAAGGAAAAAGCCGGACCCAGCGGAGGAAATGGGGGTCGCGGAGGAGATGTTTACGCTAAGGCGGTTAGGGATATAACCAAACTTTCCCACTACGCTCAATTTTCTAAGCTTTCGGCAAAGAACGGTCAAGACGGGATGAAAAATAGTCGGACCGGTGCAAAGGGAGAGGATCTCGTACTTTTTTTACCTGTCGGATCCGTTATAAAAAATGAAGATACGGGTGAAAAATGGGAGCTTTTGAAAGAAGGGGACGAGGTCATTCTCCTGAAAGGAGGTAAGGGCGGTTTGGGTAACGAGTACTTCAAAAGTTCGAAAAATATTACTCCCAAGGAGCAGACTGACGGCAAATCGGGTGAAAGCGCCAAATTTTCGATCGAACTTCGACTTATTGCCGATATAGGATTGGTCGGGTCTCCAAATGCCGGAAAATCGACGCTTCTCAATTCACTGACGGGCGCTAAAAGCAAGGTGGGAAACTATAGGTTCACAACTGTTGAGCCATATCTGGGGTCTTTGCATGGCGTGATCATTGCCGATATTCCGGGATTGATAGAGGGTGCTTCGAAGGGTAAAGGTCTTGGTCATTCTTTTTTAAAACATATTTCCCGGACCCGTATTTTGGCTTTTTGCATTTCCTCCGAAAGTAAAGATCTGCTCTCGGAATTTGAAGCTGTTAAGAATGAGCTTGAACTTTATGATCCCGAGATACTTATTAAACCTAAGATCATAATTATTACCAAATCCGATGTCGTAGGTCGTGAAGATTTGAAGAAATTGAAGGATAACGTTTCTGAGGAAACGGGACTGGATACTTATTCGGTTTCCGTTCTGGATGATGATTCCATTGACGAACTTTCAAAAGGGCTTGTCGGTCTGGTGAAAAAGGAAGATCAATGACACTCTTTGATAAAGTTTTTGGAATTGTTATAGTTAAATATTATTTTAAGGACAAGCCTTTGGCTTCGATCTGTTTTGATTAAAGATCATGAAAAATTATATTCCCACTATAGGTTTGGAAATTCACGCTCAACTTTCGACCGAAAGCAAAATGTTTTGTCGTTGTCTGAATGATCCCGATGAAAAAAGGCCTAATATAAACATATGTCCGATATGTACCGGTCAACCCGGCACGCTCCCGGTGGTTAACAAGGAGGCCGTGTATAAGATCCTTCAGGTAGGGGAGGCTCTTGAAGGAAAAATTGCGGATTTTACAGAATTCGACAGGAAGCACTATTTTTACCCTGATATTCCCAAGGGGTATCAGATAAGTCAGTATAAACATCCTCTCGTGGAAGGAGGGGTTTTGGCGGGTATAAAATTGACCAGAATACATTTGGAAGAAGATACAGCCAGGTCGACCCATGATAAAGGCGGAAACACTCTTATCGATTTTAACAGGTCCGGATTGCCACTTATGGAGCTTGTTACTGAACCCGAAATAAAGAGTGGAAAAGAGGCGGCTCATGTTGCCCGGGAGCTACAACTACTTTTACGATATTTGAACACCGGACGTGCCAATATGGAGAAAGGGGAGATGCGTGTTGAGGCCAACCTTTCCATAAGCGGATCAAAGGAACTGGGTACCAAGGTAGAGGTCAAAAACTTGAATTCGTTCAAGGCGGTTGAAAAGGCAATTGCGTATGAAATAGAAAGGCATACCGAAGTGCTTGAAAGAGGTGGGAAGATATCTCAAGAAACACGGGGATGGGATGAAGAAAAGGGCGTCACCGTCTCACAGAGACAGAAAGAAGAATCACACGACTATCGTTATTTCCCCGAACCTGATATACCGCCTTTCCGCCTTTCCGAATTTGAAGAATTTTCGTCCTCATCCATTCGTTCATCATTGCCCGAGTTGCCTTGGGAAAAGAGGGAAAGATACGAGAAAAGCTTCGGCCTTGATGCCGAGCAGACGGAGATGTTTGTTAATACCCCCAAATTATCGGATTTTTTTGAGGAGGTTATCGAAATAATTCCTTCCGACGTTGATAATTCGGCCAAAAGAGCCGCAAATTACATATTGAGTGACCTTTTGGGGCTGATGAAGGAAGATGGTCTGGACACGGTCTCTTTATCGGCATCACGTTTTGCTGAACTTATGATAATGATATCGGAGGGTAAGCTGTCTTCTCGTGGAGGCAAAGATATTCTTTTACATATGTATAAAGGAGAGGAAGGCAATGTCCATGATCTGGCTGAAAGATACGGACTGATCCAATCAAGTGACGACCGGGAGATCCGCACCTTGGCAGAAGAGGTGATGAAAGAAAATCCCGACGTTGTGAGCGATTACAGGGGTGGAAAGGACAGCTCCTTGCAGTTTCTTGTCGGTCAAGGTATGAAAAAAAGTAAAGGTTCGGCCAATCCTCAACTTTTGAAAGATGTCATAAAAGATCTTATCAGGGGCTGACTTAAAAGATATAAAAAGAAAGCCTCTCGTTAATTAACGAGAGGCTTTCATGTTTTAAAGGTTCGCATCTATAAGCCGAATTCTGTACCCCGCTCTTTTAAATTTCGTTGATATCGAAAGTGCTTTTATATTTCGATATATTACGAAACCTAAAAGAGCGGGGCGGTAGCCATTTATCTGGGATGAATGTTACCATTCACCTCTTGCGGCACTCCCCGCTCTCTTAAATTTCGTTAGTAACAATTCTGACATTTCTTTTTTAATCGGAGTTATTTATTTATCGGTTTAACGAAACCTAAAAGAGCGGGGCACGGCCTTGCACCCGGGTAAGGATTTAGCCGTTTCACTTCTCCGTTTCCGAAGAATTATCCCCCAAGGGGACCCTCCGCCTTTCGGCTTTGGCGTCACTGCTCGCACCTCTCCCCGCTCTTTTAAACCCTTTTTTTGAAGTGAACGTACTTTAAAAGGGCCTAAAAGAGCGGGGGACGGGTGTTACCCGCTACCATTTTAGACGTTTAAATGAACGAATGGGTGTTCGGACTTTCCTCCCCGCTCTTTTAAATTTCGTTGATATCGAAAGTGCTTTTTTATTTCGATATATTACGAAAACTAAAAGAGCGGGGCGACTACCCGATGCGAACCCGTTACATTATACAATGAACTTTTAAAATATCAAAATTCATTCAATTTTCTTAATAGAAGGATCTTTTTATAAATGAGAGATCCGGTTTTTTGATTTCTTAACGATTTTGCTATAATATCCAGATATGACTGAGGAAGAAAGATCCGGCTCATTGCATCCGGTCACAAGTTTTGTATATTCAACGCACTCCATTTTCAGGGATATGGGATTTACCGTCGCCGAAGGACCTCAGATGGAGACAGAGTATAATAATTTTGATGCTTTGAACGTTCCTCCCGATCATCCTTCTCGGGATCAACAGGATACTTTTTGGATAAAGGATCCCGTCGATGACAGAGTTATCCTTCGCTCCCACACTTCCTGTGTTCAGGTTCGTTTTATGAAGAGTAACCCGCCTCCGTTCAGGGTCATCGTACCGGGGAGGGTTTACAGGCAGGAAGCGACAGATGCCACACACGAAACACAGTTCCATCAAATAGAGGGTTTGGTCGTAGAGAAAGGGATAACTTTGGCAAGTCTGAAAGCCATCCTCGAAGATTTTCTTAAAAAGGTCTTTGAAGATGAAGAATTGGTCATAAGGTTCAGGCCGGGGTATTTTCCTTTTGTTGAGCCGGGAGTTGAGATCGACATATCCTGTTCTTTCTGTAGAGCGGAAGGCTGTGGAATATGTAAAGATACGGGGTGGATAGAAATACTGGGCGCCGGAATGGTCCACCCGAATGTTTTCTCCTCAGTGGGGATCGACTCATCGGAGTGGAAAGGAATAGCTTTTGGTTTGAGTCCCGAGCGGATCCTTATGTTAAAGTATGGGATTGAAGATATACGTCTGTTTCATTCCGCCGATTTGCGTTTCATAAGGCAGTTTTGATTTTTTGAATGTAAATTAAAGATCATGAAGATTAAAGTTTCTTGGTTGCAGGATCATATAAGGGAAAAATTACCGGATCCTAAGGAGATGGCGGAGATGCTGTCTCTTAGAGCTTTCGAGGTTGAAGGAGTTCATGGCAAAGGAGAGGAAGCGGTCATAGATGTCGACATTCTTCCGAACCGCGCTCACGATTGTCTTTCTCATCGTGGCGTGGCCGGCGAGATCTCCGCCATTTACGGCTTTGAGTTAAAGGCAAGAGAGGTTCCCGAGGCGGAAAGAAAGGGGGGCGGTTTTTTTGTTGAGGTTGAAGATGTTGAGCTTTGTCGGCGCTATGTAGCCTTGCCTGTTTCCAATGTACGTGTCGGTCCCTCAGCCGAATGGTTGAGAAAAAGGCTCGAATCAATAGGTGAAAGGCCGATAAATAACATTGTTGATATAACGAATTTCGTGATGTTCGATACCGGCCAACCTCTTCACGCTTTTGACAGGGATAAAATAAAAGGAGATAAGATATACGTCAGACTGGCGCGTAAGGGTGAGAGCATGATCACGCTTGACGGAAATGAGATAATGTTAAATGGAACAGAATTGATCATCGCCGATGAAGATTCGGTGTTGGCCCTTGCGGGGATAAAGGGCGGTAAAAAAGCCGAGGTTGATGAGAATACTGAAAATATAGTTTTGGAAGCCGCATCATTTGACCCGGTCTGCGTAAGAAGGACTTCGCGTCGTATTAACATTTTGACTGAATCTTCAAAAAGATTTGAAAATGATCCTTCTCCCGAATATGCTCTACATTCCGCCGAATTTGCTCGTAAATTGATATGCGATAACGGGTTGGAGACGGACCCCGGTTCGAAGAAGTACTCGTCCCTCATTTCAATCGGAAAAACAACAGACATATATCCTTTTAAGGTACCAAGTTGGACCGTTTCATTTCCTCTGTCTGAGATAAAAGCGACACTGGGATCGGATGTGCCCGCCAAAGAAGTTTCGAAAATACTTGAGCGTTTAAGGTGTAAGGTGGCAATAAAAGGCGAGATGGTCGAGGTTGAACCGCCCAAGGACAGAGTTGATCTGAAGATACCGGAGGATGTCATTGAGGAAGTGGGGCGTATCTACGGATATGAAAAATTAAAACCCGTCGATCTTAGGCCCGTTAAGGGAAGGATAGATATCAACAAGCGTTTCTATTATCAAGCGAGGATACGTTTGTGTTTAACGAAGATCGGTTTTTCTGAGATATTCACTTATTCGGTGGGAGACATGGGGGCGGTCGAGCTTGAGAACCCGCTAACAAGCGATAGAAGATATCTGAGGAACGAACTGAGTACGGATATGAAAAAAGCTCTTGTTTTCAACGAAAGGAACATTGAGTTGGTCGGCGAAGAAAGAGTCCGCCTTTTTGAGATTGCGAATGTTTTTACTCCGAAGGAAGAGAAGACCCATCTTACCTTAGGGGTTAAAAATACCAAGAAGAAACAGAAACCCGGAGAAGAGGAGTTGGTGGTATCGGCACTGGAAGAGATATCCACCGATTTGGGGCCAGACCTTAAAAAGATAGGTTCATTCGTATCGGGCAACGTTTGGGAGTGTTGTTTGGATGAAGTTTTGAATGAGTTACCTCAACCGGAAGAGTGGGATATCTTTCACCGTGAAAAAAGAGGTATAAAATATCAACCTATATCGCCATACCCATTCGTATTAAGGGATATTGCGGTTTTTGTTCCCGCTAATGTTGGAGATGATCAAGTCCGTGAGGTGATAAAAAGTAACGCGGGCGATCTTCTCAAGAATGTCAGACTTTTTGATGTTTATGAAAAGATCGATGACAAAGGGGGAAATTGGCGTTCTTACGCTTTTCGTTTGGTTTTTGTTTCTCATGAAAGGACACTTTCGGATTCCGAGGTAAATAAGGTTATGGATGTGATATCTTCCGCAGTAAACTCCCATGACGAATGGTCGGTTCGTTAAATGTGGCCCTGATCTTGATGTGCCATTTTTTTAATGTACCCGGGCGGGGATCGACCTTTGAGATTTTGATACAGATGTACGAGAACAGGATCAATTTTTTTAAGAACTTGGGGCTGGCGACGGCCGTGCTTGTCGCCGTATCGGCCGTTTTCTTTTTTTGGTTCTCAGATCAGAGTCATGAATCTTTCGAAAAAAGCGAGTTTCGGAAGGCTTATATAGACGGGGATGAGATACTGGTTGAGATAGTGGAGGAAAATAAAGATCTCCGTATCGGTCTTTCCGGTCGTGATGGTATCGGTTACGCGGACGGCCTTCTCTTTGTTTTTCCCGAAGAAGATATACATGGAATATGGATGAAGGATATGCGTTTTTCTATCGATATCATATGGATAGACCGGTCGGGCAGGGTGATATTTATAAAAGAGGATGTTTCTCCGGAAACTTTCCCCGAAGTATTCAGACCTTACGACCCGGCCTTATTTGTTCTTGAGGTTGAGTCAGGTATGGTGGCGGAAATGGAATGGGGTGTCGGAAGTCTGTTCACCATTCATTAGCGAGGTCTTTATTTTTGGATGTAAGCTCCGATACTAATGAATTTTTTTATCTTGACGCCATACGGAATTTATCTGTTATCCACAGTTTTCGGACCTCTTTCGTAAAGCCTTTATTTTAATGTTCAACTACGCATCCTTTTGGCTTGGGTGTCCAATATTCGAGCTTGTTAGAGGTGGCTTGATTGATAGAATATATAATATTATAGGCTAAACCAATAAATCAAATGGCTAACAAAGGAAGACACGTTGATCTCACGGACCCCAAGAGAATAAATGAGTTCATTGAGAAGGTAAGAAAACGTGATGATTCCATAGAGCCGTTCGATCTTAGCAGGATAGCTAATGCGATATACAAAGCCATGCTTGCCGCCGACGAGGGCTCCGACGTGGAGGCCAGCATGGTTGCCAACAAGGTTTTTGCCGATCTTGTCAGGATAAGAAAGAAGCAAAAGTATTTTATACCATCGGTGGAAGGGATACAGGACACGGTCGAAAAAGAACTTATTCTCGGAGATTATGTGAATTCGGCAAAAAAATATATTCTCTATCGAGAAAAAAGAGCTCGGCTTCGAAGGCGAGGTGTAAGGGTTCCGGATAGTGTCAAGAAACTAACAAAAGAAAGCAAGAAGTATCTTAAGGAACCTCTTTCAGAGTTTGTCTACTACCGAACTTACTCTCGTTGGATCGATGAGAAGGGACGCCGTGAGACATGGGTGGAGACGGTCGACAGGTATATGGATTTTATGAAAGAAAATTTGGGAGATAAGCTTCATAAAAAGGAATATGATGAAATAAGGGAAGCGATATTGAATCAGGATGTCATGCCGTCCATGAGATTGATGTGGAGTGCGGGTAAGGCGGCTCGCAGGACCAATGTTTGCGCATATAATTGCTCTTTTATCGCACCGAGGAAGCTTCGCGATTTCGGGGAGATAGTTTATCTTTCTATGTGTGGAGTCGGAGTTGGTTTTTCGGTTGAAGGCCAGCACATAGAAGCTTTGCCTCAGATACGGAAGCAAACGGGGGAGAAAAAACCCACTCATGTGATAGATGACAGCAAGGAGGGTTGGGCCGATGCATTGGTTTTGGGTTTGGAAACCTGGTTTTCCGGAAGTGATATTGAATTTGATTATTCTAAAGTAAGACCGCAAGGATCCAAGCTAAAGACCATGGGAGGAAAAAGCTCAGGACCGGAACCGTTAAGGGATCTTTTGAGGTTTTCCAGAGATAAGGTTCTTTCAAAACAAGGGCGTCGTCTTTCAACCTTGGATGCATATGACATAATTTGCAAAATAGGTCAGGTGGTGGTGGCCGGGGGTGTTAGGCGCAGTGCGTTGATATCTATTTCCGACTTGGATGATCAGCTCATGAGAGATTCAAAGAAAGGAAGGTTTTATGTGACGGAACCGCAAAGATCGATGGCCAATAATTCCGTTGTTTACAATGAAAAGCCTACAGAAACGGATTTTCTTGATGAGTGGTTGGCTTTAATGAAGTCTCGTTCGGGTGAGAGAGGTATATTCAACAGGGGATCTCTTGAGAAACAGCTTCCAAAAAGACGTTGGAAGATATTCAAAAATGATATAGATCTGTCGGGAGTGAATCCTTGCGTAGAGATAATCTTGCGTTCTAAACAGTTCTGTAATCTTTCGGAAGTGGTAGCTCGTGCAGGGGACACTAAAGTGGATCTTTTGAGAAAGATCAAACTCGCCGCGATATTGGGAACTTATCAATCTACTTTGACGAACTTTGGTTATCTTTCTGAGGAATGGACCAGGAACTGCAGAGAGGAGTGTCTGTTGGGGGTTTCAGTGACCGGACAGTGGGATTCGAAGGAATCGAGAAAAGCTGAAAATTTGAAGGCTCTGAAGAAAGAAGCCATAAAGGTCAATAGGGAATATGCTTTAAGATTCGGCGTGAATCCCTCAACCGCAGTTACCTGTATAAAACCATCCGGTACCGTCTCCCAGTTGGTCAACTCATCTTCCGGAATGCATCCAAGGTATGCCAAATATTACATCAGGAGAATAAGGATATCTTCCACAGACTCGTTATTCCACATGTTAAGGGATCAAGGGGTACCTTTTTATCCTGAGGTTGGTCAAACGGAAAGTGACGCTAATACTTATGTTCTTGAGTTTCCCGTCAAGGCGCCGGAGGGAGCTATAACAAGCGGGGATCTTAATTCTCAAGATCAACTTGACCACTGGAAAAAGGTAAAAGAAAATTACACCGAACACAATCCTTCGGTAACCGTCACCGTTGATGAAAGTGAATGGATATCAACAGCTCACTGGCTTTATAATAACTGGGAAATAATTGGCGGACTTTCCTTTTTGCCAAAAAATGATCATGTTTACAGCCTCGCCCCTTATGAAGAGATAGATGAGGAAAGATACAAAGAGATGGCTAAAAGATTTACCGGTATTGATTTCTCAAAGATAGTTACTTATGAAGGGGAAGATAACACTGAGGGCGCCAAGGAGTACGCCTGCGTTGCGGGAGGCTGTCCGATATAAAAAATGATCAAGAATTTTTTTTCAAATAATATGGAATACCGACTTCCATAATATTTTTAATGGAAGCTTTAAGCATCCACTGTGATAAGATGTTCATAAGAATGATCGATTTGACGTTAAGGTCTTAGTAACCATGAGAAGTTCGTTTTTTTCCAAATATCGCATTGTTTTTTTTTTTTTATTTCTGCTCATTTTCCCGCTTGGTTCATCCGCCCTCGATTCTCTTCACTACAATCTTTCCGTTACTTATCCGATAGAGAATCTTAATACCATTCCCGGGGACATAATCGTTCGTGACAGATATAGTAATACTCTTTGGCTTTCCGCCGTTGAAGACAGCCCCGACGTTTTCGGCGTGGTTGTGGAGAATCCCATGTTAATGTTTCGGACCGAATCGGGATCTGTTCCGGTCATTAGGATGGGCCAGACTCCCGTCAATGTAATTTTAAAGGACGGACCGATAGAAAGGGGTGACAACATAACCACATCCGATGTTTCAGGCTTCGGCCAGGCCGTTCAAGGTCATCATCGCTATACTCTTGGTATCGCTCTTGAATCTTTAGACGAGGATGATACCGAGGAAGTTGTTACATTGGCCAATGGGGAAACATACCCGTCAGGCTTGATAATGGTCGATCTCCGGATCGGTAGGCATGGTTCGGCCGTTGTCAGCAAGACCCCTTCGGAAGTTACTCCAAGTTTGTCGGAAACGAGTTTTATGGACCTTATTATTCATGACGTAGGGGCTTTCCAGTACATGGGCAGTAGAGCCGTAGACATGGCACGTGAATTCTTACAAACCGATGTCGGAGTAACGTTGGCTCAAATGGTCTCCATTCTGGGTATCATTGCGGGATTTTTTTTAACTTTGACATCATTGTTCTTTTCGTCTTTAAGGATATTGGAGATCATTCTATTACCTTTCAGGCTGTGGGCTCTGTTCGTGGGTTTTTTGGGTTTCAAGAAGCGTTTGAGACCTTGGGGGGTCGTTTATGACAGTGTTACCAAGCAGCCTATAGATCCGGCTTATGTTCAACTCCAAGATGAAGACGGAAATGACATAAAAACCTCGATAACCGATATTGATGGTCGATACGGGTTCCTGGTTGAGCCAGGTAGATACAGATTGAAGGTCAACAAGACAAATTATAGTTTTCCTTCAAAAAAATTAAAGGGGAAAAGAAGCGATGTCATATACGACGATCTTTATTTTGGGGAGATCTTTGAGATAAACGATAAAGTTGCCATTGCCGGAAAGAATGTCCCCATGGATCCCGATAAATTTGACTGGAATGAGTTTGCAAAACTTAATAAGAAGATACTTAACTATTATTCTTATGGTGACTTCTTCAAGGCGGTCATTCTTAATTGGTTCTTTTATATTGGATTCATTTTTTCACTCGTGGCTTTGTTACTGATGCCTACCGTATATAACATTATAATAGTTTCCCTCTATTTACTTCTGATGTTTGTAAGAATGATCAGGATCAAGCCGCGCCGACTGGGCAAGGTGGTCAATGAGAGAAACGGGGAACCCCTACCTTTTGCCATCGTCCGGATTCGTCTGGTCGATAGTGGTAACGAGGCTTATAAGGTGGTGTGTGATGCCTACGGGAGATATTTTTCACTCGTAACTAATGGTTTCTATTATGTAAGCATTGATTGCAAAGAGGGAGAGGATAGCTATAGGAATGTTTATACCTCCGAGCCCTTTGAGGTAAAGGACGGTATCATCAGGGAGACCTTTAAGGTTGATATATGATCTGTCCTGACTTATTCATTGGGACAATTTTAAATATTTATGAATTTAAAGATAATGTATAAAAAACGAAGTCTTAAATATGGGTACATCTAAAGTTGGATCATATGATAAAATGTTACCATAAATGTCAAGGAAGAGTTTTGTTTTGGTTTAAAAATCCTCCACTTGAATTTTTTGAGTCTTAGATCTCACATGTACGTAAATTCTTTAATTTCATTCTTAATTATACTGAGTCTGCTGGGAGTTTCAGCGTATCTTTTCAATACGGTATCGGCCCAAGTGGGTCAGGGTATTAATCCCGTTAGCGATGAAGGAATTGTCCCCGGAAATATAATTTCTCGCGATTCCAGAACAGGTTTTTTCTATCTCTCCCGAACGGTGGACAGCCCGGATGTTTTCGGTGTCATTGTGGAGAGGCCTTTGATGACCATTATTCCTGATGAAGAGAGCAATGTTTCGGTCTTAAGAACAGGGCAGGCAAGAGTTAATGTCGTTTTAAAAGACGGACCGATAAGGACCGGAGACCGTATAGTCACTTCTGATGTTCCCGGTTACGGTATGACGGCGGGCTCAGAACACCGAAATTTGGTTGGTATTGCGTTGGAGGACCTTACCGAGAGTGGTGCCACAGATATTGTTTTTGACATATTTGATCAAGAGATCCCCGCTGGTCAGCTCTTGGTCGATCTTAAGATAGGAGCAACAGAGGGGGACGAAGATATCTTCCCGGCTGAAGATGAGGAGGATTCCGTTCTTGAGCAGATCGAGCATTATTTGGCAATGATCGCCCGTTATATGGCTGCGGCCATGGTGGCTCTAGGGGCTTTTTATTTTGCTTATTATTTTTTCAAGGCAAATGTTAAAGATGGACTTTCGGCCCTCGGAAGGAACCCCTTGGCTCGACAGTCGATACAGAAGATGATGATATTTAACATGTTCCTGGTCATATTGATAAGCGTTGGCGGGCTTCTGTTGAGCGCGCTGATCTTGCTTATACCCGTCTTTATTATCAGGGTAATGTAAAAAGGTCAAAGGTTTTTCGTTGAAACTCGATATTCGCATGATAAAATATATTCAGATCGGATAAAATTAAGATATTCTTTTAAAATGTTTGAAATGGACCCAATATCTGTGCTTTTGATACTTTTGATCACCTCAGTGATCCTTTTACTCTTTTCAACCATTTGGCTTTTACGCAAACTGGAAGAACAAAAAAATTCTTACCATAAGATAATAGATTCGACGAAGAATCGAGCGAGAAATTTGATGGAAGAGACCCGCCTGAAGGCCGGTGAAACACTGCTGGTAGCGGAGCGGAGTGCGGGTCAATATCTATCCGAAAGAAAGTCTGAAATAGATCGAATGCACGCCTCTTTTACCGAGTGTTTGGAAGATCTGAGTCGGGAAGCCGGAAAAAGCCTCTCCGAAAGCGTTAAAAAGGTTTCGGAGTTCTCTGATGAGATGTTGCATGAAGCCCGAACAAAGATGGATTCGACTCTTGATAAGGCTAACGAGGATATAAAAAGATCATTGGATCTTGCCATAGAGAATATGGAAGAAAAAATGAATAGAACTTCAGAGGATTTAAATGTTGTCGAGAGTTCCGTGAAACAGCTCGAGGTTTTGAATTCCGAGGCCAGAAAAGCTTTCGAGGAATGCGGAAAGTGTTTTGACCGGATCTCGAATGAGATGTCCGAAGAAGCTCGCGCCAACAGTCATAAATTTTCACAACAGCTGGAAGAAATGAACAATGATGCCAGGAATGCTTTTGAAGAAAATGCTCGAAACCTGGAGAGGATCTCCGGTGAGATGTCCGAAGAAGCTCGCGCCAACAGTCATAAATTCTCACAACAGCTGGAAGAAATGAACAATGATGCCAGGAATGTTTTTGCGGAAAATGCTCAAAACCTGGAGAGGATCTCCGGTGAGATGTCCGAAGAAGCGCGAGATCACTTGAGGGATTCTGTCCTTAAGGCCACAAGTGCCATTGAAGAGGTAAGTAAAAGATCTTGCGAGCAAATGAATGAGGAGATAGGCAAGGTGTCAGAGGACATATCGGCATCTAAGGCGGAGTTTATTGAGATGCTTAAAGGCGCGTTCAATAAAGAACTTGAAGATTTAAAGAGGGAAGTTAAGGAATACAGACGTGACAGAATGAGAGTTGTTGATGAACAGATAGTTACACTTGTGGAAGAAACCGCTCAAATAGCATTAAACACGAAACTCACACATGATGATCACAGGGAGGTTATAATCAATGCTCTTGAAGAAGCCAAAAAGAGAGGGGCTTTCGAATAGGAGGGGGTTCAATATCTTATGAGAATTTCTGATATTATTTTTTCCAATACATATACTTACACTGATTTTCATCGTCGTTTTTCTTTGCTTAAGGAATTTATTGAATTTCTATTGTATAAAGATCGACAAAAACATCTACCGGTTCTGGATAGATTCGATCGATTCTGTGTTGGTAAACGGATAACTGATGATAATAAGGAAGCGGTAAAAGAATGGGGTGAAGATTTGTTCAAAAAGATCCTATCTTCTAAAGATCCATACGATATTCTTTCAGAAATTGAAGATGATTTTAAAAAATGCCCTGTTTTCTTTTTGCAAACGCCTGTAGAACCCAGGAGTGAGGATGTTGTATTTATTGGCAAATGGATCAAAAAAAATGTTGATGAAAGAGCTTTTTTAATTTTTAAAGCTGATTGCGATATGGCCGCGGGTTGTTATTTCAGTTGGGGTGACGAGAAGTACGATATGAGCTTCAAAAGCATGAAAAAAACACAATACAAAAAGATATCATCCCGTATAAAAGAGATAATGAATGAAAATATTCTTTGATCTCTTTGGTGTATGCGTTGATGCATGCCTCATCTTTTTTTCCACTTATTAAAGAAGGTGAAACGGTAGTATAATTAATCAATATGATGGAGAACCTGATAAAGAAAGAGGTTGGTTACGTAACAAAGGTCAACAGTTACCTTCTGAGCATAAAGGGACTACCGTCGGCCCGCATTAATGATATCATCGTGGATGAAGAAGGCAGGAAAGCCGTGGTTCATTCTCTTTTGCCCGGATCAATAGAAGCATTATTTCTTGATAACAAACCCGCCAGTCCCGGGATAGAATTTTTTATTGACAGCGAGGGTTCCAGGATACATATCGGTGAACACCTTAAAGGAAAGGTGTTGAATGCATTAGGTGAGGTGGTTTCGGATAATGGGATCGGTAAGCGTTATAAAGGTAATTTTTCCGAGAAACTTTCTTTTGATAAAAAAGCAAGAGACATCGATTCACGTTCTTTTATTGACAGGCAGCTGGTTACGGGGTTTGCTTTGGTTGACATCACTTTGCCGATAGGAAAAGGTCAGCGCGAGCTTATATATGGGCCGATACACAGTGGAAAGAATGATTTCTTAAGAGATGTCGCGATCAATCAAAAAGAACTTCAAAACATTTGTATATATGCCGCTATTGGTAAACCGGTTAACTTCACATCCGGTTTGATAAAGGTTTTGGAGGAAAATGATGCCATGGATAACACTATAATAGTTTCGGCACTCTCGGATGAGTCGGCGCCCATGATAAGTATTGCGCCATCAACAGCCTTCTTGATAGCTGAGCATTTCTGCAATCAAGGAAAAGATGTGGTCCTAATATTGGATGACCTTGGCATTCATGCCAAGTATCTAAGAGAGATAGCCCTCTTATCAAATCAGTTCCCCGGAAGAGAGTCATATCCCGGAGATATGTTCTATAGACACGCAAGCCTGATGGAGAGGAGCGGAAGCTTTAATGATAAACAGGGCAATGGGACCATCACTCTTCTTCCGGTCCTGGAGACCGATATGGAGGGATTTACGAACATGATACCCACAAACTTAATGGGATCAACCGATGGGCATCTTCTATTCTCAAAGGAGATACATGCTGAAGGTTTTAAGCCGGCAATATCCGTACTTCAGTCGGTCACCCGTGTAGGGCACGCAACTCACAATAAAATTCAGCGAGAACTGTCAACGAGTATCATAAATATACTTTCTGAGTACCCGCGTCAGCAGGAGTATAGTCGTTTCGGGACCCAACTCAGTTCTCATGCGCGGGATATACTAAAAAGAGGAAGGATCATAAGTGAGCTGATGAACCAAAAGAATATTGGATTCTTGTCATTAACAACTCAAATTCTATTATTGGCACTTGTCTTTACTCGTTTTTTTGAACCCGAAGATAGAGATCTCGATTTTATAGGTTTTGAACGTGAAAATATAATCAAAACACTCGAAGAAGGCAAGTCCCTGGCCGGAGCCAGGGAAATGACCTCTTCAAAAGATCTTGGATTTTCTGACCTTCTGATAGAACTTGAAAAAGGTATCAATGAGTTGGAGGTTGCTACAGGTAAAAATAAGGATTCATCTTCATCTTCCAACATTGTTAAAGAAAAAGATAAAGAACCCGTTGAAGATGATAAAGATATCGGTGTCGCCGAAGAGGAATAATAGACGGGTTGATATTTTAATACACCGGAAAGTTAATTTGTAGTATCAAATGTCTGTAATCAAAAAAACCAGAGAGGAGCTGGAAGCAATTCTTTCGATCAAAACCCTATCAGGGGTCATGCGTGATCTGGCCGTAGAAAGAGTTCAGCGGTTGCGGGAGGATTTCAAGAAGAATATCAATTTTTATAAGGAGATAGAGGATCTCTTTAATCAAGTTCAAATTTTGGTCAATGAACAGTACAAGGGTATCTCTAATGAGATGAAAAAACGACCGGTGGCGAATATAGCTGTTACCTCAAATCATAGATTTTACGGGTCTTTGAATCAGGAAGTTATGAAATTTTTTTTAAAGAATTGGAGTAAGGCCGAGGACCATATTGTGATAGGTAAGATGGGTGAGATATTTATGCAAGAAACGGAATATTATGATCGGTGCAAATTTGTTTTTTTTGGAGACGATAACCCAACAAGATGGGAGGTGCAGAAGGTCATAAGTTTGGCCAAAAGTTACAGTAAGGCCATCGTTCACTTCCCTCAGTATAAAACCCCCTTTCATCAAGTGCCGGTGACCATGGATATTGTTCGCATGGCCGAAGTGGGAGAGGGGGAGGTTCAGGGAAATTTGAACCGCTTTATATTTGAACCCGATCTACCACTGATACATGATTTTTTTTCAACTCAGGTTCAGTATATTTTGATACAGAGGATCATGCTTGAGACCGATCTGTCTCGTACAGCCACTAGACTGGTTAGGATGGACGGCGCTGAGAACTCCGCTGTTGAAATGTATTCACAAAAAAAACGAGAGTTACATGATAGTATACAAAGACAGCTTGATATACAGTTGTTTGAATCGCTGTCGGGTTTAAAAAATAATGACAAAAAAAGATAAAGAGTTAAGATTCTTAGGAAGAGTCAAGTCCATTACGGGTCAGATAGTTCGGATATCTTGTGAGACCGATTATCGACCTGCAATTCGTGAGCTTCTTTTGGCCGAAGATGACCACGATACTTGCATGGAAGTTTATTCTTATTCGGATGATCATACTATAAACGCCCTTCTCCTTTCTCCGGTTGATTCGGTATCTCGATATACCAGAGTGGTGACAACGGGAGGGCAAATATCCATTCCTGTAGGTAAGGGGGTTTTAGGCAGGGTTATGAATCTTTACGGCCAACCTCAGGACGAGAAAGGGATCATAAAAGCAAGGGAGTTACGTTCAATATACACCGAAGCCGATGATACTGATAAGTTAAGATCATCAGAGTTACGAATTCAAGAAACAGGTATTAAGGTCATAGATTTTTTTACTCCTTTACCTAGAGGAGGAAAGCTTGGAATAATAGGAGGTGCGGGAGTGGGGAAGACCGTGCTTCTCACGGAGTTGATGCATAACATTCAACAGGAAAAGAATACCATATCCATATTTGCTGGTATCGGAGAGCGCATCAGGGAGGGCCATGAATTGTGGAAAATATTAGAGGACAGTGGACTTATAGAGAAAACCGCAATGATAATGGGCAACGTTAATGAGAATGCCGCCGTACGTTTCCGAGTAGCGTGGGCGGCATCGGCTTTAGCTGAGTACTTTCGTGATGATGGTAATAAGGATGTTTTGTTTTTTGTTGACAACATGTTCCGATTTGCTCAGGCGGGTGGTGAACTTTCAACTCTTCTTGATAATATTCCTTCGGAGTTTGGTTATCAGCCCACATTGCAGACCGAGGTGGCTCAGTTTGAGAATCGTTTAAAGAGTACGGCTGATCGTTATATAACCTCGGTTCAGACCATTTATGTACCTTCTGATGAGCTTACAAACCCCGTTGTAACCACGACTATTCCACATCTCGATGCCGCGGTGGTCTTGTCTCGCGATGTTGCTCAAGAAGGCAGGCTTCCCGCAATTGATCCATTCAGATCGCAGTCTTCGATCGTAACTAAGGAGGATCTCGGTGAGATGCACTACGTTGCGGTGACCAAAGCAACCGAACTTCTGAATCAATTCAACCGATTGAACAGGATAGTATCAATAGTAGGTGAAGAGGAGCTTTCCGTTGAGAACAGGAAAATATACCGCCGAGCTCAGCAGATCATTAATTACATGACCCAGCCTTTCTTCTCTGCCGAGATCCACACCGGAAGAAGTGGTGTTTTTGTAAAAAGAGAAGAACTGGTCAAGGATGTTTGTGATATAGTTACAGGTAATTTCGAAGATTTACCCCCCGAGAAGTTCAAGTTCATAGGAACAATAAAGGGGGCCGGCATAGAAAAATAAATATAAACAAAAGACAACTTCCGGTTTGGGAACCAGGGCATCTGCAACCTGGTTTTTTTGTTAAAAGATCCTTCGATTCAGAATCGATAAATATTCTCGAATTATTAAATTTTTTTGTTTAGGAAAAGGTATTTTGGATATTAAAGATCGCAATACGAACGGGCCCGTGATTGTATTCAAAGCTTTTATTGTCAGTGGCTGCGATTTGATCGGACATCTTAAATATTTTGACCGGAAGTCAAGGTGTCGCAAAAGGTGGTTGGCTAATTGAGATACCAAGCAGAATTCAGATCAAGGGTCTTTACAGAAGCCGGAACCGTAGATGTCTGATTATTCGGTCTAAGCACGATTGTTGTTATTGTGTTTCAATAAAACACGTTCCTATGTGCTGATTATTTGATTCCCCATCCGGATTAAAAGTTGCGATATGGAGAATATTATTTCAGAATAAATAGCTTATCTAGGCTGTATCTCGGCCGTATCGGAACTTAAGCCAGAATTAAATAGCAACATAATGTTTGCTGAAAATCAAGTGGGCGATCTTTTAAAAAAAGGTGGAGGGGGGGGTAGAGCTGAATATCGCGATAAGTTAAAAGTAATTTAATGACCGTTTCACGCACATGCACAACACATTGCTTGTCTTGGTTTTGTGTTTCTCCGGGATCGGGGTCGCCCGAAAATATTTTGATCTTAATATTTAAAAATCCTGATAGCTCACCTTCCATTATGGTGTCTTTTGTGATCATATCGGTAGCTCATGTAAGGACTTCGATTTATAAAATTTATTGATCTTGGCGGTCTTTTTTTGAAGTCTCTGTTATAAATTATGCATTAACTCAAATTTATGTATCGGTATTGACACAAAGAACGTTATATATGAATTGATAATATTCATGGATCAGACCCATTTATATTTTTATCTATATCCGAGATCTTTAGTTTTGAGGTAATTTTGCCGTTGTTTTAATGTAGTGAAAATATTCTTGATCTAGTTTTAAGGTCTTTTGATGGACTTAATCTTGTTCGATCTGGGCGAATGTGGTATTCGGGAGATCAAAATATAGATATCAATTAAGAGATCACGATCCATTTGAGTGAACATATTAATTTGATGATTTTGCCAAATTTTAGAGTTTTTTTCTTTTTTTACTAAAAATATTTAAATTATATAGATTGATGCCGAATCATATGCCGGCGTATATTTTGATAACGTTGTCACCCGCATAAAGCAAGGATCTGGGGAATGAAAACTCTTTTATTCCATTCGCTGTCCGGATCGTGATCGGAGACTCTTTTAAAATGGTGATGAAGTTAGCATGTTCAGGAAGAATATCGAAGGGACCGGAAGTATTTTCAGCGGAGACGGTCATTGCAGAACCTTCCCAGATCATCTCTCCTAAAGCCATGACACGCACCTTCAAAATGGATTCCTCAACCCCATCTCTTTTTTCTGAATCATTATTCATGTTACGGCTTTGATTATAGCATGCCAAATCAGTCATTTTTAACCGAGATCGTTATCCACAAAGGTCACTGATAAAACCTTCATGTTCTTTGTTACAATTAGTAGTACGAGAGAGGAAAAGGTGTAATTTGAATAACTTGATTCGTGTCCGAGATAACCGAGATACGGCCGAGATAAATGAATTTTCAAGAAACACTTCTCGTTATTGTATGAAAGAAGTGAAAGGAAAAATATATCTTTCGACTCGTGAAGCTTCCAGAGTTACGGGATACACGACTGACTACATCGGGCAACTTTGTCGAGCCGGGCTGGTTGTGTGTCGTAAAGATGGACGCAGTTGGCTTATACAACAGGACGATCTTATCAGGTACAAGGATGGAATATCTTCAGGAATACCTCAAATTGAAAATAAACCTCCTTTATTCATTCCCATTAAAAGATCAATAGGTAATAACGACGATGTCCAAATTGGCGCCAGCGAACCTTTGAATATTAGAGATCAAAATTCATCCAACTCTAAAGGTTTACCCAAAAAAGAAAACGATCTTAATGATGACCATGATGTCGTAAATCAGACCTCGTCTTATGCAAAAAAGAAATCGAGTCCGTCTTTATATCAAGAACACTCTAACAGCGAAGGAGATTTGAATTCTCATTATCGATCGATATTGGACTTGGATGAGACCAGACTTGATGCCCTTAAAAAAGCCACCAAAAAAACTACGGTTTTGGTTTTACTCCTACTTTTTATTTTTTTAAGTACAACGGCCACATTACAGGTCATTCGCTCCTTTGAGATGGAACACCTTTTGCCTGCTTTCGTTCACAAGAGCCTTGATTCTTTCATCCCAATGTTTGTTGGAAGATATAATGACCCTATAGGTGACCCGGGATCATTCTTGGCTCAAACGGGTTCGGCTTCTCAAGATGATGTTTCTTTAGATGATGATAATTCACCCGAATCTATACCATTGAGATATTTTGAAGATTTCTTAGGTGCCCCCGCAGACGAGGTTTTCCTTCAGGTTGTTGAAGGTCAAGGTTATTTTGAGATCAATGTGGATACTCTTTTAAGTCAAGACCTGAGTGTTGAGGGTGATTCTTTTTTTCAATCTGTCGATGTGGCCGGACCTTTAACCGCCGCAGATGTCACCACTTTTGGCGGTCTGACTTATACCTGGCCCGAAAGTCTGGATGATAACAATATACTGGTCACGGATGATCAAGGACAACTAACATGGACTTCCATTACTGATATGGGAGCCGTAGCGGGGGCCGGTGTAGAGGGCGAGATCGCTTTTTGGACAGAGGATGGTGAATTAACATCAAGCCCCGACCTTTCTTGGAGGGAAGGGTCTTTTTCTGTCGACGGAACATTTAACCTTGAGGGTCATGCTTATCTTCAGGACTTACTTACCGTCACCGGTACAAGTACCTTTCTTTCTCCCTCTATCTTTTCGGAGTTAATGGTCTCGACTTCCACTTTACTTTACGGGGAAACCAGCGTTTTTGGAGAAAGTCACTTTTATGAAAGTATTACGGCTACAGGTGGAGTTTTAACAGGTGGAGCCGACATCGATCTTCAAGGCGGGAGGCTATTGGGTATTGATATGGTACAAGGCATCCAAGCCGGCGACAGAATAACGATCAGTGAAGTTGAAGATGGAGTGTTCCGTATAAGCACGACCGTTAGTGGTGGAGGAGCTCCACAAGCGGGCGTTGATATTGATGTTCAAGGTAGAATGGTTCATAACATTTCCACGATTGGATCTGTAGCGCAGAGAACTCAGGGTATAACATGGGACATTGATCTGGAGCGTTTGGGTATCGGTACCGACTCTCCGGAAAGGACACTCGATGTTTTCGGTTCTTTGGGTGTTACAGGTACCACCACTTTTTCCGGAGTTGATTATTTCTGGCCGGAAGAAGGTGGAATGTCTGGACAGGTTTTGACTGTAGACGGATCGGGTAATCTGATCTGGCAAACGATTGCCGGAGTAGGTGATGATGTGTTGTACTTCTTGGTTAATGTTAACACTTTGGGTTACGGAGTTTTTCATCAAAGAGAAGGTGAAGAATTGCAGTTTAGAGGCGTTGCCGCCGGCTCCGATCGAGTCTCTGTTAGTCTATCCGAAGCCAATATATTGGTAGATGTCGTGGAAGGAGAATTGGATATAAATTTGATCGGCGGAGAGCCTCTCATTGTTTCTCGCGGAGGTACCGGAATAAGTGAATATTCCATAGGGGATATGATTTACGCCACTGACGAGGAAATTCTTTCCACCCTGGGCATCGGAGAGACCGGTCAGATCCTAAGGGTCTCTGACGAACAAATTCCCGAATGGGCCGATCCCACCTTCCTTAGCCTTTTTGACACACCGGGGACCTTCACCTCTTCGGCCATTCCTTAT